>JBHIDP010000262.1:0-3517 GCA_046760185.1 Anaerolineae bacterium
ACCGGGTTAAGGCCCAGCAGGTCGAGGGCTCTGCCCACTCCCTCAGCGCGATCCTCGGTCTTGACGAAAGCCACTTTGGTCATCTCCACCTCCTTCATGGGTATGGGTTCGGGAGCGACTGTCGCCGTTGGTGCCGCAATGGTCGGCTTTGTAGAGGGGCTTGGCGTCGGAAGTTTGGCTGCCTCGCCTGTCGGCGTTGCCTCTCCCAGTGCGGCACAGGCCTCCAGCAGGGATGAAGCAGCCAAAAGGCCGGACAGGGAGGCCAGCATTCTCAGAAACTCCCGCCGGCTCACAGTTCTCTTGTTCCTCTCCATCTTGCTAATCAACTTCAATGAGGAATGCGGACGCGAGTCCGCCTGAGTCCGCCTCATAAGCAGGCTCGCGCCTGCACTCCGCCTTCCAACCACACTCCTCATTCAACTCTTCAAACCTTTGCGTTCGAGGAAATCCTCTACCCCGGCCAGAAAGGCGACGATGTATTCCGGTGAAGCGGCTTTGCCCATATGGCCCACACGGAAGATTCGATCGGCCAGTTCTTCGATTCCGCCCGAGATCAAGATGCCATGCTCCTCTTTGAGGAACCCTATGATTTCCTTGACGGACGCACCTGGTCGCCCCTTGACAGAGGTCGTCAGAGGCGAGGCGTACTTCTCCTCCACGAACATCTCAAACCCCAACTCCTCCAGGCCACGCCGAACTCTACCAGCGGCCTGGGCGTATCTTTCGTAGCGCGCCTCCAGGCCCTCCTGGAGGATGATTTGCAGGCTGGCGCGTAGAGCCAGGACATTGTTGGTGGGCAGGGTGGTGGGATATGGGTGGAAGCCTGCCCATTTGTCGGCGTATTCCCGCCACGTCTGTAGGTTGAGGTACCATCTGAGGTGGTTGCTCCTGGCATCAATCAGTTGCCAGGCCCGGGGACTGACTGAGATTGGAGCTACCCCGGGAGGTGCCTCCAGGCACTTGTTGGCTACGGAGATACATAAATCAATGCTCCAATCATCAACCGGCAGTGGTGTGCCCCCTATGGAGGAAACGGCATCAACGATGATGGGCAGGTCATGTTCGTGGACTACTCTCGCTATGTCCTGGAGGGGGTTGAGAACCCCGGTGGAGGTCTCGTGATGCACCACGGCTACAGCTTTGATCCCTTCCTCTTCCCCGAGACGACTGGCCAGCTCTTCTGGGGAGATGGGCTGGCCCAGAGGGAAACTCAGGACCGAAGCGGTAAGGCCGCAGGCCTTAGAGATTTCGGCCAAACGGTGGCCAAAGAAGCCGTTGGCCAAGATGAGGACCTTCTCTCCCGGAGCCAGAAGGCTGCCAAGGGCTGCATCCAGGGCAGCACTGCCTGGTCCCACGATGAGATATAGATCGTTCTCCGTCTGGAAGACCTGCTTGAGGTAGCCGATTGTCTCCTCGTACAGTTCTGCCCACTCTGGGCCGTAGTGGGGCGACACAGGGAGGGCCATCTGAGCCAGGACCTCGTCGGTGGGGTCCACTGGGCCCGGAATCATCAGCTTGTAGGACTTCATTGTCTCTCCTCCGTCGGTTATGTAGGGCTGCTACAGCATTACCAAATACACTATATCAAGCTTTATTTCCCCTGTCAAGGACTTCCCTTTCAAGCTCCCCTGGCTCCCACTTCCAAAGCCTCATCAACGTCTAGAGTGCCGGTTTTCAGTATCTTTGCCTCAGGAACCCAGAAGCTTCGTACTGCGCCTACCAGGTACAGCGACCCGGTAACACATATCAAGTCCTCAGGGTTGGCGATGTCAAGGGCATGCTGGATCGCTTCCAGCGGATCGCCGATAACCACCACTTCCCTGCCAAAACTGCCGGCCTCTTGACCCAGTTCCGACGGAGGGGTGGCCGGTTTTCCCATTACCTCCGGAGCAGTGACGACAACCACATCGGCCGACGGCACCAGTTCAGCCAGGATATCGGGAACACTCTTCGACTCCAGAATGCCAATGACCAGTATGAGCCTTTTTGGGCCAAAGAGATTCGAGATGGACTTTCGCAGGGCCCGGGCCTTTTCCTCATTGTGGGCCCCGTCCAGGATCACTGTTGGTTGCCTCTGGATCACCTCCAATCTACCGTAGATTCGCGCCTTTTCCAGTCCGAGGCGAACTGCCTCCTCAGGGACGTGGAGATGGTGATATTTGGCCAGAGACTCGATGATGGCTACAGCCAGCGTGGCGTTGACGATCTGGTGTCCACCGAGAAGACGGACCCTCAGGCTCTGATAGGAAGCCTGGAGTCCACGGTAGTCAAATGTTCCCCCTTCACTATCAACGGTCCTTACTTTGTAGGATATCTCCTTTCCAAGTTCAATCAAATCGGCCCCTTTCTCCAGGCATTCCCTTCGGATGATTTTCAGAGCTTCGGGTTGCTGAACTCCGGTTACAACGGGTACCCCCTCTTTGATAATTCCCGCCTTATGATAGGCTATCTCCGGCAGTGTCTTTCCCAGGACGTCAGTGTGGTCGTGGCTGATGGTGGTGATGACCGATAGCAGAGGAGTGATGACATTGGTGCAGTCGTAGCGTCCTCCCACTCCTACCTCGATCAGGGCCAGGTCCACAGCCGCTCTGGCAAAGTAGGAGAAGGTCAGGGCCACCCAAAGCTCCCCGTAGGACAGCAGCCCGTAGGGGTTCTCCTTCAGCGTTAGCTCGGCTGAGGCTTTAACCTCCTCCACCAGATCGGCCAGCTCCAGGGGGGAGATGTAAAGGTCGTTCACCTTCATCTTCTCGATAGGAGTCTGCAAGTAGGGGGTGGTGTGAGTGCCAACTGTGAAGCCGGCTGCTTGCAGGATGGCCCCGGCCAAAGTCAGCGTTGAGCCCTTGCCTGAGGTCCCGCCCACGTGAATGATCCTCAATTTTTCTTGGGGATCGCCTATCATCTGCAAGAAGTACTTCGTCCTCTTCGGTCGCAACGAGTATGGGTCCACGCGCCCCATCAGGTGAGGGGGCATGCACGCTTCAGCCGATCCCCAGATAAAGGACTTGATGTATTCCAAGGCCTGGTAGTATCTGTCAAATACCACTGGTAGACTCATCCCCATACCAAAAAAGGGGCTCGTGGGCATATCCTCCATGTCCCTGCGAGCCCCCTCTTTGCCAATATCCTGTAGGCGTTCAGGTGGGTGCTGGGAAGAGCCGCTAGTTCACGCTTACAATATCCTGAGAGCCTTGCATAAATCGGTTGAGCGTGGCCAAAACTTGTGGGAGTCGAGGCTTTCCCTGGCACCTGTGCGCCAGGACAGGTGAGCCGGTTTTATCCGCCTGAAGGCTCCACTCCTCCACAGATTTTAGCCAGACTCAAATCGGTTAAGAGGGATCAGGAAAGCCTTCCCCTGCTGCCAAGGGGCGTCCCCGCCCCGCTTCGGGCAGTGATGGGTGTGTGGAACGGGGCGAGGCTTCGTCCTGAGGCCTGTCCTGAGCCCCGCAGTGAGCGGGACGAACTGCGGGACGAACTGCGGGACGAAGGGCTCAGCCCGAAGGGACACCCCTCTGTAGCA
>JBHIDP010000263.1:0-3498 GCA_046760185.1 Anaerolineae bacterium
GGGACAAAGCCCCGATTAATCGGGACAAAGCGAAGGTCTACTGGGGCAAGGCCAGACCGACCCTGGCTGTGGACAGGGTCGGATCTGGTGACGCTCACATGGCCGGCTTCCTCTACGGTTACCTGACCGAAGGGATAGAGAAGGGACTGGCCTACGCCAGCGCCATGGCCTCCTTAAAGAGGACCATACCCGGTGACCTGGCCATAGTCACCAAAGAGGAGGTGGAGGCTCTACTGGAAGAGGAGGACAGCCGGATCAGAAGATAGCGACCTTTCAGAAAGGAAGCGACTCCTCTGTGATCTCCTCCGGTCCTTCTGGTTCCTCACCGAAGGTCAGTTCCCGCTCCTCTCGGCCGCCCAGGAACCTGACCACCCTGGCTGTAAGTTCAAGGGTGGCCGCTGCCTGACCTTCGCGGTTGATCCACGGATTGGCGTTCAGTCTCTCTCCCTCCACCAGAACGGCGCGCCCTTTTGTGAGGTACTGATTACAGGTCTCGGCCAGCCTCCCCCAGGTGATGACCCTGAACCAGGTGGTCTCCTCGCGAGATTGACCCTCTGCGTCGGTCCAGCGCCGATTGGTGGCTACACTAAAATTTGTGACGGGAGTGCCGCTTGGGGTATAGCGCATCTCCGGATCGCTCCCCAGATGGCCGGCAATGACTATTTTCTGATACATTGGTCCCTCCTCTCATTCCTGACCTCTAGCGAACAACGGCAGCCGCTCTCTCGGTCGAAGCATCAACACCTTTCGAGCGGCATCTCAAATCTACCCGGTCTCCTCTCCCCCCTCTTCGTCAGCCGACTCACCCTGGCTCTTATTTATTCCAAGTAACACAGAAAGGGGAGTTTCAGACCCTTCGGTGAAAATGGTGCTCTTTCTCTCCGAGAGTCCCGCGTGCGATGCACCCACGGCCACCGGACTGACATCCTCAAGACCGATTTTCTCCAGACGAGCAAGGAGTTTTCCTCGAAAAGCAGCGAAGGTAGCTTGTTCTTCCGCAGTGGGCTGCGCCTCGTCATCCACTGTTGAAAGGAAGGTGACCAGGGTTCGCCCTCTAGTCAGGGACAGCAGGCGGATACGCCCGATAGTGCAGAAAAGCCGCCCCGGGTCATTCGTTCTCTTGTCCACGTTGAGAACGGTAGAAGACTCCTCCTCGTCCTTTCCCCAGGAGAGAGATTCCTCAACGACAGAGAGGCCATAATGCTCATAGGCCAGACTGGAGATCAATGGTTTCAAGGCTGGGAGCTTGGCCCGCACTATCACTTCCTTCTGCAAGGCAATACCTCCTCACTCGCCTAAAATTATTCTACCACGCCTGATTCCATCGGTCAAGAGAATCGTTTATTTCCCTCAAATCTTGTAGGGCTCATCCATCAGGCTTTCCAGCAGGTAGTAGTCGCCCCAGATGGTGCCCTCATCCACTCCAAGGCCCCTGGCTTTGTAGAAGCACCCATGTCCCAGTATCCCGTCCCGATCCCTTGGCTGCAGATACCCTCCTTCCAGTGACTGCCATAGACGACGGACGGTGGCAGTGTAGAGCCCCTCTGGGTCAAGACCCAAACCCTGTAGCCGCTGCCAGCCAGCACAGGCAATGGCCGCCGCAGAGCTATCCCGGACCGTGTCCGGAATGTTGGGATCGTTAAAGTCCCAAAAGGGGATGCCATCCTCCGGAAGGTTACGGATGAAGTAGTCAGAAAGTCGTTCGTAAGCCTCCCGGAAGAGCGGATCGCCACTGAACTTGTAGGCCAGGATGTATCCATGAATGGCCCAGGCCTGTCCCCTGGACCAGCAGGAGGTGTCGGCGTATCCCTGCCTGGTCCCCCGACGAAGGATTTGTCCCGAAGCCAGGTCGAAGTCAACCACATGCCAGGTGGAGCCATCGTCCCGTATGAAGGTATCAAGAGAGCGCCTGGCATGCCCATCTGCCAGTTCGAAGTAGCGCTCCTGGCCCGTTTGCTCATAGGCCCACCACAGCAGTGAGAGGTTCATCATGACGTCAATGATGCTGCTGCCAAACTGACCGCCGTATTCGGCCAGCCGCTCGTCGTAGACATGGTAGATCAGGCCAGCTTTGTGGTGAAACATGGTGGTCAGTCGCTCGGCCGCCTGAAGGGCAAGGGTGCGAAGTGAGGCATGGCCGGTGATCTTGTAGCCCAGCACGAAAGAGGGATAGAAGAGGAATCCTAGATCGAAGTCAGCATCGGGACGGTCCTTTCGCCCAGCGATCTTGTCCATCAACCCCAGGGCCTTCTGACGATACCCCTGCTGACCGGTGAGCAGGTAGGCGAACCAAAGCAACCCTACCCAGAACCCCCCAGTCCAGTAGCCATCAGAATTATAGGACCAGCGCCCACCGCTCGTAACATGCGGAAAGGCCCCTCCTGCCCTCTCCAGGGTAGCATCAATCTTCGTCAGGGTATAATCCAGCAGGGTGCCATACGTCATACTGAATGGCAGGCTACTTCTGCTCAAAGAAAAAGCCGATGTAGACAATCCAGCCGGCGATCCCCAGCCCTGAACCACCGGCCGTAACCAGAGCGCGCAGCCAGAAGGAGCGATTGACCCCTGGTTCCAGCACATCGGCCACCAGGACGATGAGAAGAAGGGAAACCCCGGTGACCTGTAACCCCAGACCGAAGAGGCGCCGATCAAACTCAATCTGCGTCATCTCCGTCCTCCCTCAAGATCGGTGGCCGGCGTGAGAGGTCCCCCTTGGTGAGATCGGCTTTTATTCGTAATCAAGCACCATCACCGTGGGGGCCTCGGGGAGCGCCTCCGCCGCGATGGTGATGGTGTTGCTGCCCACCCGTTGCACCTGCTTGCCTGACAGGAAGTTGTCCACGGGGGCCAGAGGCAGGCCCGGAGACAGGTCGGCGGTCTTGTAGTGCATGGGGATGATCACCGGCGGCGACAACTGCTCCATCACCCTGGTGGCCGCCCCCGCGTCAATAGTGAAGACACCACCGACCGGGATCATCAAGATGTCAACCGGACCGATGGCCGCCACCTGATCTGCGCTGAGCACGTGGCCCAGGTCGCCCAGATGCACCAGGTGCATCCCGCCCACTTCGAAGACGAAGATACTGTTCAAGCCCCGCTCTGCTCCACTGCTCTCATCGTGGTAGGTAGCCACGTTGCGGATGGCTACGTCCCCGATCGTTTCCCTGATGGTGGCCCAGCCACCAGCTTCCAGGCCGCGCAGGACGGTGGGGCTACCGGTGGCCAAGGCGATGTTGTTGTGGTCGAAGTGCTCATGGCTGACGGTGACAACGTTGATCCCCTCTATAGGAGAAAGGCCGTAGCCCGTCTCCGGGCCCATGGGGTCCATGAGGATCTTCACCCCTCCCGGCGTGGTCAAGGTGAACGTGCTCTGGCCGTACCACCGTAGCTGCACGGATGGTCCTGGTGTGGGGATGGGTGCGATGGGGGTGGCAGACGGCGGTACCGGCGTTGATGTAGGTTGCACCTCAGTCGGAGTGGGTGGTGCTTCGGTCGGCA
>JBHIDP010000264.1:0-3494 GCA_046760185.1 Anaerolineae bacterium
ACCACCAGACCAACAGCTCCTAGGTCAATCGCAGGTTACACTGCCTGTGTCTTTTGCCCGATACTCACCAGTCGGCTTTCCTACCACTTCTCAGTTGTTAAGTAGTCCTGCCAGGTGGGGAGCTGTGGCTCCTCACCTATTTATATCGGCCGCTTTTCTACCCTTTGCCAGATGTCGGAAAGGAGGCCTGCTAGAGAATCCGCTAAACAAAGCAGTTAGGATTGATGGCGGAAAGGTGAGGAGGGTGGTTCGCCGCCCACAGCAAAATTTAGCACCGGCCAACTGCTTGCCTAGCGGTAGCCGGTTTTTTGGGGAATGACCATCAGATGGGGAGCAACCTTTCAATGGACTCATTTGAAGAGAGTAAAATGGATAGCGGGGGAAGTGATAGAAGGGTTATGGAACTGAAGGAAAAGAAGCTGGAAACAGCCACAGACCTATTGGCAAAGGCGGAGGCACAAGGGTATGTGACCTCCGAAGACATACTGGAAGTCTTCCCAGAAGCTGAGGAGAACCTGGCTGAGTTGGAAGAGGTCTTCCTCTATCTCAACGACAACGGTGTGGATGTATATGATAGTGAGGAAGATAGGGATGAGGCCTGGTTTGATACGACCGACGAGGAGGAGCTGGCGAGGGAAGAAGAGCTCTTCGATCTGAGCGATATCGCCAGCGACGATACTATCAGCCTCTACCTGAGGGAGATGGCTCGCGAACCGTTGTTGACTGCTGAGCAAGAGGTTGAGCTGGCCAAGCGGATGGAGCGCGGTCTGAAGGCCGAGAAGTTGTTGACCAGTGATGGTCACGACCCAGCCGAGAGGGAACGGTTAAAGGCAGAGATCGAAGCCGGGGATGGAGCGCGCAAGCATCTGATTCGAGCCAACTCCCGCTTGGTGGTCAGCATAGCCAAGAAATATCTCCGCCATGGAGTCCCCTTCCTGGATCTGATCCAAGAAGGGAACCTGGGTCTGATGAGGGCTGTGGAGAAGTTCGACTACCGGCGAGGGCACCGTTTCAGCACCTACGCCACCTGGTGGATTCGTCAAGCTATTACCAGGGCCATCGCTGACCAGGGCCGGACCATCCGCGTACCGGTACATATGAATGAGCGCCTACGGAAGATGTACCGGGTCGTGCGCGATCTTGAACAGGACCTGGGGCGCAAGCCCACGGTGGAGGAACTGGCGGAAGAGCTTGATATCAATCCCAAGAAAGTGCGCTGGATGCTGCGCGTCTCCCGCCATGCCGTCTCCCTGGAGAAACCGGTGGGGGAAGAGGAGGAAACCGAGCTTGGGACCATCCTCGAGAACGAGGATGTACCATCGCCGACCGATGTCGCCTCCCTCAACATGCTGAGGGATGACCTGCTGGAAGCTCTTGACTCTCTGACCCCACGGGAGGCCCGTATCCTGCGCCTGCGCTTCGGGTTGGAGGATGGGTACAGCTACACCTTGAAGGAGGTGGGACAGAAGTTTGGTCTAACGCGGGAGCGTATCCGCCAGATTGAGGGAGAGGCTCTGCGTCGGCTGCGCCACCCCAGCCGCAGCCGCAAGCTGAAGACCTACATGAATTAGAGAACCTCCACACAGACACTGAGGGGATGCTTTTGCAGACCGCAGTCCAAGAGCATCCCCTTTTTTACTTTGGTCAAACCTGTTCGTTGAAGGAAACCTTAACCCCCTCTAGCGTCTTTTGCAGTAGAATATGCCCACTCCATTCATCGTCCTGCTGTTCCGGGTAGTCAATTCGGAAATGGGCTCCCCGGCTCTCCTGGCGGTATAAGGCCGCACGGGCGATCAGCTCGCCCACCGCTAGCAAGTTCCTAGCCTCCAACAACGTCATCAGCTCCCGAGGCCGAGTGGCAGAAACAGTCTCCCTACCAAGCTCCTCAAAACGCTGCAGAGCCTCCTTCAACCCCTCCTCCGAGCGAACGATGAAAAGGTCATCGCCAGCGACCCTTCGGACGGCATCACGCCACTCCTGGGGAGAACACCCACTTCCCCGTCCCTGAGTGATGAGCCTTTTCAACCGATCTTTGGCCTCCGTCAGAGCAGTCACGGGCCTGGAAGTGGTCTCCCTCCTCTTCCGTGCCCAATCAGCGGCCGCTTCCCCAGCCCGCCGGCCGAAGACCATTGTGTCGGTCAGGGCATTGCCTCCACGCCGGTTGGCCCCGTGCACACCTCCCGTCACCTCGCCCGCACAGAACAGTCCGGGCCGGTCTGAAGCTCCCGACTCATCAATCCTCACCCCTCCCATGGTATGATGGGCCACCGGGGCCACGTGAAGTGGCTGCTCCCGATGGGGGAAACGCCTCAGCAGCTTCTCCATCAAGTATCCGAGGATCCTGTGCTTCTCACACTGCTCGGCCGTGACCTGAGAGAAATCCATCAGTACCGCTCCACTCTCCCCTCTTCCTTTATAGATCTCCAGACCAATAGCCCGGGTAGCCAGGTCCCTCATGTACAGGTTTGCCTCTCGCCCATCCTTGATGCCTAGCTCCTCCATCTTGGCCCGCAAGAACTCCTTTCCCTCCACATTGGTGATGGGACAGAAGTCCATATAGCTCAGCGGGATCATGACCGTTGGCCGGTTCCCCTCGGCCACCCCCGTGGGGTACATCTGCACGAACTCCATGTCCTGCAGGGGCGCCCCGGCCTGGTAAGCCAAAGCGTAGCCGTCGCCGGTGATGCCCAGAGGGTTGTCGGTACGTGGGAAAAGCGCTCCAACCCCACCGCTGGCCAGGACCACAGCCCTGGTCTCGTAGCAGAAAAGGTCTCCGGTCCGCCCATCGAGGCCGATAGCCCCGCCTATCTCTCCATCCTGCTTCAACAATTCGACGATTATCACCCGGTCCTGCACCCGTACTCCGATCCTCCTGGCGTAAGCCACCATTTCCCGGGTGATGCCTTCCCCGCCCCGCAATGGGTGGGTGACATAGGGCCGAGTGTCAGCCCCCGCCCGCCCGTAGCGGAGTTCCACCCCGAACCGTTCCAGCTCTCTGACCGCCGCCGGGCCCTCCTGGCACAGGATACGCACCAGTTTCTCATCGTTGAGGCCCCTGCCGGTGCGCATGGTGGCCTCGAAATGCTCCTCCTCCGTCATCCCACCGACGACGGCAAAAGCAAAAGCGGCAGCCGCATACATGGTGCAGGTGGCAAATCCCAGAGGACTTTTGGAGACCAGCAGCGCGTCGGCCCCCGCCTCCCTGGCGGCGATGGCTGCCCGCAGCCCAGCCCCACCGCTGCCGATTATCAGTACGTCACACCCGATCCTGGTTAGTTCTTCCAACATCAGACCTGATTATACCACACCCCTCGCCCTTTCAAAAGATGGTGAAGCACCGCAGTAAGTCGCCTCCTGCGGCGGGAGGATCAATGAAAGTTGGGTGGACACCGCTCGGCTGAGACTTCGTCGAGACGCTCGCGACGAAGCCCCCCCAGGCCCCCAGGAGTTGCTGCGTAACCTCTGGGTGAAGGAGAATGTGGACAAGAGCCACG
>JBHIDP010000265.1:0-3488 GCA_046760185.1 Anaerolineae bacterium
ACGGTACCCTCAAGCAAGCGCATGACCCCTACGTCTACCTGCACCGCAAACTGGGCACGATTGAACAGTCGCAGGAGTTCTTCCAGAAGGGCCTGACCGGCCAGATTGATATAGTGAACTCCTCTTCGAAGATCTTCATACTCTTCTGGACCGCATTGAGGCCCACGATCCCACCCTGCTGCCCCAGAGGCTTGCTATAGAGAAAAGGAGCATAGATGGACTTCTTTGAAACTGTGGAGAAACGGCGTTCGATCCGAGCCTTTCAGAGCAGAGCAGTGGAGGAATCCAAGGTTCGAGCCATCCTGGACGCAGCCAACAGCGCGCCCTCGGCCGGTAACCTGCAAGCCTACGAAATCTACCTGGTTACCAAAGCCGAACAGCGCATTGCCCTGGCACGCGCAGCCGGGAGGCAGGACTTTATCGCCCAGGCCCCACTGATCCTGGTCTTCTTTGCCAACCCCTCCCGCTCGGCTGTCAGGTATGGTCAGCGAGGGGTGAGGCTCTACTGCCTCCAGGACGCCACCATCGCTACCACATTCGCGCACCTGGCCGCCACCGCCCTGGGCCTGGGAAGCGTTTGGATCGGCGCCTTCTCTGATGAGGCCGTCTCCCGGGTTGTCGGGGCCCCTGGCGATCTTATCCCCGTGGCCATCCTACCTATAGGCTACCCCGCCGAGCGGCCTGGTCGCACATCCCGTCGTACCATCGCAGACCTGGTGCACGAGATATGAAGAGCAACTATTAGTGTCAACCTCCGCGGCATCACTCCATTGTCAGTGAAGGTCAACTCTGGTATAATTCAAGTCAGGAATTAGCTGGGTGTGCATAAATGGGCAGGATGCCTCGGTGATAATCTAAAACTGCCCTGAGACCATAAAGGGAGTGCAGGCTTCGTCCTGAGCGTAGCTTGTCCTGAGCTTTGCCGAAGGATCGAAGGGCGCGAGCCTGCTTGTGGGGCGACTCGCGTCCTCGCAAGCGCTCACAGGGTATGTTCTCAGAGCGTGCTTTAACCGAGTTCGCACGTGAGCGCTTGCGACCGCACTCCTGCCTCAAAGGGGTGATTAGGAATTATGCACGCCCTTCAATTAGCTGAGGAGAGCAAGACCATGACCCAGTACACACTGCAAGAAGAGAGTTGGACTACGCTAGAATGGGCGGAGCAAGAGGGAATTGACCTCAGCTTACTTCGAGAGCGGTTGAAGCTGTCCCCAACGCAGCGACTGGAAGCTCATAAACGGGCTCTGGCTTCGCTCTTAAGCTTCGTCAGCGAGGTAGATCATGCTCGACATCGAGGCCATTCTCAAAGCGCTCTCCGAAAACGAGGTTGACTTCGTCCTCGTTGGCGGGATAGCGGCCGTAGCACACGGTTCCGCCTATGTCACACAAGACTGTGATCTATGCTACGCGCGCCATGATGCCAATCTGGAACGGCTAACCCGCGCTCTGGCGCCGTTTCATCCCCGGCTGCGAGGCGCACCTGAAGGTCTGCCGTTCCAGTTGGATGGGCCGACGTTGCGTGCCGGTCTGAACTTCACGTTGACAACGGATGTGGGGGATATTGACCTCTGGGGTGAACTGGCGGGGTTCAGTTCCTACGAGGAGGTTGTGGAAAACTCAGAAACCCTTGAACTGTACGGGGTAGACTGCCGCATTATGACCCTGGAGGGGCTGATCCGAGCCAAGCGTGCGGTCGGTCGTGGCAAGGATTTGCTCCTGCTACACGAGTTGGAAGCATTGTTGGCCCTTCGCCAGGAATCTGAATCGTAGGCTGGCTACGTCACCATACCAAATTGAGGGATGATCGCAGGAGATTGTAGTCCATGACCCAACGCAAACGACGCAAGCCGCGCCCACGTCGGCGGGCCGCTACGCGCAGCACCGCTACGCCTGACCTTGGTCCCAGCGTGTTGAGCATCGAAGTGTATTGGCGACCGGACCCGGATGCTGCGGAGCCCGACTATCCGGGGCTAGTCCTGCAGATGGTGGTTCTGTACCCCGTGCCTCTGGATGCGCCATGCCCGTGTCGTAGCGACCTGACCTTCGGCGATTGCCACAACAACTACAAAGGCTACTTCTGCCTGGACCCGGAAGACGACGGGGTACTGTCCCCCATCGTCGTGCACAGTGTCACCTATCCGGTGCTCGACCGAGAGGTAGTGCGCACGGCCCTTCTGCATGACCGGCGCTGGCGCACGGTGGAAGACAGCCCCGCCACCCTGTTTTGTCGCTACATGGGCTGGCCCCGCAAGTTGAAGGAAGGGCGGGGAGAACTCTCCTTTGGCACGGTTGAGCTGCGGGCCGATGAACTCTACATGGAAGCCTTCAGTTTCACCCGCTTTGAGACCCTGCACGCTGCTCTTATGGAGGATGCGGGGGAGGCGCTGGGCGAGCCCCTGGTGACAGTCAAGACGATGGAGGACATGTCTTAGCCACCGGCCACCGGCGGGAACACACCTACCTGGTCGCCATCGGCCAGAACGTAGCTGTCCTCCCTGGCCTTACCGTTTACGAAAGTGGTTCTCACTTCCTCAGAGGGGATTCCCAGCTCTTGCTTGAACAGTTGCTCTAATGTTGTTCCTTCGGGCAGGGAGAGGGATAGAGCCTCACCCTGCTTGAGATCAGGGCGATATTTCCTTAGGGTTGCGTAGAGCTTGACCTCGATGTTTACCATCAAGTCCCCCTCACCACGGAATCTTGAACAGAGTTCTGCTTATTCGAACTTGGGGAAGTACTGCCGATAGAGCAAACCCATGTCTCTAGGGAAAACACCCAACCGGTCGCCATCCTGCACCCGCCGGGTCAGGGCTGAATACTGGGCGTTGAGGAAGAGATGGCTGACCTCCGCTGGGTGGATGCCGATGCGCCGTAGCACATCAGCGATGGTGGCCTCCTCCTTTACCGACACCTCGACTATCGAACTGCCGGTGACCTCTTGCTCCGCCGCATACTGCCTTAGCTTACCATAGAGATGAACTTCGACCATCGGCCTCACACATAGAGCAACCCCATGTTCTTGGGGAAGACGCCCAGGCGGTCACCATCCTTCACCTCCGACCCCAACGCCGTACGCGAGTAGGTGCCGTTGATGAAGATGTTGCTCACCTCCTGAGGATTGATGCCGATGCGCCTGAGCACGTCCTGGACGGTGTCCCCTTCTTCCACCGGCACGTAGACGATGGAGTCGCCGGTCACCTCCTTGTTGTCCGCGTAGCGACGGAGCACCCCATATAATCGTACCTCGATCACTCTTCTCCCCTTTTGCTTAACGGGAGTACCCTGCCCTTAAATGCTCAGGGCTCGGTCTCTTCGACCGAGCCCTGAGCATAGCGAAGCCGCTGATACCTAAGTACTCGTGCAATAATGACTTCCCGCTCTTGATCCCATTTACAAGAGCAAAGTCCCGATTAATCGGGGCAAAGTCAGAATGCAATAGATATCATTTGAGTCTGGCTAAAATCTGTGGAGGAGTGGAGCCTTCAGGCGGATAA
>JBHIDP010000266.1:0-3474 GCA_046760185.1 Anaerolineae bacterium
CAGCAACAAACCGATGTCCCCCCGAGAACGGGTGTTGACTACGCTGGCCCGCCGCGAACCCGATCGGGTACCCAAGATGCTGGGTTTCTTCCCCATCAGTTTGCCTCAGACCTCCCCCCAGGAGCCTGAGGACTATTTTGAGATGGAGATCCGCTTCGCGGAGTTCGAGCCACCACCGCAACAAGATAATTTTATCCGCTTTCTCGAAAATTTGCCAGTAGAGGTTCGAATCGGCGATGTGCGGGCTCTCCAGACCTACCACGAGTGGGGATACCACCCTGAGATCGAAGGTTTAAGACCGTTGCTATCTGCTAAGACCGTGGAGGAACTGAGCGCCTATCCGTTGCCAGACACGACGGCTGAGTACCGCTACCGGGGGCTTCACCAAAAAGTGCAAGCCTGGCAGGCCAGGGGCCTGGCCGTAATGGGCTCTCCCCCCCACCTAGGAGGCGAACTTTTCGAGACGGCCTGGCGCCTGCGAGGTTTTGAGACTTTCCTCACCGATCTGATCCTCAACAAAGAACTGGCCAGCTACCTCCTGGATCAGATTACCGAGATGGCTGTGCATAGTTGTATCATCCTGGCCCAGGCGGGGGTAGATATTCTGGCCCTGGATGATGATGTGGGGATGCCTACCATGATGATCATCAGTCCCGAGACATGGCGGGAGTTCCTCAAGCCGCGCCTGGCTCGCATCATCCAACTGGCCCGTGCGGCAAAGCCTGACATTTTCGTCTTCTACCACAGCGACGGCTACATCGAGCCCATCATCCCTGACCTGATCGAGATAGGGGTAGACGTTTTGAACCCGGTGCAACCAGATGTCATGGACCCGGCCAAGTTGAAGGCCGAATACGGCGACCGCCTGGCCTTCTGGGGGACAGTGGGCACCGCTACAACCTGGGCCTGGGGCACCCCCGAAGAGATCAGACGGGAGGTCAGGGAGCGAATAGAGACGGTGGGCAAAGGAGGAGGCCTGATCATCTCTCCTGCCTACGATATCGAGCCCGATGTCCCCTGGGAGAACATCGTAGCCTTCTTCGAGGCGGTCGAAGAGTTCGGCGTCTACTAACACCACCAATCGAATTTGACAGAATCTGGAATCCAAACTATACTATAAAACAAGCCTGGCTTCTTCTTTTTTTCAACCCTTATTGCAAATGATTTGCAATAGCGACAAGGAGACACAGCAGATGCATTGCCATCAGGCGGCAGGCCGAAAGGCAGAAACAGGTGACAGCCATCGGGTCGTGTTGGTCGGTAATCCCAACGTGGGCAAGTCAGTCATCTTCAACCTCCTGACCGGTCGCTATGTGACCGTTTCCAACTACCCCGGCACCACAGTGGAGGTTACTCAGGGCCGGGCCAATTTCGACAGGCAGGAGAGCGTTGTCATTGACACACCGGGGGTCAACAACCTGATCCCCATGTCGGAGGACGAGAAGGTAACGCGCGACATCCTTCTAGAGGAGCGGCCCCACGTGGTAGTGCAGGTGGCCGACGCCAAGAACCTCCGTCGGGCCTTGCTTCTGACCGTTCAACTGGCCGAGATGGGATTCCCTCTGGTCCTGGACCTGAACATGGAGGATGAGGCTAAAAGCAGAGGGATCTCTATTGATCACTCGCTGCTGGGCCAGATCCTGGGTGTGCCAGCCATCCCCACCATAGCCACACAGCGCCGTGGCCTCCGTCAGTTGCGTCAGCACATCTCCCAGCCACACCTCCCTTCTTTCTCGCTGTCATACGATGGCAAAGTGGAAGAAGGTTGGCAGGAGATAGCCGCCCTTCTGCCCGAAGCACCCATCTCCAAGAAATCCCTGGCCCTGATGCTCCTGGCCGCTGACACCAGCCTCAACGATTGGTTGCAAAGGAGCTTGGAGCCTGAAGCCATTGCCCGGGTTGAATCTACCCAACAAGCGGTGCAGGGTCACTACCGTGAGCCGCTGAGTTACGTTATCAACCGTCAGCGGCTGCAAGCGGTTGACCAAATTGTGGCCAGGGTTTACCGGGCCGAGGAAGCGGTTCAGCCCACTGTCTCAACAGCTCTGGGACGGGCGGCTATGCATCCTCTCTGGGGCTGGCCCCTGCTGTTAGTGGTCCTTTTCCTCACCTACAAGTTTGTGGGAGAGTTTGGAGCAGGCACGCTGGTTGATTTCCTGGAAAGGGTGGTGTTCGGCCAGTTCATCAACCCCTGGGCCATCAGGCTGGTCGAGGCTCTGGTCCCCTTCGCCCTGGTTCGAGATTTCATGGTGGGCGAATATGGGTTGATCACCATGGCCCTCTCCTATGGCTTGGCCATCATTCTCCCCATCGTGACCACCTTCTTCCTCATCTTCGGCCTGCTGGAAGATTCAGGTTATCTGCCTCGCCTGGCGGTGATGGCTAATCGCCTCTTCCGGGTGATGGGCCTTAACGGCAAAGCGGTCTTGCCTATGGTGCTTGGCCTGGGCTGCGACACCATGGCCACCATGACCACCCGCATCCTAGAGACCAGGAAAGAGCGCCTCCAGGTGACCCTCCTCCTGGCCCTGGGGGTGCCCTGCTCGGCTCAACTGGGGGTGATCCTGGGTATGGTAGGAGGATTGAACCTCCTGGCAACCGCTCTCTGGGCAGGGGTAGTGGTCGCTGTACTCCTGACGGTGGGCTATCTCTCGGCCCAGGTCCTTCCCGGCCGGGGTTCCGATTTCGTTCTGGAGCTGCCCCCCATCCGTCGTCCGCAACTGAGCAACATTGTGGTCAAGACCCTGGCCCGTCTGGAATGGTATCTGAAGGAAGTAGTGCCTCTTTTCATTCTAGGCACTGCCATCCTCTTCACCCTGGACAAACTGGCCCTGTTGGCAGTTATCGAAAGGCTGGCCTCCCCCCTGGTAGTTGGATTCTTGGGGCTACCGCCTAAGGCGACGGAGGCCTTCCTCATAGGCTTTCTGCGGCGCGACTACGGGGCCGCCGGCCTTTTCGCCCTGGCCAGGGCCGGGCAATTGAACGCCCATCAGGTGGTGGTCAGCTTGGTCACCATCACCCTCTTTGTGCCCTGCATCGCTAACTTCCTTATGATTGTTAAAGAGCGGGGCCTCAAAACGGCCTTGGCTATGATCGCCTTCATCTTTCCTCTGGCCTTCCTAGTGGGTGGACTCCTGAATCTGGGCCTCAAGGGATTAGGCTTGACCCTATGACAGTTGAAAGTTCAAAGTTTGAAGTGCAAAGTGCGAAGTTCGAAGTGCAAAGTGCGAAGTGCAACGGCGTCTGAAGAGGCGAAGGAGGTCGGTGATGAAATGTGCCCTGTGCGGCTATGAGTTCGACCCGCAGGAGACAGATTGCCACTCAGGTTGCCCTTTGAATGACCGCTGCAGTTTGATCTGCTGCCCAAACTGCGGCTATCAGACAGTTGATCGGTCAAAATCCAAGACGGTTGGTCTGATCAGCAGGCTGCTCGGCCCTAAGAACCCATCCGAAAAGCGTTCGTAGTGGCGGCTT
>JBHIDP010000267.1:0-3427 GCA_046760185.1 Anaerolineae bacterium
TGGGAGTCGAGGCTTTAGCCGGAGACCGCCTGAAGGCTCTACTCCCGTAAGAAAAGGGCGTTGAAGAGACGGTAACCCCCCAAGTGGGAGTCGAGGCTTTAGCCGGAGACTGCCTGAAGGCTCTACTCCCGTAAGAAAAGGTCGTTGAAGAGACGGTAACCCCCCAAGTGGGAGTCGAGGCTTTAGCCGGAACCGCCTGAAGGCTCTACCCCCGTAAGAAAAAGAGCCCAGGGGAGAGCCGAAGCTTCAGTCCGCCGGGCGCTGGATGAGGTGGTCTTCGAGGCGCTGGGCCTGACGGAGGGGGAGCAACTGGCCGTTTATCGGGCGGTGGTGGAACTGGTGAAGAACAGGCTGGTGAAGGCGAGGAGTGTGTGAGAACCACACTGTGAGAGTAGGCAATGAAACTGCCAAACCATGGAGAAGCTCGGATTCCAAAGGGGAAAGTAACCGACTATTTGCTCTCAACCACACACCGCGACGGACGTCATAAAGCAGCTTTCTTTATGAGTTATGGCTTCTCCGTGGAGGAATGGGAAGTGCTGGCGAACGCATTGCACCGCCACGCCGCCGAGAATGAGGTGGTGAAAATCGAACAAACGCCTTTTGGCACGCGCTATGTGGTGGAGGGACCTCTCTCCACCCCCAGCGGCAGGTCGGTGAATGTGCGGGTTGTATGGTTTGTGGAACACGCTGAAACGATTCCACGTTTGGTCACTGCTTACTCCCTCGAACGAAGGTAGTGGACGGGGTTAGTTAAAGGTTGCAGGAGGAGAACGAAGTATGATTCGAGAACTGGATACCGTGGTTTTGACAACGGATTTGCCAGAATATGGCCTGATGGCGGGTGATGTCGGCACGGTCGTCCTGGTCCATCGGAACGGCGCCGGCTATGAAGTAGAGTTCATGACGATGGGCGGAGAAACCATCGCAGTGGTCTCACTGTACGCCTCACAGGTTCGTCCCGTCGGTCGCCGTGAGATCGCCCATGTTCGCCCCCTCGAGCAAGTTCCCGTTTGATGGACAACACGCCCGATCATGTACCGCCTCAGGAGTGGGAACTGGCGAAGGCCGTGGTAGCCTTGGTGCGAGCGCGGATTGAGAAGGCGAGGTCGTTGCAGAGAGGATAGCGCCGCCTAAAGGCTCTACTCCAGTGATGTAGGGAGGAGTCGAAGCTTTAGCCGGAGACCGCCTGCAGACACCACTCTGGAATAAAAGCATGTCAAAGGGGGCGACTTTTGTACCATCTAAAGGCTCGACTCCTGCTCTGCGGTGTGCAAGCAAGCTCTACTCTGGGATCGGAATCGAGGCTTGAGACGGAGAGAGGAGCGATTCTATGTTACGCAGGATTCCGTTCGATAAAGCTGTTGACCTGAAAGTGGAATAGTGATAAAACGCCTTAGCAGATGGAGGAGGCAAAAATGGAACGCATAATCACTCTGGAGATACCCGAAGAGACCTATGAGGCCATCGAGATGCAGGCGGAGACCAGAGGGTTAAAGCCTGCCCAGATCGTTATGGAATGGCTGTCTGAAGCCCTCAGACGGGCGCAGATTGCTGAGAAAGACCCGCTGGAAGCCCTGGTCGGAACCCTTGAGTGCGAGGTGACCGATGTGGCAGAGCACCACGACTATCATATAGGGCAAGCTCTGGCAAAGGAGTTGCAGGGTGGATGAGATCTTTTCAGAAGCGCCTGCTGGCTTACGCCAGGGAACACGACGGAACCTTCACCAGCAGGGCGTACCAGAAACTGGTGGGGGTAGACATTTACACGGCATCGCGGGACATCAAGGACCTTATTCGGAAGGGTGTCGCCCGCCTTCAAAAGAAGGGAGGACGTATCTACAAACTTGTTGAGCCTGGCGAGAAGGAATCCCTGGCTTTCCCGCCCGAGTATCAGGCTCTCGAAACCCGCTTGGCCAGGAAAGGCTGGATCACCAACACGGACATTCGAGAAGTTCTTGGCGTTTCGCGGCCCGAAGCGACACGCATTGCCGCCAGCCTGGTGAAGATGGGGTTACTGCGGAAGGAAGGAGAAAGGCGGTGGACCCGCTATGTGCCTAATGAATAGGGCCAGTTCTATGCAACAGCCTCATGAGCCTATAACACGCCTTCATAACTTGCCATTTCATTGTGAGACTGATGCATAGACATTCCAAATGAGTATGGCTCAAACGACTTGGGGAGTGGAGCCTTCAGGCGGAAAAAAACCCGGCTCACCTGTCCTGGCGCACAGGTGCCAGGGAAAGCCTCGACTCCAAGTCATTTTAGCCACACCGGAGCAGATCATGAACGCTAGCCAACCATTCACACTCCCCGATCTAATTGATAACTCCACCCCGGAGCGCACCCTGAGCCACATCCTCAATCAGCTCCTGGAAGCCGGCCCGACGATGCACATCGCCACCGGCTTCTTCAACCTGGGCGGCTACGCCCTGCTGCGCGACGGCCTGCACCGGGCATCGCGGGTGCGCATCCTGCTGGGCCAGGAACCGGCTACCACAGGGGCGAGCCCCGATATGCCTCCCCCAATCGAGGAACTGACCGAGGCGGTGGAGGCCGACCTGCACGAGGTGATGGCCACCGGCCGCCGCGATGACCACGAGCGCGTCCGCGATTTCCTGGCCTTCCTGCGCCAAGACCATGTGGAAATCCGCCTCTACCCCCGCCGCTTCTTCCACGCCAAAGCCTATATCCTCGACGGCGTGCCCCCTTTCGGCACTATCGCCATCGTCGGCTCGTCCAACTTCACCGCTGCTGGCCTCACCGGCAACACCGAACTGAACATGGCCCAGAAGCAGGCCGCCGTCGCCCACGAGTTCGCCACCTGGTTCGACCGCTTCTGGGCCGAGGCCGAGGATTACAAAGCAGCGCTGATCGAACTCTACAGCCGAGCCACGGCTTTGCACCCGCCCTATCTCATCTACATTAAGGCGCTCTACGAAGCCCTGGCCGACCGTCTGGGTGGCGACCTGGCCCCCACCGATGAGCGCCCCAGCCCCATCCTGCTGGCCGACTTTCAGCACGACGGCTATCTCACGGCCAAGGACATCCTGGAAACCTACGGTGGCGTCCTCATCGCCGACCCCGTGGGCTATGGCAAGACCTATCTTGCCCTGCGGCTGCTGGATGACTATGCCTACCAGTTGCGGCAGAAAGCCCTGGTCATTTGCCCGGCCCAGCTTCGCGATATCTGGTGGAAACCGAAGCTCGACGTCTACCGCATCTACGCCCACGTGGAATCCCAGGAGCGGGTAAGCCAAAGCGACTTCCCTGTAGAAAGCTACGCCGACGCCGACCTGGTCATCGTGGACGAATCGCACAACTTCCGCAATCCATCGGCCAACCGCTATGACAACCTGGCTCGTCTGCTGCGCACAGACAAACGCAAGAAGCTGGTCCTGATGACCGCCACGCCCATCAACACCAG
>JBHIDP010000268.1:0-3419 GCA_046760185.1 Anaerolineae bacterium
CGTCCTGAGCTTGACGAAGGGCCCAGTCGAAGGGCCAGAAACCGGGCGTGGGAGCCCGGTCCGCTATTTTTCGGATAGGCACTAAAAGCGGTGGCTACCGACGACGGGCCTTGGTTGCTCTCTCCTTCTTGGTATGACCACGAAAGTACCTGGTGGGCGCAAACTCTCCCAGCTTATGCCCCACCATGTTCTCGCTGACATAGATGGGAACATGACGGCGTCCATCGTGGACAGCAATGGTATGACCCACCATCTCTGGGAAGACGGTGGAGGCCCGGGACCAGGTCTTGATCACTTTCCTTTCGCCGCTCTCGTTCATCTCCTCGATCTTCTTCAAGAGCTTTTGGTCAACGTACGGTCCTTTCTTCAACGACCTAGCCACTGGTCACACCTCCTACCCCTGAACATGAAAAAGATGGTCTGATGGCAAAAACCTTCGCCTTTCCAGCCTCAAAGCCATATCCTACCGCCGCTTCTTTCCTCGACGCCGGATGATCCACTTGTCTGTATCCTTGCGACGCCGTGTCTTCTTGCCCAAGGTAGGCTTCCCCCAGGGGGACTTGGGCGATGGCATCCCGATGGGAGCCTTCCCCTCGCCGCCACCATGGGGATGATCGCGCGGGGTCATGGCCGAGCCACGAGTGGCCGGACGACGGCCCAACCATCGTGCCCGCCCGGCCTTGCCCAACTTGATGTTGCCGTGATCAATGTTGCCTACCTGACCGATGGTAGCCAGACAACGACAATGAATAAGCCGCACCTCCCCGGAGGGCAACCGCACCTGAGCGTAGTTCCCTTCCTTGGCCATCAACTGTGCCGACGAACCGGCCGAGCGTACCAACTGCGCTCCTCCGCCCGGCTTAAGCTCAATGTTATGGACGAGCGTACCGACTGGAATATTGGCCAGAGGAAGAGCATTGCCCGTCTTGATCTCGGCTTCAGGCCCGGACATAACGGTGTCATTGACCCGCAAGCCGAGAGGGGCCACTATGTACCTTTTCTCTCCATCAGCATAGGTGAGGAGTGCAATGCGGGCCGATCGGTTGGGGTCGTACTCAATGGAGTCAACCCTGGCCGGGACACCAAATTTCTCCCGCCTGAAATCAATCACACGGTATCTGCGCTTGTGTCCACCACCTCTGTGCCGAACCGAGATGCGTCCTTGAGTACTACGCCCGGCTCTCTTGGGTAGAGGCTTGAGCAGGGATCGCTCCGGCTCTTCGCGGGTAATCTCCTCGAAAGTAGTGACACTCATCCCCCGTCGTCCAGGGGAGGTAGGTTTATATATCTTGACACCCATAACAGCTACCTCAGATCAAGATCACGACCACACATTGAAAACTATACCCCCTCAAAGATCTCGATGTGATCCCCCTCAGCCAGGGTGACAACCGCTTTCTTCCAAGGGGAGGTCCGTCCACGATGGCGGCCGAAACGCCGGGGCTTACCAGGGATGATACTGGTATTGACCGAGATCACGGTTACGTCAAAGGCTATCTCGACCGCCTCCCTGATCTGTACCTTGTTGGCGCGCATGTCCACCTCAAAGGTGTACTGTCCCTCATCGGCGAGACGGTCGCTTTTCTCAGTAATAATGGGCCGCCGCAATACATCATATGGATCCATGGTTCTTTCCTCTGCACCCTAAAGCTCTTGATAGTTGGAGCCGTCTATCCTCCCGCAGGTTACAGCGAAGCTTTTGGCAAGGTTACCACTCCTCAAACCTGCGGGAGGATTTAACATTGTCGAGTTCTGTTCAGGCAAAAACCTCCTCAATGGCTCTGACGGCCTCCACTGGTGCAATCAGATATTCGTACCCTAGAAGGTCCCGTACATTCAGATACTGCGCTCGCAAGGTCTTGACATCGGGGATGTTCCTGGCAGAGCATTCGACATTGTGGTTCTCCTCAGCAAGGAGAATCAGAGCACTTGAATCTACTGCCAGGCTGTCCAGAATCTGGAGTATCTCTTTCGTTCTGGGATCGGACATCTCCAGTTGATCGAGGACAATCAACTGCCCCTCAGCTACCTTGGCCGAGAGCGCTGACTTCAGGGCCAAGCGTCTCATCTTACGCGGCATCCTCTGCCGGTAACTGCGCGGCCTGGGTCCGAAGACGATGCCCCCTCCCCGCCACTGAGGTTCTCTGATGCTGCCATGCCGAGCCCGCCCTGTTCCTTTCTGACGCCAGGGCTTGCGTCCGCCGCCGCTGACCTCGCTCCTGGTTTTGGTCTTGTGGGTTCCAAGACGAGCATTGGCCTGCTGCCGGACCAGGGCCTGATGCATTACCGGTACGTTGACCGGTATGTTGAAAACGTCGTCCCGCAGTTCGATCTGATCAACTTCCTTTCCTGTCAAATCGCGAACTGGCAGTTTCACAGATGCTTCTCCGCTTCTAGCCTTTGATCGCCTCTCTGATCAGGACCAGACTGTTCTTCGCCCCTGGAACAGACCCTCGCACAGCCAGCAGGTTGCGTTCGGCATCCACCATGACCACCTCCAGGTTCTGGACCGTGACCCGCTCGTTCCCCATGTGGCCAGCCATGCGGAGCCCCTTGATCACCCGGCCAGGGGTAGTGCCAGCCCCTATAGAGCCCGGGGCACGCGCTCTGTCCGACTGACCATGGGTGGCGCGCCCACCGCCAAATCCATAGCGCTTCATGCCACCAGCAAACCCCCTGCCCTTGGACATCCCGGTCACATCAACCTTCTCACCAACTTCGAAGATATCGGCTTCGATCTTCTGCCCCAGCTCGTAGGCCTGCCAGTCGCTGGTCCGCACTTCACGCAGGTAGCGCAAAGGTGGCAGGTTCTTGAGATGACCACGTTGAGCCCTGGTCAACCGCTTGGGTTTTGTCTCCTCGAACCCTAATTGAATGGCCCCGTACCCGTCCCGTTCCTCGCTCTTTATCTGCGTAACGTAGCAGGGCCCTGCCTCCAACACGGTAACCGGCACCACTTCGCCTGTTTCACTGAAGACCTGCGTCATGCCCAGCTTCCGGCCAATGATACCTTTCATGGTCAGATGTCAACCTCTCCTTCTTCACCTCTGAGCTACAGCTTGATTTCGATGTCCACACCGGCGGGCAGGTTCAGCTTCGTCAGGCTGTCAATGGTCTTGGAACTGGGGTCAATGACATCAATCAGACGCTTGTGAGTACGGATCTCAAACTGCTCCCGCGAGTCCTTATCAATGAAAGGAGAACGAGTGACGGTGAACTTCTCAATCTTGGTGGGCAAAGGCACAGGGCCCACAACGATTGCTCCTGTCATTTCCGCCGTCTCTACGATCTGTTTCACCGACTGGTCGAGGACACGGTGATCATACGCTTTTAGCCGAATGCGGATCTTCTGCTTCTTGGCCATCTCTACTCCAGGATCTTGGTGATCACTCCCGCTCCTACCGTCCGTCCTCCCTCCC
>JBHIDP010000269.1:0-3393 GCA_046760185.1 Anaerolineae bacterium
TGAGCGGGCTTGCGACCGCACTCCAGTAGTTGGGATTCTATGACCCAAATCCTGGTCATATTTCTACTTCTGTTCTGGCTTATCCGCACTGCCAGCAACACTTCCCTGCAAGCGTACCTCTGGCAGCTCAAGGAGTATCGCCTCGACCGCCTGCTGGCCCACATGACGACCCTCAGGGGTAAGAGGCTGATCTTCAACCCCTTCGCCATTCTCAAGTGGATCATGCTGCTCAGTCTCCCCCTCTTGCTCCTTTCCGACTTCTACCACGCCCTCTTCCCCTACGCTGTGGCCATCGTCTACGGGGCAGAGACAGTTCAAGCCGCCTTCCAAATCCTCAGACGACGATTCAAACGGCCAAAATTCACCGCCAAAGCGACGCTTCTTTTGCTCGCCTCCCTCGGTGTAGAGCTTGCTCTGATGTTGGCCTATCTTGTCCGGACGGAGAGCCTCGTCATCTCGCCTCTGACCTTTCGGGTGGATGTAGCGTCGTTGCCACAGTTGGCCTGGGTCACCCTCCTCCTGGACAAGGCACTGCCCCTGCTGGTTCTGGGGGCCGTCCTGGGCCTACAGGTCGTGACAGTGCTCACTAAGCGTCGGATCATCCGCGCGGCCAAAAGAAAGCTCCAGGGGTTCCCCCATTTGATTGTGATCGGCATCACTGGCAGCTACGGCAAGACCAGCACCAAGGCTTTCCTGCACACCATCCTCTCCACCAGGTTCAAGACCCTCAAAACGGTGGGCAGCACCAACACAGATATCGGTGTGGCCCGGACGATTTTGAGTGACCTCAGGTCCGAGCATGAGGTCTTCGTTGTGGAGATGGGTGCCTATCAACGGGGGGAGATCAAAGCCATCTGCGATCTGGTCAAACCGCGCATCGGCATCCTCACCGGTCTCAACGAGCAGCACCTGGCCCTCTTCAAGACCCTGGAAACAACGATCCAGGCCAAGTTCGAGCTCATCGAATCCTTGCCAGAGGATGGTCTGGCGGTCTTCAACGGCGACAACACCCACCTGGAAGCACTGGCCCAGAAGGTACAGATGCGCAAGAAGGTCTATTCAATATTCGACGTTCGTAGTAACGACTTTAGTCGTTTCTTGGCCCAATCACACCCACAACCGACGACTGAAGTCGTCACTACAAACACTTTTCAGACACACTCTCAGGACCCTGCCACCCGGAAGGCGGACGTCTACGCTCAGGACATCGTCGTCCACAGGGACCGGGTCACCTTCCGGGTCGTCAGCGATGGCGAGACTCAGGACTTCAAGGTACAGGTGCTGGGGCGGCAGAACGTGCCCAACCTCCTGGCCGCGATGTGCGTGGCCCAGGAGCTAGGGATGTCTCTCCCGGAGATCGCCCAGGCAGCCCAGGCCATCGAGCCCCTGGAGCAGACTATGAGACCTCATCCGGGCATCCATGGCTCGCTCCTCATTGACGACACCTACAGCGCCAACCCCGACGGTGTCTTGGCCGCCCTGGAGTATCTCCAAAGGGTGCCAGCCCATCGCCGGATAATGGTCACTCCGGGTATGCTGGAACTGGGCTCTGCCGCCCCGGAGGCCCACCGCCGGGTGGGGCGGAGGATGGCTCAGGTCTGTGATCTGGCCATCATCACCAGCCAGGACTACGCTCGATATCTCCTGGAGGGGGCTAGGGAAGGGCGGATGCCGGAGGATCAGATCGTGGTGGAGGAGGATCTGGGGGCCGTCACTCGCAGGCTGAGGCACTATCTCATGCCCGACGACGTGGTGCTGTTCCAGGGCCGGGGCCCGGAGCATGTTTTGAGGCAGCTCAAGGCAGACCTCACCCCACTCCCCCAACCCCCTCTCCCCTCTCCTGTTCTTGTGGAACAGGAGAGGGGAGAGGGGGCAAAGGGGGTGCGGGGTGAGGCCGAAAAAGCGCTAAGAAATCCCTTCAAACCGATCGCCATCAGCCTTTCGCCCAACGCCTCGGGCCAAGATGTGCGTCTGGCCCTGAGCCTCTTGCTCTCCCCTTCCCAATGGGTGGAGGGCCAGAGAATCACCGAGCTGGAGGAGAACTTTGGCCAATACCTGGGTGTGAGGTTCGCCCACAGTTTCGACAGCGGTCGCTCCAGCCTCTACGCCCTCCTCTCCTGCCTGGGCATCGGCCCCGGAGATGAGGTACTCCTACAGGCCTACACCTGTGTGGCGGTGCCCAACGCAGTGCTGTGGTGCGGCGCTCGACCCCGCTATGTAGACATTGACGCCCAGACTTACAACGTCGTCGTGGAGGACCTGGAGAGGAAGATCACACCGAGGAGCCGGGCGGTCATCGTCCAGCACACCTTTGGCCAGGTGGCACCCATGGAGGAGATCGCTGCCATCGCCGAACGCCACGGCCTAACCGTCATCGAGGACTGCGCCCACGCCCTGGGGGCCGAGTACCGCGGCCAGAAAGCCGGCACCCTGGGCCACGCCGCTTTCTTCAGCTTCGGGCGAGACAAGGTGCTCTCCAGCGTACACGGGGGTATAGCTGCTACGGATGACCCGCAACTAGGGAAAAAGCTGGAGCAATTTCAATGGGGCCTGCCCTTCCCATCGCGGCGATGGGTGGCTCAGCAACTGTTTCACCCCGTGGCCTTCTCCCTGATCCTCCCCACCTATGAGTTCCTGAACCTGGGCAAGGTCCTCCTGGTGCTGATGCAGAGATTGGGTCTGCTCTCCCTGGCGGTGACCAAAGGGGAGAAGCAGGGAGAGAAACCGGCCATGCTTCCCGCCCGCATGCCCAACGCCCTGGCTGCTCTGGCCCTAAGCCAGTTGGAGCGGCTGGAGCAGTTTAACGAACACCGCCGGGCCATCGCCCGGATGTACACGGAGGCACTGGAAGGGTCGGGCCTTCAGTTGCCTGTGCCGTGTCCTGAGGCTTCGACAAGCTCAGCCCAGCGGCTTGTCGAAGGGCGGTGTCCTGGGCCTGTCGAAGGGATGGACAGCCAGAGCAAATCCGTCTTCCTGCGTTACACGGTGCAGACCCCCAGGGCCGCAGAGTTGTACCAGTTGGCCAGGCGGCACCGCATCATCCTGGGAGATTGGTACAACAAGGTGATCGCGCCCGAGGGCACAAAACTGTCAAAAATTTTCTACGAGCCGGGCAGTTGTCCTGTAGCCGAGGAGGTGGCCGAGCGCTCTCTGAATCTCCCCACCCACCCTAACCTCAGCCTGGATGAGGCCCAACGAATCG
Organism: Anaerolineae bacterium; assembly: GCA_046760185.1. Classification (GTDB taxonomy): domain Bacteria; phylum Chloroflexota; class Anaerolineae; order JBHIDP01; family JBHIDP01; genus JBHIDP01. The sequence goes on from JBHIDP010000269.1 coordinate 3,203, forward strand.
TTCAGTTGATCCTTGGAGCTCAACGCTAGCTATGGCTCTATCCATCAGGACTGTCGAAGACAAAACTCAGTGGGAAGAGTTTGTCCTCTCCAACCCTACCTACACCTTCCTGCACTCGTGGAACTGGGGAGAGTTTAATCGCGCCATGGGCGACAAGGTCTTTCGTTTGGGGCTCTTTGAGGGTGACCAGT
>JBHIDP010000270.1:0-3382 GCA_046760185.1 Anaerolineae bacterium
ATACCCTCGGCTCTCTGCCGCAGCTCGTCCAGGATTTCGTCCACCCGCTCCTCGGTCAATTGCTCGTAATATTCCAGGTTGACCTGCATCACCGGGCCCTTGTCGCATGAGGCCACACACTTAACCGTCTGCAGGGTGAAGAGCCCATCGGCCGTTGTCCCCCCCACCTCGATGCCAAGCTTCTGGCACAGATAATCCACCAACCGATCGGCTCCCACCAGGGCGCAGGGGAGGTCATCGCAGACCTGGATCACATAGCGTCCCACCGGTTTGTCGTAAAACAGGCTGTAGAAGGTAACCACGGCCTCCACATCGGTCACGCTCATCCCCAGGATGTTAGCCACCTCCTGCACCGCCTCTGAGGTGAGGTAGCCGTACTCTTGCTGCGCCAGATACAGGACCGGTAGCACAGCCGACTGCCTGTCAGGATAACGGGCCAAAATGGCCTCAAGCTGGTCACCCTTTTCCGAGAGCAAAACCGTCTCCTCCAATCCCTAACCCTAATCCCTGGTTAGCGATCCACGTCGCCCAGCACGACGTCCACACTGGCTATGACAGCCACCACATCGGCCACCAGTCGCCCTTCGACCATCGTGGGCAGTCCCTGGAGGTTGGCGAAAGAGGGGGTCCGCACATGCATGCGATAAGGCTTGTTGGAGCCATCGCTGATGATGTAGAAACCCAACTCACCGCGTGGGGATTCAACCGCGGCGTAGACCTCCCCTACCGGAGGCTTGAATCCTTCGGTGTAGAGCTTGAAATGGTGAATAAGGGACTCCATGCTCGTTGAAAGCTCGTGGCGTGGAGGAGGCACGATCTTCCGGTCGTCAATGTTGACATCCCCGTCAGGCAGGTTGTCCAGGGCCTGCTGCACGATACGCAAGCTCTGACGCATCTCCATGACCCGGCAGATGTAGCGATCATAGACATCGCCGTTCTCCCCCAGAGGGACAACGAAGTCAAAATGGTCGTAGCTGGAATAGGGCATGGCCTTGCGGATATCCCAATCAACACCACAGGCCCGCAGAGAAGGTCCTGTTACGCTAAGGGCAAGGGCATCCTCGGCTGAGATTGTGCCAATCCCCCTGGTCCGATCCAACCAGATGGGGTTTTCGGTCAGCATGGCCTCGTACTCGTCGCAGCGAGGAGGGAAATAGGCCAGGAATTCCCTTACCTTCTCCTCGAATCCGACGGGGAGGTCTCTGGCCAATCCGCCAGGGCGGAAGTAGCTGGCCATCATGCGAGCCCCGGCAACCATCTCAAAGATGTCTAGGATCATCTCCCTCTCACGGAAGCCATAGAGGAAAACGCTCATTGCTCCGATATCCAGGGCCTGAGTACCCAACCACACCAGATGGCTGGCAATGCGTTGCAGTTCACACAGGATGACCCTGATGTACTGGGCGCGCAGAGGTGCTTCCACGCCCAGCAGTTTCTCAACAGCCAGGACGTAGGCCAGGTCGTTGTTCATGGGGGACAGGTAGTCCAGCCGATCAGTGATGGTGACCACTTGCTGATATCTCAGGTTCTCGGCCGTCTTCTCCACCCCGGTATGCAGGTAACCGATGTCTGGAGAAGCCTTGACCACGGTCTCGCCTTCCAGCTCCAGGAGGACCCGCAGGACGCCATGGGTACTGGGGTGGTGGGGGCCCATGTTGAGGATCATGGTCTCCGTCGGCCCCTTGTCCATGGTCAAAACTGTTTCAAACCTTACATCTCCAAGGGTGCTCATCGCTTCGTCCCTGTCGGCCCGGGAACGTTCCCCTCATTCCGTAGCAAAGGGCTTCTTCCGGGCGATCTCCTCTTGATTGAAGGTGAAGGCTACCTCCTCACGGCCCAAAGGATAGTCCTTACGCAGAGGATGCCCTTCCCAATCGTCAGGCATCAAGATCCGTCGCAGATCGGGATGACCGTCAAACGATATGCCGAACATATCGTAGACCTCGCGCTCGTACCAGTTGGCTCCTGGCCAGAGGGTGGTCAGGGTCGGTACCACCGGGTCATCCTCGTCAACCAGCACCTTGAGGCGAACCCGGCGCTTGTTGGTCATGGAACAGAGGTGATAAACCACGGCGAAGCGTGGTTCTCTGCCCAGGTAGTCAACCCCACAGATGGTGGACAGAAAGTTGTAGCCTAGCTCCTCGTCGTCACGCAGGAAGAGGGCCACATCTACAATCCGCTCCTTCTTGACCATGATGGTGGTCTCGCCACGGAAGGTAGCGACTTCTCCCACCGCATCCGGTAGAGCCTTTCTCAACTTTTCGACGGTAAGATTCTCCTCAGCCATCAAACAGCTCTCGTTTAGCACTCGTGCAGAATTAGTATCCCCTATTGCGTCCTAACTTTGCCCTTGCAAATTAGGTCAAGAGCGGGAAGTTATTATTGCACGAGTACTTAGCGCAGGGGGGCGCCCTCAGCCTCGATCTTGGCCTGCACCTTCATGAGGGCTTGCATAAGGGCCTCGGGCCTGGGAGGGCAACCGGGTACATAGACATCAACCGGGATGACCTCATCCACCCCCTGCACAATGGCATAGTTATTGAACACCCCGCCGCAGGAGGCACAGGCTCCCATGGCGATCACCCACTTAGGTTCCGCCATCTGATCGTACAGTCGCCTCACCACGGGGGCCATCTTTCGTGACAACCGCCCGGCCACAATCATCAGGTCTGCCTGGCGTGGAGAGGCCCGATATAGCTCCGAACCGAAGCGGGCCAGGTCCGCATGAGCGGCATAGGTAGCCATCATCTCGATGGCACAGCAGGCCAGGCCGAAGAGCAAGGGCCAGATGGAAGAGCGCTGCCCCCAGCGAATCATCTTCTCCACCGTGGTCAGCAATATGCCCGGAATCGGGCCGACCTCTACTTCTCCCATTCCAAGGCACCTTTCTTCCAGACATAGACGTACCCGATCAGAAGGATGAAAATGAATATGCCCATCTCAATCAGACCGAACAGCTTGAGCGCTCTGAAGACCACCGCCCAGGGGTAAAGAAATACTACCTCAATGTCGAAGATGATAAAGAGCATAGCGATGAGGTAGAACTTCACTGGGAACCGGACTCGGGCGGTGCCAATGGGGACCATGCCTGATTCATAGGGGATATATTTCTGTGGTCTGGCTCTCTTGGGGCCAAAAACGGCCGAGATGATGAGGATGAACACCGACAAGCCGGTGGCCAGCACCATCAGAATGAAGATGGGAAGGTAGTCTACGAGCACGGTGATTGCCTCATTCCATTGATTCAGGAGAGGGTTTGATAGAGACCACCTCTTCGTTGAAGCGGGGACAGAACGTTGTGAATAATATCACAGCGTAGGGGATTTGTCAATAGACACGTGGTGGGGTGGAGTATTCAGCCTTGCCCTGGGGCAGCCCCTCG
>JBHIDP010000271.1:0-3375 GCA_046760185.1 Anaerolineae bacterium
CCCTGGTTCCTCTACGTGCTGGCCTGCGCCGACAGCACAACCTACACCGGGATCACCACCGACGTGGCGCGACGGCTACGACAGCACAACGCTGGCCGCGCCAGCCGCTATACGGCACCTCGCCGGCCGGTGCGCCTGCTGGGTGCCTGGCAGTTCTCCGGCCGACGGGCGGCCATGATGGCCGAGGAGAGGTTCAAGGGCCTGCCCAGGGAGCGCAAACGCCGCCTCTGCCGGGAGGGGCTGCCCTACCGTGAAGGCACCTTCTGCCCTGAGTGGGCGCCCGCCGGGGGCCAGGGAAGTGAAGAGGAAAAGAGGAACAATGTCCTACGTTGAGGAGGAACTGGCTGAGAGATTTGTGTGCGCCAAGTGCGGTTCGGAGGCAGGGAAGGTAAAGACCCTGGCCATGACCGGGGCCGGAGTGACCCGCTTTTTCGACATCCAGGCCAACCGCTACATCTTCGTCTCCTGCGATAACTGCGGCTACACCGAGGTCTTCGACGCCGAGGTGCTGAAGGGGACGGACACCCTGGGCACTGTCCTGGACGCCATCTTCAGCGGCAGATAAGGTCGGTGGGGAGCCGTCGCAGCAGGTTTCTGATTTCTGTGAGCAAGGTAAAGATGGAGGTGGCCGGATGGAGCCAAAAGAAGCGGCTGCGGCCGCCAAGAAGGTGCTGGCTGATTACACCTACTCAGACCCTGATGGGACGGCTGCCGCCCTGCGCCACATCTGGCTTAAAGCAGTGCCCAAGGGTGTAAACCTGGTCAAGGCCGAACAGGTCCTGAAACTCAAGATCGTCGGCACCCCGGTAGATGTTCTCAAAGCCATAGGCAAGGAGATTGGCAAGCTGGCCAGGAAACAGGTGGTCCACTTCCTCCCCCTGGCCCGTCACCTTTGGGACGAATACGGACGCGAAGGGCGGATCGTCTCGGCGGCCATGCTTGGCCCCATGGAGTTGGCCGAGCCTGAAACGGTCATCCCCGTCCTGCACGAGATGGCCCAGACCTGCATCGCCTGGGAGGACTGTGACCAGTTGGCCATGACCGCCCTGGAGCCCATCGTGCGTAAGGACCCCGAGGGTTACCTCGACCGTCTGGCACCCTGGGTAAGGGACGAGAACAAGTGGGTGCGCCGCGCAGCCGTGACCGTCATCGGCCGTCTCCCCATGAAGCGCGCTGACTACACGGCCCGCTGTCTGGAGCTGGTGGAGCCGGCCCTGGGCGACGACGATTTAGACGTCAAGCGCGCCCTCAGTTTCGCCATCCGCATGGGGGCGCGCGGTGAGGCGGGGCCAGTGCGTGATTTCATCCTGGCCCACCGGGATGTGGCTGACCCCGACAGCATCTGGGTGCTGTGTGATGTGGTGCGCAGCATGACCAAGAAGTTCCTCCCTCAGTTTACCAGCCTCCTGCCCGTGTATGAGGGCTGGCTGGAGAGAGGGGAGGGGCAGACCAGGCGTAGCGTGGAGAGCGCCATCAAAACCCTGCGAAAGGGAATGTGAAATTGAGCGCATTGTGAATTCAATATAGGTAGAACAAGGAGGGAAGAAGATGAGACTCACCGGAAAACGTATCGCAGTCCTGGCGGAGAACAACTACCAGGAGCTGGAGTTGTGGTATCCCTTGCTCCGCATGAGGGAGGAGGGAGCCGAGGTGAAGGTGGTCGGTACCGGGAGCGGGGTGGAATATCTGAGCAAGCATGGTTACCCGGTAGCGGTGGACGTGGCGGCAGGCGAGGTGGACGCAACCCAGTTTGACGCCGTTATCGTGCCGGGCGGCTACGCCCCCGACCTGCTGCGCCGCTACCCCGCCGTCCTCAAACTGGTGAGGGAGGCCTACGAGGGAGGCAAGGTGGTGGCCTCCATCTGCCACGCTGGTTGGGTGCTGGTTTCGGCCGGCGTCCTGAAGGGTAAGACCGCCACCTGCTTCAGCGCCATCAAGGACGACCTCATCAACGCCGGAGCAAACTATGTGGACCAGGAGGTGGTACGGGACGGCAACCTGATCACCTCCCGCGTGCCTACGGACCTGCCTGCCTTCTGCAGGGAGATCATCGCTGCTCTCAGCGAGAAATAGGACTGGAGGATTTGGCTGAGGAGAGTCTCGATTCGGGCAATATACTGATCAGCGTCAGAGAGAACTCCATCTCAATCAGCATTGACGCTGTGCCTAACTTCTCCTTCGACCGCAAAGGGAGGTTGATTGGAGCCTACATTGACGGACACAACTTCCGCCGCACCATGGACAACCGCGTCATAGAGAAATGGGCGCACCGTGAGCGGGGTTTTAAGGAGCGGATAAGAAGGGAGTTGAGCGCCGAGGAGAAGAGAAGGTTCCTCGATGAATTGCACGCCACCCTGAGCCGGGTATACCGTGAGGTGGAGGCTGGAAAGTTCCAGATGGTCCCCTCGGCCAGGGCCGAACCAGCCTCGCTGGCTGAGGTGCAAAGCTGGCTAGAGAGGATCCTGGCCTGGGACTACGCCCGCCTTGAAAAGGAAAGGGAGCTGTTCCTGAAGGTCTACAAGCCGGTAACTATCCTGCCTCCGGACCAGTACCTGGCCCTTGTCCTGCAAGCCACCGAAGGATGCTCCTACAACCGCTGTACCTTCTGTCAGTTCTACCGGGATAGAAAGTTTCGCATCAAGCCGGAGGAGGAGTTCAGAGCGCACATCAAAGCGGTGAAAGAGCTTTTCGGTGAGGCCCTCGGTCTGCGCAAATCAATCTTCCTGGCCGATGCCAACGCTCTGGTGATAGCCCAAAAGCTGTTGCTCCCCATATTTGAGGCCATCAACGAGGAATTCGCCATCATACCGGCCCATCTGAAGGGGCCGGCCCTGGCCCAATGGAAGAGGGAACATCCTCTGTTCTTCCAGGGGATATACTCTTTCATCAGCGCCTTCGACGCTCTAAGGAAATCTGAAGATGATTTTCATGTGCTCGGCAGGCAGGGGCTCAGACGGGTCTACATCGGCTTGGAAACAGGGGACGACGACCTGTTGCGTTTCCTCAATAAACCGGGCAGCGCCGCCGATGTCTGTAGGGCGGTTTCAACCATAAAGGGAGGAGGCATCAAGGTGGGGGTCATCATCATGACCGGCATCGGTGGTGACCGCTACGCCGAGGGACATGTCAAAAACAGTATTGAGGCTGTCAATGCCATGGGGCTGGGGGAGGGAGACATCGTCTACTTCTCCAGGTTCGTGGACCATCCCGGCTCGGAGTATGCCAGGCGAGCGGCGGCCCAGGGTATTCGCCCTTTGACCAGGGAGGAGGTCCAAGAACAAACGAGGAGGATCAAGGCCGGTTTCATCTTCCCCGATCCAGCCAGGCCCCCCAAAGTTTCCGTCTACGACATCAGGGAGTTCATCTATTAAAAAG
>JBHIDP010000272.1:0-3375 GCA_046760185.1 Anaerolineae bacterium
GCGCACGTAGGTGAGCAACACGGCTACGATGTGTTTGCAGTAGCCGCCCCAATCGTAGGGACAACTACATTCAGCATCAGCGACGCCGCCCCCGTCCAGCCTGATGGTGACTTGATAAGGCTCGTAGCTGGTCCCTTCGACTTCTGCGCTCAGCATATCACCGCGGCGCAACACCTCGAGCACAGCCCCGGAATGGTAGTAGTCTTCACCACGACTGAACGACTGATCGGTGGCGAGGTGGCGAACGGTGTATTCGGTCAGCTTCGGTTCTTGTGTCATACTGTCGTAACTCCTCGTGTCTCTGAGGCTACACCCATGGCCACCGCCTAAAGTCGAACAGCAGCACACCCTCGGTCCGAGCCACTGCCTCAACCTCCGGGGTAAAGCCGTTGCGGGCGAAGAGGGACAGGTGGGGGCGGAGGTGCCCTGTTGCCCTGGCCACCTCTCCAGCCCGGGCTCGTAGCCCGTCCAGCACATTTAGCCCTACCGGCCCGGCCCACCACTTGCACTCTCCCAGCAGAATGTCTTCATCTCCCACGGCGCACAGGTCCACTTCGGCGGTGCGAGACCACCATCCACCCACGCGGCGCACGGTGAAGGGGAGTTGCCCCGTCTCGCTCAGGCGCCAGACTTGTTCGCGACATACGTCCTCGAACACAGGACCGGTGTAGGTGTCCAGTTCCGTCGCCACCTTCCGGACGACTGGCTCCGTCTGTCCCCGTTCCAGAAGACTGCGGTTGGGCAACACGTAGCGGAACCAGAAGCGGAAAAAGCCATCGGCCAGGTGATAGAAGGCGCGACGTGAACGCTCCGGACGGGGCTCGGTGGCCGGCACCGCCCGCTCCACCAACCCCAGATCGCGCAGGTTGTTCAGGTAATAGGTTAGGGCCGAAAGGGGCAACCCCGCCCGTTGGGCGATCTCACTGGGACGGGTAGCCCCGCTGGCGATGGCCTCCAGCACCGAGAAATAGTTGGTCGGGTCGCGCAACTCGCTCTGCAGGAGCAGGCGAGGTTCGTTGTGCAGGAAGGTGCCACGTTGCAGAACACGGTGCTCGATGTTCTCAAGAAGGCCCCAATGGGGGTTCAGGGCAACCAAGTAGGCCGGCATGCCGCCCAGCACAGCGTAGGCGCGAAGCTGGTCCTCACGGGGCAACCAGGCCAATAGTGAAGTCGCCTCCTGGAAGGCGAAGGGTTGAAGGTACCAGTCTCCGGTGCGGCGACCATAGAGCGGGGCGCGATAGTCCAACACATGCTGCATCATCATGCCTACGTAGCTGCCGCACAGGATCAGCATGATCTGAGTGCGGCGGAGGGTTTCATCCCAAACCCGTTGCAAGGTGGAGGTTATGCCCAACTGGGTGCTTACTAGATAGGTGAACTCGTCGAACACCGCTACGAACCGCTCATCCTGAGCTAGGCGAGCCAGACGGGCCAGTCCCTGATCCCAATCGCGGTATACGCCTTCCACCTCGGGATCTCCATGTACATGCTGGCTTACAGCGCGAGAGAACTGGACCAGGTTGGTCTCAGCGGTACCCAGGTCGGCCACGAAGAAGACGTGGGGTTTGTCCTGGCAAAACTGATGCAAGAGGTCGGTCTTGCCCACCCGCCGGCGCCCGTAGAGCACGACCAACTCAGCCTGGCTGCTTCGGTATCGCCCCTCCAGGAAGGCCAGCTCGGTCTCGCGGTTCACGAACATGGACTGTCTCCCCCCTCCATAAACCAGTTATACTAAGCATGCTTATACTAAGCATGCTTAGTATAACTCATTTTGGCCTGGATGTCAAGCCTTTCTCCGCTCCCTCAGTTCCTTGAGTTCCTTCAGTTCTTCCAGTTCCCCCTCTCGCCCCTCTGTCCCTTCAAAAACCCACCGGCTCTCTGAACTCCCCGAACACCTCCTTCAGCACCTTGGTGATCTCCCCCACTGTGGCGTATGTCTTCACCGCCTCCACCATGGCCGGCATGATGTTCTGGCCTGACTGTGCTACTTGTCGCACTTTCTCCAACACCTCTTCCACAGCCACGTTATTTCGCTCAGTTCGGACCTGGTTCAGACGGCGGATCTGTTCCTGGGCCTGCTCCGGCTTGCACTCATGCAACTCCACCTCACGCTCTTCCTCCCCCTCCAGCCGATATTTGTTAACCCCCACCTTAACGATCTCCCCGCTCTGGATGCCCTTTTCGTAGAGATATGCCTGCCGGGCCACCTCCCGCTGGATGTATCCCTGGCTGATGGCCCTGACGATGCCTCCCATCTCTTCCTCCACGCGACGCATCTCCGCCACAATCCGCTCTTCCATCTCGTTGGTCAGCCACTCGATGTAGTAGGAGCCGGCCAGGGGATCAACCGTATCACACAGGCCCATCTCCTCAGCCAGGATCTGCTGGGTGCGCAGGGAGATCAAGGACGCCTTCTCGCTGGGGATGGTGTAAGCTTCGTCGTAGCAGCAGAGGGCCATGGTTTGGGTGCCGGACAGGGTTGAGATCAAAGCATAGTAGGCTCCACGCACGATGTTGTTCTCCGGCTCTTCGATGGTCAGTCCTCCACCTCCACCACCAGCGATCATCTTCATCTGCATCGTCCTGGCATCCTCGGCCCCAAAATCATCCCTCATGATCTTGGCCCACAGGCGCCGGGCGGCACGGAATTTGGCCACCTGCTCCCACAGGTTTCCGAAGACATCGAAGTTGAAGGAGATGCGCCCGGCAAAGTCGTCCACGTCCAGCCCACGCTCAACCACGTGCTGGATGTAGGCTTTGGCAATGCCGTAGGCGTAGGCGATCTCCTGCACCGGGTTGGCTCCTGACTCGCGGATGTGGTAGCCACAGACGCTGACCGGATAGTAGCGGGGCACCTCCCTGGCGCAGAACTCGATGGTATCACCGATGAGGCGGAGGGAGGGCTCGACCGGAAAGATCCAGGTGCCGCGACCGATGTACTCCTTGAGGATATCATTTTGAGTGGTGCCCCTGATCTGCTCTTTGGACACACCCTGTTTCTCAGCCACGGTGACATACATGGCCAGGATGATGGGGGTCACAGCGTTAACCGTAAGTGAAACGCTGATCTTGTCCAGGGGGATGCCATCAAAGGCCACCTCCAGGTCCTTCAGGGTATCCACGGCCATCCCCACGCGGCCCACCTCCCCCTCGGCCAGGGGGTCGTCGGAGTCGAGGCCCATCTGGGTGGGCAGGTCGAAGGCCACATTCAGGGCGTTCTGTCCCTGGGAGATGAGGAACTTGAAGCGTTGGTTGGTATCGCTCGGGGTGCCGAATCCGGCGTACTGACGCATAGTCCAGGGCCTTTGCCGATACATGTAGGGGTGTATCCCTCGAGTGAAGGGAAATTGTCCTGGCTGCCCAATCTCTCGCTCG
>JBHIDP010000273.1:0-3337 GCA_046760185.1 Anaerolineae bacterium
CAATTCATTTAGCCAAGGAGGAGAAGAAGATGAAGAGGTTCAATGCTTACGTTGAGGCCAACTCGGAGCGGTTTATCGCTGAACTGCAGGAGGTGTGCAAACAGCCGAGCGTGGCTGCGCAGAATTGGGGAGTGCAGGAGATGGCGGAGTTAGTCCTGGCCCGGCTACGAAAGCTGGGGGCCGAGGCACGCCTCATTGAGGTCGAGGGGGCACCACCGGTGGTCTATGGCCGGATCGGCCAGGGGAAACGCACTCTCATGATCTATAATCACTACGACGTCCAGCCGCCGGAACCGCTGGACGAGTGGGATTCTGAGCCCTTTGCCGCTGAGATACGGGATGGCAAGGTTTTCGCTCGCGGCGTGGCCGACAACAAGGGGAACATCATGGCCCGCGTCCAGGCCATTGAGGCCTGGCTGGCTACCAGGGGCAATTTACCCCTCGAAATCAGATTCGTCATCGAGGGGGAGGAGGAGATAGGGAGTGTCCACCTGGATCAGTTCGTGGAGGAGAACCGGGGTTTGCTCGAAGGGGCGGATGGTTGTCTGTGGGAGGCGGGCTACAAGGACATCGCCGAGAGGCCAGTGCTCTCCCTGGGGTTGAAGGGGATCATGTACTTGGAGCTACGGGTGAGCGGGGCGCAACGGGACCTGCATTCTGCCTGGGCCACCCTGGTGCCCAACCCGGCCTGGCGACTGGTCTGGGCCCTGTCCACCCTGAAGGATGAGGATGACCGCATCACCATTGACGGCTACATGGAGCATGTGGCCGAGCCAAGCCAGGCGGAGAGTGAGGTGTTGAAGGCCATCCCCTTTGAGGAGGAGGGGATCAGGGAGGATTTCGGCATCCCGGCTTTTATCAACGACTTCTCGGGGCTGGAAGCCCTAAAGAAGCATCTGTACCAGCCGACATGTACCATCTGCGGCCTGGAGTCAGGCTACACCGCTCAAGGCTCCAAGACGGTCTTGCCCAACCGGGCGATGGCCAAGGTGGACCTGCGGCTGGTGCCCGATCTGACCCCTGAACTGGTCCTGAACCTGTTGCGAAAGCACCTGGATCGGCGCGGCTTCGACGATGTAGAGATAGTGCCGTTGGGGGGCGAGCATCCCGCCCGTTCGCCACTGGATGCTCTCCTGGCCAGGGCGGCCATTGAAGCGGCCAGGGCGGTCTACGGGCAGGAACCGGTCGTTTTTCCGACCATGGCTGGCAGCGGACCGATGTACACCCTGTGCCAGGGTCTGGGCATACCCGCAGTCTCCGCCGGGGTGGGCCACGCCCGAGGCAACGTCCATGCCCCCAACGAGAACATCCGCATCTCCGACTACATCGAGGGGATCAGGTTCGTGGGGGAGTTGATCCACCGCTTTGCCGCGGCTTAGTCTATCCCTGCCCTCACCTTCAACTGTCGGGCCATCTTTCGGGTCACGTCACGCAGGAACTGAAAGTACCCCTCTTCGTCAGTCATCAACCATAGCTTCTTCTGGTCTATCTCGTCCTTCAGCTCGCGCAGGAACTTGGTGTCCTCAGCCTGGCCGCTCTCCAGGATGAAGCCGATCATGCGGCTGGCGGCGTCAATGAGCCGGAAGGTCCCATAGGTCTCCGGCTCGTCAATGCAGCCGCGAGCACTGGTTATCAGGAAGGCGAGCAACTCGAAAGCATCATCCTCGGATAGCACCAGATGCTGGTTCACGATGTCCACTCCTCTCCATACCGGTCGCCGAATACGATCTCGTTCAGAGGTCGTCGGGCCGGGGCTTTCGGCAGCTTTTTGAAGTGACCCAAGGTGACGATCAGCTCTGGCTCAATTCCTTCGGGGATGTCCAGGATCTCCTGGACACCTTCTTTGGCGAAGGAAAGGGCCGGACAGCTACCGATGCCAAGCTCGAAGGCGGCCAGCATCATGTTCTGCGCCGCCACAACCGCATCGGCGGCGTAAGTCCACTCGTCCCAGGCGCTAGCCTCCGGGTCCTTCTCCATGCAGATGACGACGAAGACCGCGGGCATGGCGAATATGCCAGGGGATACCTTCTTGATCAGCTCCTTTACCGTCGGATCGGTCACGACGACGAATTTCCATTTTTGCTGGTTGCTGACCGTCGGTGCCCATCGGGCGGCATCCAATATCTGCGCCAGGTGTTCCCTCTCAATCGGTTGATCGGTGAAATCCCGGATACTTCTCCTCTTTTTGATGGCCTCTAAAACGTCCAACTCGCCGCCTCCAGTCATGGATACTGCATTTGTGATCGAGTTCCGGATTCCCAGGGGGCAGTCAGTGACCGCCAAACCGCTCTTCTACAGGGACATAGTCAATGTCGTAGCCGAAGTAACGCGGCCCGACCAGGGCCAGTCCCTCAGGGGTACGCCACTTGGAAGTGCAGGGCAGACCCAAAACGACCACGCGGAAACCATAGCGCAGGGCCTCGGTAGTGATGGGCTGCGCCGTCTCTGCGTCCAGGATGGTGATAAGATCGGGCACGGAGACAACTATCTGGCCATCAACCTCGGCCACCAGGTGCTCATTCTGGAACTCGATCTTGAGGGTACGCCCGGCGTATTCGTCGGTCCCTTCGAAGATGGCCTCTCCCCGGGCGAAGCCGGCTACCGTGCGACGTTGTACGTCAATGATCTTGCCCTTGAAGATCAGATAGCCCTTGGTGATGTTGAGGATGGCGTCCACTATCTCTTTGGTAGAGCCTCGTGTCTCACGGATGGCCCAACCAACCTCCTCTGCTAGAGTCATGGTGTCAGGCACCACGGCCTCCCGCAACTGCTCCCCGGTGAGGGCATAGAGGGCGATCATGGCCATGGCCCCCATGTCAATGGTGATGGAACGGGCAAAGGTCTCCGACCATTTGTTGTTGATGGTGTTCAGGATGGCGCTATTCCCCTTCTCGTCGGCGATGGCCATCGGTGTGGCCGAGATACCGTAGAGGGTGGGGATCACCATCTGCAGCTCGGGGAAGGCGCGGCCCATGGTATCGGCATCCACCACTGGAATGCCCAGCTCGGCCGCCACCACCAGGGGCATGATAGAGTTGGCGCCGCCGATCTCGGCCGACATGGTGGCGTAGACCTTTGTGCCCAGGTACTTCTCCAGAGTCAGAAATGCCTCCGTGGCCGCTCCGATCTCGAATAACTTCTCCACCAGGATGGTCGGCGCTCCCATACCGGCCGACAGAACGGTGAGGGCATCAAGGGGCACCTCTTCGATGCTGATCAGTTGCACTGGCCCGCAGCGTCGGATGGCCTCCACGGCCATCACCTTGCCCAGGTAGGGATCGCCACCGCCTCCTGTCCCCAGGACCGCCGCTCCGATGGCGATGTCCTCCACGTTGTC
>JBHIDP010000274.1:0-3321 GCA_046760185.1 Anaerolineae bacterium
GTCACAAGAGCCTCGCCACTTCGACAATGCAGCGGCGAGGCTCTTTGTTTTCTACTTGAGATTCTCTGCTTTTTGTTGTATGATGGAAAGCAAGTTTGGGGTTTAGGGATTAGGGAGCACAGTAATGCTTGAAGCCTTCTTCTGTCCCCAGTCAGTGGCCGTCATAGGTGCCTCCCGCGACGAGAAAAAACTCGGTCACGGCATCCTGCGCAATCTGATAGAACATGGCTACCAGGGAGAGGTCTACCCCGTCAATCCCAAGGCCGATGACATCCTGGAGCGGAAGAGCTACCCCAGCGTGCTGGAGGTGGCAGACCCTCCAGAGTTGGCAGTTATCGCCATCCCCGCTCCCTATGTGGCTGATGCCCTGGAAGAGTGCGGTCAGGCCGGGGTGAAGGGGGTCATCGTCATCTCCGCTGGCTTCGGCGAGGTGGGCGGCCAGGGGATAGTCGAGGAGAAACGCCTGGTTGAAATAGTACGGCGCTATGGGATGCGCATGCTTGGCCCCAACTGCCTGGGACTGATTGACACCATCACTCCTCTTAACGCTTCCTTTGCGGTGGGCATGCCGGAACGGGGGGAACTTGCCTTCATGTCCCAGTCAGGCGCTCTCTGCTCATCAATCCTGGACTGGGCCCGGGGCGAGGGAAAGGGCTTCTCCCACTTTGTGAGCCTGGGGAACAAAGCCGACCTGACCGAGATTGACTTCCTGCGGGCCTGGGGTGACGATCCTCACACCAAGGTCATTATCGCTTATCTGGAAGGGATCGCCGATGGGCATGAGTTCATGGAAGTGGCCCAGATGGTGGCTCGGCACACACCCATCATCGCCATCAAGTCCGGCACTACCAGCGCTGGTTCCCGGGCCGTTTCCTCCCACACCGGTACCCTGGCCGGTTCGGAGCGAGCCTACGATGCGGCCTTCAATCAGGCGGGGGTAATCCGCGCCACCTCGGTTGAGGACCTCTTTGACTTATCCATCGCCTTCGCCTACCAGCCTCTGCTGGCGGGAGATGGCATCGCCATAGTGACCAACGCCGGTGGGCCTGGCATCATGACCACCGATGCCATAGAACGAGCCGGACTGCGTCTGGCTTCTCTGGAACAGGAGACCGTCGAGTATCTCAGAGAGCATCTGCCGGCTGCCGCCAATGTCCTCAACCCCGTTGATGTGCTGGGCGACGCCTTCCCGGACCGCTATGGCCTCGCTCTGGAAGCAGTCCTCCAGGACCGGAACGTCCAGGGAGTCATTGTCATCCTCGCCCCGCAGGTGATGACCAGGTCGGAGGAGACGGCTGAGGTGATCGGGCAGGTGGTGGCCAAATACGACAAGCCGGTCTTCGGCTGTTTCATGGGCCAGGTAGCGGTGGGACCGGGCATCAAGGTCTTGAACCAATATCGCGTTCCCAACTATCTCTTCCCCGAAAGGGCAGTGGGAGCCATGCGGGCCATGTCCCACCATCGCCGTTGGCTTGAGCGGCCTCTACCGGAAACAGTAGAATTCACAGTCAACCGCTCACGGGTGCAGCAACTGTTCAACGATGTGCGCGCCGACGGCCGATTGGCCATTGGCGATGCCGAGGCTAGAGATATGATGCAGGCTTACGGGCTGCCTATCCCTCGTTCCAGGCTGGCCACCAGCCAGGGGAGAGCGGTCAAATATGCCGAGGAGATCGGTTACCCGGTGGCTATGAAGATCGTCTCGCCCGACATCCTGCACAAGACGGACATCGGCGGGGTCAAGCTGAATGTGGGGAGCGCTGAGGAGGTCAGACAGAACTTCGCCATCCTCCTGCAACAGGCAATGGAGCGGATGCCTCAGGCCGAGGTCTGGGGGGTACTGGTGCAGGAGATGGTGAGGAAGGGGAGAGAGGTGATCATCGGCATGAGCCGGGACCCCCAGTTTGGCCCACTGATAATGTTCGGCCTGGGAGGCATTTATGTCGAGGTGCTCGAAGATGTCACCTTCCGTATCGCTCCTCTCTCCCGGCTGGATGCAGAGGAAATGATCAAAGGGATACGCTCTTATCCGCTGTTGCGAGGGGTACGAGGAGAGAAACCGGCCGATACGGAAGCGATGGTGGACGTTCTTCTGCGTGTCTCCCAAATGGTAACTGACTTCTCGGAGATTGTGGAGTTGGACATCAACCCCCTTGTTGTCTATAACCAGGGGGCAGTAGCCCTGGACATGAGGTTGGCCCTGAAGGGATGACGAAATTCTGACCTACAGCAGCCCGTTCGGATGACCATCTGCCAGGGAAGGAGGTATTTATCCTATGACCAGCTTATACGTAATTTCACCGGCAAGCTTTTCGGGGAAAAGCGCCATCTGTCTCGGCCTGGTCAAGAAGCTAATTGAGGCTGGCTTCTCCGTCAGCTATATGAAACCGATAAGCACCACAGCCAGGAGGGTGGGAGGGCGAATTATTGACGAAGATGCCGAGTTCATGAAACAGACCTTCGAACTGGCTGAATCTTTGAAGGACATGGCGCCGGTTCTTCTGGATCCCATCACAGTAGAGTCTATACTGCATGAGGAAGGGGAAGACTACGCTCAACGAGTAAAAGACGCTTATGAGAGGGTAGCAAAGGGGAAGGATGTCGTCATCCTGGAGGGTGCAGCCAGCCTGACGGAGGGTTCGGTGGTCGGCCTGCCGGCTTATCGTATGGCCGAGTTACTTGACGCTCAAGAGCTGGTGGTATCCCGCTATTCCTCGGATTTGATCGTGGATGAGCTCCTGGCCGCCAGAGAGCTGTTAGGAGAATCCATGATCGGTGCCGTCATCAACGCCGTGCCGCGCATGAAGCAGGAATTCGTCGAGGAGACCATGGTGCCCTTCCTGCAGAAACGAGGCATCCCTGTTTTTGCCGTTCTGCCTCAAGAAAAGATTCTCCTCTCCATCAGCGTTCAAGAACTGGCCGACCACCTGGATGGCAGGATCCTCTGCTGTCCCGAGAACGCTGATGAGCTGGTTGAGAACCTGATGGTTGGAGCCATGAGCGTGGATAGCGCCCTGACCTACTTTCGCCGCACAGCCAACAAGGCGGTCATCACCGGCGGTGACCGGCCGGACATCCAACTGGCAGCTCTGGAGACCTCCACCAGGTGCCTGGTTCTGACCGGCAACCTTCAACCCAGCCCCATCATCCTGGGGCGGGCGGAGGAGGTCGGGGTGCCTATCGTACTGGTCAGACAGGACACCCTGACGGCCGTGGAGATCATCGAGCAAATCTTTGGCAAGAGCCGCTTCCACCAGGCGAAGAAGATCCACCGCTTCGAGCGCCTCTTGAACCAGCGCTTCGACTTCGAGGCCCTGTACC
>JBHIDP010000275.1:0-3311 GCA_046760185.1 Anaerolineae bacterium
ACAGTGGGGGAGCGGAGAAGTTGTTGGGGCGGGGGGACATGTTGTTCATGGCCCCTGATTCCAGCCAGTTGGTACGCCTCCAGGGTTGCTTCGTGTCGGAGGAAGAGGTACGCCGCCTGGTGAACTTCTGGCGGGAGACTGCCTGGCCGGTTTTGGTGAAGGAAGAACCGGCCCCCTGGGACGACATGCTATTCAAGGAAGAAGAGAGACGGGATGAACTTCTGGAGGAGGCTATCGCTATGGTACAGCAACACAAACGGGCCTCAGCCTCCCTTCTCCAGCGACGTTTGCACATCGGCTATCCCAGAGCGGCCCGTCTCATTGATCTGATGGAGGAGGAAGGGATCGTTGGTCCCCCAGAGAGTGGTGGCCGCTCCCGCGAGGTTCTCGTCAGCCAAGAGGTGGAAGGAGAGGAAACAGAGGAAGAATGATCTACATCGGTACCAGTGGTTTCAGTTACAAGGACTGGGTCGGACCCTACTACCCCCACGACCTGCCCAAGAGCGAGTGGCTGGCATTCTATGGGCGTGAGTTTAGCACTTGTGAGATTAACTTCACCTACTACCGCCTGCCCAACGCTTGGACCCTGGAGCGCATGGCCGATAAGACTCCTGACGGCTTCCTGTTCACGGTCAAAGCCAACAAAGATATGACCCACGTCAGGGAGGACAACAAGGAAGTATTTGGCAAATTTGTTGACGCGCTGCGTCCTCTCCTGGACCGGGGGAAGTTCGGGTGTGTCCTGGCCCAATTCCCCTACTCGTTCCACAATACTGTCGAAAGCCGGGAATATCTGGTGGCCTTCCGGGAACGGATCGGTGACCTGCCCGTCGTGGTGGAGTTCCGCAACCGGGAGTGGATAAAGCCCGCCATCTTCGAGTTATTGCAAGAGAACAACCTCGGTTTCTGCTGCGTTGATCAGCCCCGTTTCAAGAACCTGATCCCTCCTATCGCTGAGGTCACCAGTGCTGTAGCCTATGTCCGCTTCCACGGGCGCAACGCCGCCAAGTGGTGGAAGCACGAGGAGGCCTGGGAACGATACGACTACACCTATAGCGACGAGGAGCTTCAGGAGTGGGTGCCCAAAATCCAGGGGCTGGAGGAGAAAGCGGATCAGACCTTCATCTTCACCAACAACCACTGGCGTGGCCAGGCTGTGGACGCGGCCCGGCAGCTCAAAATGCTGCTCCAGCAGTGAGGTGTTGGGCTTGATGTTGGGCGAAGGTCTCCCGACGGCTCGACTGAGCCTTCGTCCCGAGCTCAGGCCGAGGGGCTCGCCGAAGTCCGAGCCCCCCCTCGACCTTCGGCGAACGGAGAAGACTGCCCTCACCACCGGCCCGGCTGTGGCCCCTGCCATTGATATTTTACCAGGTCAACGCGATCTGCTTCGTCGAAGACCACCCCCTCTTCCTCCAGTAACTCCCTTTGCCAGAGAGCATCATGTTGACGGCAGGAGGTGCTGATACGTCCCTGGGCGTTGATCACCCGATGCCAAGGTATATCGCTGTCCTCGGGAAGAGCGTGTAGAGCCCAACCCACCGTTCGCGCCCCGTGGGGGGTGCCATCAATTATCATCGAGATTTGGCCATAGGTGGCTACCTTCCCGTAGGGTATCTGCGATACCACCTCATAGACCTTCTCGAAGAAGCCAGGCATGGTCTGAAACTCTGCTGAGCGTTCACTACAGAGCGATCTCGGAGTATCTATTAATCAGCATCTACCGAGGCCAGCGCCTCCCGTAACCGCTCCAGAGAGATGTTGCCCCCGCTCTGGATGAGGGCCACCTTGCGTCCCTTCAGACGATCTCTGATCTTCAGGGCTGCGGCCAGGGGAGAGGCGCCCGCACCCTCGGCCACATTGTGTGTCTTCTCCAGCATGAGAACGATGGCTCGCCGCATCTCCTCCTCACTCACCAGGATGAAATCGTCCAGGAGGTCCCACAGGATGCTCTGGGGCAGTTCGAAGGCCGTCCGTGTGGCCAACCCCTCAGCGAAGGTCTCCATCCTGGCCTCCACCAGACGCTTCTCCTTCCAAGAGAGGTAGCCCGCTGGAGCCTTCTCCGCCTGCACCCCGATGACCTGGATGCCTGGCTCTATGGCTTTGGCCGCAATACAGGTTCCCGCTGCCCCACTTCCTCCACCGATGGGCACGATGATGACCTCCACCTCAGGCAGGTCCTCGATAATCTCCAGCGTCTCCGTCCCCACCCCGGCGATGAGCAAGGGCTCGTTGCCGGAGTGGATGTAGCGATACCCTCTCTCCTCGGTCAACTGTTCCACATACTCACGAGCATCATCGAAGTCCCGGCCATGGAAAATGATCTCTGCCCCCAGGTTGCGCATGGCCTCTACCTTGCCCGGGTTGGCCCCCTCTGGAACGCCGATGATGGCTTTAACCCCGAAGAGGCGTGAAGCATAGGCCACCGACTGTCCGTGATTGCCGGTCGAGGCGGTGATGACCCCACGCCGTCTCTCATCCTCACTCAACTGGGAGATGAGGTTGATCCCTCCCCGTATTTTGAAGGCTCCCACTGGCTGGTAGTTCTCATGCTTGACGTACACCTCAGCCCCTACCAGTTTGTCCAGCGAAGGGTGGTGGTGCAAAGGGGTGCGCGTCAGATATTTGCCGATGATCTGCCTTGCCTTCAGGACATCCTGGAATGTGGGGCGTTCGTACATTTATTTCCTCCTTGTGCTGAGCCTATGTGGTTTTGACGGGTTGCCGAACGCGAATCAAGCGCCAACTTGCCCATGCCGACCCATCGAATTCACATAGTCGAAGCACTTGCTACCTCCCCGACCAGCTTATCCCACCTTCCCTCAACCACCTCGGTAAGCATCACTCCTGTCAGAAACCGGCCGTCGTTCAGCGCCCTGGTGTGGACAACCACGCCTTTGGCCAGCAGCGTGAAGAGAGGGCTGCTCATCTGCAAGATAAGGCTTGTCCCTGGTTCCAGCAGATGGTCAGTCTCCAACAGAAGCCCGCTGGCGCTGATGTTCAGCGTCTGAGCCAAGCCCGCAGCCACCTTCCTCCCCTCAGCGTTGAACTGCTCATACAAGAAGGGGTAAGAGGCCTCAAGTCGCTGAAACTCCCTTCGCTCTCCCTCGCTCATACCAGCCCTACTTTCCATGATTACCCAACTGTAGCCTCTTCTAGGGCAGCGACCATCTCTTTAACGCTTTGAAATCTGGTTTTTGGATTTTTTGCCAAAGCTTTCAAAATAACGGCTTCCACCTCCTTAGGAATATGGGGATTATTTGATCGCCATGGGCTACCTTTAAGGCAACATGACCATCTCCTGATGGCAGCTT
>JBHIDP010000276.1:0-3303 GCA_046760185.1 Anaerolineae bacterium
GGCTCCACTCCTCAAGTTGTTTGGGCAGGCTGAAATCTAATGTGGTGAAGGGACGATGACCACCAGGCTGATCCTGGTACGGCACGGTGAGACCGAGTGGAACCGCACCGAACGGTTCCAGGGCCATGCCAACGTGTCCCTGAACGAAGTGGGGCGAAGGCAGGCTCGGGCCCTGGCCCGACGGCTCAGCAAAGAGGGGGACAAGATCAGCACCATCTACGCCAGCGACCTGGCCCGAGCCTATGAGACCGCTCAGATCATCGCCGAGGCCCTGGGCAAGGCGGTGGTGGCCCGCCAAGACCTGCGCGAGGTGGACATCGGTGCCTGGTCAGGGCGGACCATGCCGGAGATCAGCGAACTCTTTCCAGAGGAGTTGGAAGGCTGGCAGGGAGGAGTGATGGAGATGCAACGGGGTGGAGGTGAGTCCTACCTCGACTTGCAGAAAAGAGCGGTGAAAGCTTTTGCAGAGATAGCAGCCAGACACCCTCAGGAGACGATAGTGGTGGTAACCCATGGCGGCACCATGAGAGCTTTCCTTTGCGATATATTGAACATGCCTCTACGGAACATGGGAAGGATCAGCCTGGATAACGCTTCGCTGAGCGAGGTGAATTACGATCAGGAAAAGCCCAGGGTGGTGAGGCTAAATGACCTTTGCCACCTGGAAGGATAATGGGAATGCGAGAGTTTGTGGACGGGGCGACAGCCATCGCTCGCGGGGCCATTGACGCCGGATGCACATTCTTTGCTGGATACCCCATCACCCCCGCCACCCCTATCCTGCTGCACATGGTGCGCGAGCTACCCAAAGTGGGCGGAGTGGCCATCCAGGCCGAGGATGAGATGGCCTCTATCGGTTTCTGCATCGGCGCGGCCATGGCCGGGGCCAAGGTCATGACCGCCACCAGCGGGCCGGGGCTCAGCCTCTACAGCGAGAACATCGGCCTGGGCATCATGGGCGAAGTGCCGATGGTCATCGTTGATTGCCAACGGATGGGACCGGCTACAGGGGGAGCGACAACCGGGGCTCAAGGTGACGTGCAGTTTATACGCTGGGGGACATCGGGAGGCTACCCCATCATCGCCCTCTGTCCGACCAACGGGCCAGAATGCTATTCCCTGACCATCAGGGCCTTCAACCTGGCCGAACGCTTCCGCACCCCGGTGTTTCTGGTTACCAGCAAGGAGATGGTCACGGCCCGCACCACGGTGGAGATAAGCGCCTATGAGCCGGTGGAGGTCGTTGAGAGAAAGGTGGCAGCAGAGGAGGTTGAATTCATCCCCTACGGCTTCGACAGGCTATCGGACGTGCCGGCCATGTCACCTTTCGGTGGCAGCCACATAGTGCGCTTCACCACCTCAAGCCACGACGAAAGGGGGTACATGACCAAAGATCCGGCCAAGGTTGACCGACTCAACCGGCACCTGGCGGCCAAGATCGAGGAACACCTGGACGAGATCGCCCTGGTCAAGGCTGACATGCAGAAGGGGGCCAGGGTGCTGATGGTAAGCTACGGTATAACCGCCCGCTCAATGTTAGAAGCGGTGCAGGTGGCGCGCAGGGAGGGGGTGAAGGTCTCGGCTTTGACGGTCTACTCCTTGTGGCCAGTCCCGGAAAAGGAGATAGCGGCCGCCCTGAAAGGTATCGAAAAGGTGGTGGTGCCGGAGCTTAACCTGGGACAGTACCGGAGGGAGATCGAGAGGGTTGCCGCTGGGTGGGCTGGCCCCCATGGCCCGGCGGTGGTCGGGGTCAACCGGGTGGACGGGGAACTCATCTCCCCGGCCGAGATCCTGGAAGGAGGGGGTATCTTGTGAGTGCAGCCTATGCGCAGACCTACCTGGACGAGACCACGTTGCCCTATCCTTTCTGCTCCGGTTGTGGACACGGCCCTATCCTGAACAAACTGAACGAGGCTCTATTGAAGCTGGGCCTTGACCCCAAGAAGGTGGTGATCGTGACCGACATCGGCTGCGTGGGGCTTTCGGACAAATACTTCGTCACCAATGCTTTTCACGGCCCCCACGGGCGTTCGGTGACCTACGCCAGTGGCATGAAGCTGGCCAACCCCGAATTGAAGGTCATCGTCCTGATGGGTGATGGCGGATGCGGCATCGGCGGCCACCATCTGGTCAATGCCGCGCGGCGAAACATGGGGGTTACTGTGCTGGTATTCAACAACCTCAACTTCGGGATGACCGGCGGCGAACACTCCGTGACAACACCCTACGGAAGCACCACGGCCACCACGCCACGGGGAAACCTGGAGAGACCGCTGGATATCTGCTCCACCGTAGCCGTCAATGGAGCCAGTTTCGTCGCGCGCGCCACCTCCTTCGACAAAGAGCTCACCGATTGGATGGCGGAAGCAATTGCCACTGAGGGCTTCTCTCTGCTGGACATCTGGGAGCTGTGCACAGCCTACTACGTCCCTAACAACAAATTCAGCAAGACGAAGCTCATGGCCACCCTGCAATCGCTGAATCTCGAGACTGGGGTTCTCCATCGCGAAGAACGGAAGGAGTACAGCCGGGCCTACCGCCAGGCGCATAGGGATCAAGTGGGGCTTCCTATCCTGACCAGGCAAGGGCTTGAAGCAAAGTACACCTCAAAGGTGAAGGCAAAGACTCACATCCTTCTGGCGGGGGCGGCCGGGCAGAAGATAAGGTCAACGGCCACCACCTTCGGCCGGGGCGCTTTGCTGTGCGGGCTGTGGGCCACCCAAAGGGACGACTATCCGGTGACCATCATGTCAGGACACTCCGTGTCCGAAATCATCATAAGCCCCGAAGAGATCCACTATACGGGCATCCCCCAGCCCGATATGGTGGTTGTCCTCTCCCAAGAGGGGCTGAACATGGTACGGAGCCAGATCAGCAAACTGGGCCCGGATGATCTACTTTACATCAACTCCTCCCTCTTACCGGTGGAGACGGAGGCCAAGACCTTCGCCCTTGACTTCGGCAGGCTCAGTCGAGCCGACTTCAGAAAAGCGGGCGGGCGGGTCACCAGGAAGAAGATTGCCGTCATGGCCATGGCCAGCTTCCTTGAGCACACTGGCCTCTACCCCCTCGAAGCCTTCAAGGAATCCATCCGCATCGGTCTGCGGCCAGCCATAGCCCAGGAAAACCTGGAGGCTGTGGCGGCCAGTGAGGGGTTGATCTCTGAAGTCATGTAGAGAGTAGAGAGCCTTGCATAAATCGGTTAAAAGGGATCAGGAGAGCCTTCCCCTGCTGCCAAGGGGCGTCCCCGCCCCGTCTCGGAGGGTCTGGGCCGTACAGGGTGGGGCGAGGCTTCGTCCTGAG
>JBHIDP010000277.1:0-3286 GCA_046760185.1 Anaerolineae bacterium
CGCCCAGTGGGGGCATGGGAGCCCCCGCTGCTGGGTTTTCGGATAGGCTCTTAGAATAGGAGTTTCTCCGAGCCCTCAGGCCTAAGGGGTAGAAGTAAACTTGTGTACCTTTCTACCTATTACTGCCCTATGGACTAGGGGGCCGATCCCCGATGAGGGGGACCAGTATTGGTCTCGGGCAGGGAAGGAAACGACCCTGCCTCCACGTGCTTGGAAAGGAGAAGCTGTCGGGAGGCTCTGTTCGGCCGCTGCTTTGACTCTTGCCAAGCAGCGGCTCTTTTTGTTTGCAGTTCTTGGAGGAGGCGACCTTGTGATCCCCATCATCTCTATTGTAGGCAAATCTGATGCCGGCAAAACCACCCTCCTGGAGAAATTGATCGTCGAACTAAAATCGAGAGGGTATCGGGTAGCGGCGGTGAAGCACGATGTCCATGGTTTCGATGTTGACCGGCCAGGCAAGGACTCCTGGCGGCTGGCCCAGGCTGGCAGCGACAGCGTGGTCATCGCCTCGCCACAAAAACTGGCCCTCATCAAGCATCTGCCCCAGGAGCTGACCCTGGATGAGATCGCCACCTACGTCACCGACGCGGACATCATCCTGACCGAAGGGTACAAGCGCGGCAATGCTCCCAAGATTGAGGTCTCCCGCCGGGCGCTGGGCCAGGAGCTGCTCTGCCATGAGGATGAGTTGCTGGCCGTGGCCACAGACCAACCCCTCGACCTCGATCTCCCTCAGTTCGACCTGAACGATGTGGCCAGGATCGTTGACCTGGTGGAGGAAAGGTTCCTGCGGAAGCGCCCTATCTCTAATGTATCCATCCTGGTGGATGGCCAGTTGGTCCCGATCCAGAAGAAGTTCACCGCTGAGATCATAGAGAAGACGGTGCGGGGGATGCTCTCCGCCTTACATGGGGCCACCGGGGCCGGGCGCATCGTTATAACCGTGGACCAAACGACCACGGATGAGGGAAAATGAGATGGGGCATCATCTAACCGACAGCTACGGCCGGGCCATTGACTACCTGCGCATCTCCGTCACCGACCGCTGCAACCTGCGCTGTGTCTACTGTCTACCGCCGAGCGGGATCAGGCCTAAAGCTCAAGCGGAGATCCTGACCTACGAGGAAATCCTTCAGGTCGTGGAGGCTGCGGCTGGTCTGGGTATCAGCAAGATAAGGCTCACCGGGGGTGAGCCGTTGGTCAGGGCCGGCCTGAGCGACCTGGTGGCTTCCCTGAGCGCCATACCAGGCGTGGCCGAGGTCTCCTTGACCACCAATGGCCTCCTGCTGGAGCGTTATGCACCGGCCCTGGCCCAGGCCGGGCTCAGGCGGGTCAACGTCAGCCTGGATACTCTACGGGCGGAGCGATTTAAGAGGATCACCGGCTTCGACCAGTTCTCAAAGGTGTGGCGTGGTATCAAAGCGGCTGAAACAGTCGGCCTGACCCCCCTCAAACTGAACGTGGTCATGCTGCGGGGAGTGAACGACGACGAAGCGATGGACTTCGCCCGGCTGACCATCGTCCACGACTGGCACATCCGTTTCATCGAGTTGATGCCGATAGGCACCTGCCAGGACAGCCGCGCCTTCTACACCCAGCGCCACATCTCCACCTTTGAGCTCCTCCACCAGTTCCCCGCGCTGGAGCCAGCCGGGCCGGTAACGGGGAACGGGCCGGCACGCTACTATCGGCTGCCCGATGGGCGAGGGACGATAGGTTTTATCACCCCTATCAGCAACCACTTCTGCCACGAATGCAACCGGCTGAGACTTACCGCCAAAGGGACCCTGCGTCCTTGCCTCTTTGCCGAGAAAGAGCTGGACCTCCGTGATCTACTGCGAAAAGGGGCAACCCTCAGCCAGCTTCAGAAGGTGATCGCTGAAGCGGTACAGGCCAAGCCAGCAGGCCATCGCCTGGATGAGGGGTTGGCTATAGTGGATCGAGCCATGTCGGAGATAGGGGGTTAAACAGATATGAAATGGATTAAAGCGGACCGCGACTCAGGTCAGTTGCGGCCCTTCAAGTTTGACCTGAGGGAACTGGGTGGGGCCTTGGGTGATTTGGGAACTCTTCTCCCCCTGCTGGTGGCCCTTATCGCCCTTAATGGCATGAACCCCACTGCTGTCCTACTGGTGGTCGGCGCTCTTTACATCGTCGCCGGATTCTACTACCGAACACCGATGCCAGTCCAACCGCTCAAGGTGGTCTCGGCCATCGCCATCGCCCTCGGCCTTTCGCACAGGGTGATAGCGGCCGCCGGGTTATGGATGGGCCTTATCCTGCTCCTTCTGGCGGTCACCGGCGCCATGAACCTTATCGCCAAGCTCTTCCCCAAGCCGGTGGTGAGAGGTATCCAGCTTGGCCTGGGGCTAATGCTCCTCAAAATCAGTTTCAGCCTCTGGTCACGCCCTCAGATCGTGATAAATGGCCCGCCCCTCTTTGTCTCCTTCGCCAATGTGTCTTTCCCGGCGGGCATAGCTCTGGCCGCGGCCTGTGGTATCCTGCTGATCCTCTTCCTGCGCCACAAGTGGCTCCCCTCCTCCCTGGTGGTATTGGGTTTTGGCACGGTGGTGGGAATTCTGGGTGGTTCGCTGGTCGGCCTGACCAATGTGAGGTTGGGATACGTGCCCCTGCAGGTAGGGCTGCCCACCAGAGAGGAGCTTTTCGCGGCCCTTACGCTTCTGGTGATACCTCAGTTACCGCTGACCCTGGGTAACGCCGTGGTTGCTACCGCGGACGTAGCCCGTATCTACTTCAACAGAACGGCCCGCCGCGTCACCCATCGTGCTCTACTGACCAGTATGGGACTGACCAACATCGTGGCCGGTCTGATCGGTAGTGTGGCCGTCTGCCACGGCTCTGGTGGTCTCACCGCCCACTACAGGCTGGGGGCCAGGACCGCTGGTTCAAACCTGATGATTGGGGGGCTCTGTATCCTCATCGGGCTATTCCTGGGGAACAGCGCCCTTCAGATAATCTCCCTCGTCCCCTACCCCGCCCTGGGTGCACTGCTGGCCTATGTTGGTCTCCAACACGCTCTATTGGCCCGCGACCTGCGTCAGGCCCCGGATATCGCTATAGCCGCTCTGATCGCCCTTGTGACGCTAAAGGTGGGCAACCTGGCCATCGGTTTCAGCTCCGGGATCATCCTCTATCACCTCTTCCGCCTTACGCATCACGTTTTACGCATTACGCTTCACACCGAATCCTTCAGGCGGTCTTCCGGATGAAATCGTTCGGCTGAGCGTTCGACTGATGGTTCGACAAGCTCACCATGTAGCTCACG
>JBHIDP010000278.1:0-3269 GCA_046760185.1 Anaerolineae bacterium
TGCGATCACCACGAACATGGCCATCATAGCGCCGACGACAAGCCCCGCCAGCAGGCTACCTCCTACAGCCCAGATGCCTGGCGCCTGATGATCCGTTCTATGGGCTGGATTGAGCGCTTTATCAATGCGGTGCGCCGTCAGGTAGCCAGTCCCAAGAGCAATGATTAGCAACAGAGAGTGTCCCACTGAGATCACGCCGCCGATAATGTCACGTTGACCAAAGGTTTCAACCATACCGATCACGGAGACGAACAAGGCCGTGACACCACCGTAGAAACCCAACTTCAGAGAGCGTTTTGTATAGTCGAACATCATCCCTGCCCCTGCGTTCCTAATTCGTAACCTTTCATGCTTTCTCTTCAGCCAGCCGCTCGCCCAGGATGCCTTGTGGCCGGAAGATCAACACCAGTACCAGCATGACGATGGCGATGGCATCCTTGAGTTGATTAGCCCCGACGATGCCCAGCCCTTCTAGGATCAGGTTAGGTCCGAAGGACTCGAAGACGCCCAGGAAAATGCCGCCGAGCATGGCGCCCGGGATGTTGCCGATACCGCCCAGGACAGCGGCGGCAAAGGCCTTTAGCCCGGGGTAGAAGCCCATGAAGAACCATATTCCCTGGGGCTGATACAGCCCCCTGAATACGCCGGCCGCACCAGCCAGCAGGCCACCAATGGCAAAAGTGATGACGATGACCCGGTTCACGTCAATGCCCATCAGAGCCGCGATCTCTTTGTCCTCGGCCACAGCTCGCATCGATTTGCCCGTCTTGGTGCGCTCCACGAACAAGTAAAGCCCGATCATCATCACCAGGGCGGCCACAAACACCACCACCTGGACGATCTGGATATTTGAGCCAGCGATGTTCCACCGCCCCCTAAGGAACTCGAACTCAGGGTAGGTTTTGTAACCGGAACCAAACAGGCCCCGGAACGTGTACTGCAGGAAAAAGGAGGCTCCGATGGCCGTGATCAGCGGCACCAGCCGGGGTGCATCTCTCAGGGGCCGGTAGGCGATGCGTTCCAACAGCAGAGCCACGACGGTGGAGACGGTCATGGATACCAGGAGCAAAATACCTATGGTCAGGATCGGATGTTGCTCTACGTAGCCAGATTGTTCAAGGGCCTCGGCCACAAAATAGGAGGTGAACACCCCAGCCATGAAAACCTCGCCGTGGGCGAAATTGATCATGAAGAGAATGCCGTAGACCATGGAGTAGCCCAGGGCAATGAGGGCGTAGATGCTGCCCTGCGCCAGCCCCGCGACCACCAAGCTCACCCAGGCGCTGCCCGAGTACCGACCCGAGGCGAAGGTGGCCATCGAGCCCCACAGCACGATGACCAGCACGCCTACCCGCAGGGCCCACAACAGCAGCCCAACCCATGAAAACCGCTCAAGAAATTGTTGACGCATTACGTTCTCACATTCCCGTAAGATAAGCCATGGGTGAGCCAGTGGACACCTGCTCTCCTGGCTCACCCTCGCTTGTTAGTGCCCAGGGGACACGGTCAGGAGACCGGCCCCAGCGGTTTGGTAGACCAACTCGGGGCTAAGGCGTCCACACAACCGGCGGGTGGACCCCCATTTGGTAGACGTCCTCCGAAGCGATCCACTCGGCATCAACCTGGAAGATGGCGATCGCCTCGCCCGTGGCGCAGTCGCCACGGAATTCGACCCCAGCGTATCTCCCAACCGTTGCATGCACCTTCGGTCCGCAGTCCAGCGTGCCGGTAATGCCCTCGAAGCCAGAGGTAGCCTCGACCGCGTCCCGCAGCGCCTGGCGGCCGATGTATAAGGTGCCCTCGGCGTCCGCTGCGGCCACCTTCTCAATGGCGTCCATCAGGATGTTGATGGCATCGTAGCCGTGCTCGCCGAAGGGCCCCGGTGGCTTCTCACCGTGCATGGCCTCATAGTCAGCCATGAACTTTGCAGCTTTGTCACCGGTGAGGAAGGGACCGGACAGGTACATCCCCAGCGCAGCCTCGCCCGTCGAGGGCGCGAAGGTTGAGACCGTCAAACCATCGGCGCCAAACAGTATCGTATCCTCCAGGCCCGGGATTTCAACCGACTGAGCGGCGATGAAGTTGCCCTCCGGCTCGAAGATGGGGAAGTACAGTACGTCCGGGGGGTTAGCGGCGATGGAGGTCAGGACGGGCCGCATGTCGGTGTCGCCCTTGTTGACTGCCTCAAAGGCCACGCCCTCGCCGCCAAGTTCGATGAAGGCGTCGTAGAAAGCCGTGGCCAGGCCCTCGGTGTAGGGGTCGCCGTCGTGGATGGCGGCCGCCGTACGCGCACCGAGCTCCTCGTAGGCGAACCGAGCCGCCACAGCCCCCTGGAAGATGTCGTTGTGGGCCGTGCGGAAGTAGCCCGGCATCCAGGTTTCGTTGGGGTTGGTCAGCTTGGGCGACGTGTTCGCCTGCGAGATGATGGTCAGGCCCGCCTCGCTGACGGTTGGCATGGCCGCCGTCATGGCGCTGGAACAGGTGGTGCCGATGACGCCCACGATGGTGGGGTCAGCGGCCACTTTGGTTGCTGCTGTCTGACCGCCCTCGGCGCTGCAGCCCGAGTCAAAGCCCGTCAGCTTGATGTCGTGGCCAAGGAGCTGGCCCCGGTCAGCCACGGCGAGCTCGATGGCGCCCTTGAGGGACTCGCCGTAGACCACGGCGGGGCCGGTGAGGGGTTGCATGTACCCGATGTGAATCGGCTCGCCGGGGGCGATTTTCACCACGCCGATGGCGTCCTCGTAGACGAACGGCGTGGGTGCCGGCGTGGGCGTAGCCGCTGGCGCGCACTGAGCAGCCACAAGGCTTAGGGCCAGCACTACAAGCCCCATGAATAGAAACTTCTTCATCTAACTACCCTCCTTTGCTCATCTGTTGACTGGACACCCATTAAAAACCTTCAATTTCAGCTAGGCTCATCACCCCCCTTCGTTAGTATAGAGATTCTGCACAGAACTTCCGAAACACTTTGGAATCACCCTCTAAAACCTCGCACAAAGGTGCCCAGGCCTGGCTTAACCTCAATAAGCCCTATAACCTCCAATGCGCGTAGAACTTCACGGATGGATGTCTAGTACAATCGGAGTCGAGGCTTTAGCCGGAAAATCACCTAAAGGCTCGACTCCATTGTCTGAACTCTGATTGTTATTATATATTATACACATCTCTTAGTTAAAGTCAACCCGTGTCCTAAGGGTGAAAACACCATGAAGTTGTACCCCCTGCTATCCCCCAGATACGACTTTGTGAGACAGCCTGGAAGTATCTTC
>JBHIDP010000279.1:0-3236 GCA_046760185.1 Anaerolineae bacterium
GCACTATTGTACTTGAAAGCTCTGAGTGTAGCAAACATTGAAAAAGGGTCCGAAAGCTGGTATAATGCTGCCAGTGCTACTTTCAGTGATGTGGCGGTGAGATCGGTTCGACAGAAGGAGCAGTGTGACAAATGGTTTTTGCTTCCGATGAAAATAAGCTGGCCACTTCGCTCCCTGCTAGCTGTCTGGTCTACCTGTTTGGTGATCTGTTCGTCCGGGTCGGGAGGGTAGCGCCATGGGTCAGGGAGCCTTTACCCTGGCGAGGAGATGTGGTGGTTCACCAGGGTGCCTTGGCCAAAGCTATCCTTATCTCAGCGGTCATCTCCCTAGCTGACAGCGACCAGATCAGGCTGGGCCTCGGCCTGCGGGAACATCTGGACACCTTTCTTCTGGGCTTCTTCGCCAAAAATGTTGAAGCGGTGCTGATGGACAAGGTGGAAGGTTCATCTCCGGTTGAGGGCCTGGTAGAAAAGGAGATCCTGCGTCGCCTGGAAGCGCTGGGACAACTGAGTCTGTACCAGGCCCTGAAGGATATGATCCCCTTTGGCTATCAGGTGAGGGAGATCGTGCTCGGAATGGTGAAGCACGACCTGAAGAACCGCGGCCTCCTTTGGGAGGAGGAGAAGGGGCGGTGGTGGGGGCTACGACGTACCGTCCAGGTCATGGCTGACCAGGGGAGGGTAGAGGGTCTAACGGCTGAGGCAGCCAAGCTACAGCAGGCCTATGAGCACTTCCAGAGGGAAAAGCCTCGCTTTTATAACCTTCTGGATCTCGATATTGAGGCAGTCATCAGAGTCAACCTGGATCGAGCGTCTTAAGCACCCGTGCAGAAATAGTATCCTTTTGTTGCATCCTGACTCTGTCCTTGCAAATGGGATCAAAAGCGGGAAGTCACTATTGCACGAGTACAAGGAGGAGCAATGCCCATCATTGACTTTCACATCCATCCCACCAAATATGAGATCTACCAGCAATCGGCAGTGGATTTTATAATGAAGGTTATCGGTAAGACAGAGGAGTTTATGGAGGAAATGTCCACCCCCGCCTCGGTGGTGAAGATGTTGCAGGACTGCGGCGTGGACTACGCCGTTGTGCTGGCCGAGTACAGCCCTGTCACCACCGGAGTCCTGGGGAATGAGGCCATCGTTGAGTTCTGCCGCGACCATGACTGTCTGATCCCTTTCGCCAGCATCAACCCCTACATGACCCTTGACCCGGCCAAGGAATTGGAGCGCTGTGTGCGGGAGTTGGGCTGCAAAGGGCTGAAACTCTACCCCACCTACAACCAGTTCTATCCCAACGACAGCCGCATGTACCCCGTCTACGCTACGGCGCAGAGGCTTGGCATCCCGGTGATGTTCCATACCGGTTCGTCGGTCTTCAGGGGGGCTCGTATGAAGTATGGTGATCCTCTCTTGCTGGATGATATCGCCGTTGACTTTCCTGATCTGGTCATCCTGCAAGTGCACAGCGGTCGTGGCTTCTGGTACGACCGGGCCTTCTTTCTGGCCAAGCTTCACCCCAACGTGTACATGGAGATAGCTGGCTTGCCTCCCCAAAAGCTGTTGGACTATTTCCCTGACCTGGAGCGAAACGCCGACAAGATTGTCTTCGGTTCCGATTGGCCGGGGGTACACGACATTAAGGCCAACATCGAAGCCATCCGCGCCCTCCCCATCGGGGAGGAGGCCAAGGAGAAGATTCTGGGGGGGAACGCCGCTCCGATCCTCGGCATCCCCGAAGACAAGTAGCCCGTTTTTCCGATGAGATGAACCCAGGTTCGCATCCACCCGTCTGGCCGAAGAGCGCGGAGATATAGTCATGAAAGGTACTGAGCTGAACGTGGTGACGGGAGCTTTCGGCTACACCGGCAAGTACATAACTCGACGACTTCTCTCTATGGGGAAAAGGGTCAGAACCCTCACCGGGCACCCCGACCGTGAAAGCCCCTTCGGCCACCGGGTAGCAGCTTTTCCCTTCAACTTCGACAACCCCAGCCGGTTGACGGATAGTTTACGAGGGGCCACCACCCTTTACAACACCTACTGGATTCGCTTCCCGCGCGGGGAGGTCACCTTTGATAAGGCCGTCGAGAACACGAAAATACTGATCAAGGCAGCCGAAGAGGCTGGCGTCCGCAGACTGGTGCACGTCAGCATCACCAACGCTTCCGAGGAATCACCCCTCCCCTATTTCAGGGGGAAGGGACTCCTGGAAAAGGTCATCATCCATTCCAGGTTGTCCTACGCCATCATCCGACCAACGGTGATCTTCGGGGCTGAGGACATCCTCATCAACAACATCGCCTGGCTGCTCAGGCGCTTTCCGGTATTTGCCGTCCCCGGCTCGGGTGATTACCGCCTGCAGCCAGTCTACGTGGAAGACGTGGCCGAGATAACGGTCAATGCTGCCCATCGGGACGAGCACCTTATCGTAGATGCTGTCGGTCCTGAGGTTTACACCTTCGATGAGCTGGTTCGACTCATGGCCGACGAGGTCCAGAGTAGAGCCAAGATCGTTCATCTGAGGCCAGGGCTGGCGTTTCTCCTTTCCAGATTGATCGGCTACGTGCTCAATGATGTGGTGCTGACCCGAGACGAAGTGGAGGGGTTGATGGCCAGCCTTCTGGTTTCCGAGAGTCCTCCGACGGGGCAAACGCGCCTGAGCGACTGGCTGGGTCAGAATGCCGATAGAGTGGGGGCCAGGTATGCCTCTGAGTTGAAGCGGCACTATCGTTGAGATGCGCTCCAGCAAAATTCCCTCTAGCAAATTTGAGACAAATGTGGTATTATGTGTATATGAGATAATCGGAGATGGGTATCCACATGTGCATAAAGGAGGTGGGTACCATGCTAGAGTTCGTTGATTTCGAGGTCAAGATCGAGCATAAGCAGGGCAGGGAATACGCCGTCTCGGTCATCAGGTCGCCAGCCGGCGAGACCAGCGGCACTTTCGTTATGCCCTTCACTCCCAGGCGACTCAAGGGGCTCCAGGAAACCATAGAGATCGCGCTCCTGCGCTCCATGATGCCGGTGCGCCGCATCGCCCCGCCTGAATTCGAGAAGCTGGAGAAGTACGGCCTCGAACTGTTCAACTCCCTCTTCAAGGGTGAGGTCAAATCGTGCTACGACAGAAGCTCCAGCGCGGCCATCATGGAGGGAAAAGGGCTGCGTATCAAACTGCGCCTGGACCCCAGCCTGGCCAACCTGCCCTGGGAGTTCATGTTCAGCCGCGAG
>JBHIDP010000280.1:0-3236 GCA_046760185.1 Anaerolineae bacterium
CTTTTGATATTATTATACACCCAAGAGCGAACGATAAGATTCTACCAAGAGATCTACGATGAGAATGGCCGATTGGTGGAAATTCATGAGAAGTATCCAGTGAACAAGGGACATAGGAGAGTTCAGGGAGGTAAGTGATGAAGATTACTCGGCAAAAGGTTGCTCAGAAGCTCATTGACTACCTTCATCATCGTATCACATTGACAGAGTTGGTGGATTGGGCGGAGTCAGCGATGATGGAGGCAGATTTCGAAGAGCAGGACTTTGAAATCCTGCGGGAGATCGTCAGCCGTGTGGGCCTGGCGGATGTGAGGGCCTTTGGGATGACCTGGGAAGATTGTGAAGATTTTCTGTCACGGCTGGGCTACCGAGTAAGTATAACGGTTTCAGAGACCCCAACGATGGCATAGCCAAGGGACTAGCTATCCGCCGCCAGTTTGTCTCGAGCGTGGGAAGCCAGCAACTTCGGATACCGACGAGTAAGCCTGTCAATGCGTAAGTCCTGTTTTCTGGTAAAGGGTGGAGGTGCAGACTATGGGAAAGAGCGAGCCTATAAGTGGTGGCCAGGCCGTGGTAGAGATTTTCAAACTGCAAGGGATTGAATATATTTTCTCTTCCCCTGGTACTGAATGGGTTCCCGTCTGGGAAGCTCTAGCCAAGATGAAGGCTCTGGAAGAGAGGGGCCCTCAGTATGTGAACTGTCGGCATGAGGAACTGGCCGTGGCTATGGCCTCGGGCTACAGCGAGATGACCGGTCGTCTGCCAGCGGTGCTGCTCCACACCACGGTAGGGACCCTTCATGGCGCTATGGCCCTGCGAGAGGCTTATCAGAAGCAGGTCCCTATGGTGGTCTGCGCCGGGGATTCGGTCACCTTCGGCGAGCAGAAGGGTCTGGACCCCGGCTTTCAATGGCCGCGGTTCCTGGCCGATATCGGTGGGTCCGCCCGAGTGGCTGAGCCTTACGTTAAATGGAGCGGCACCGTCAACAGCCGGGCCACCCTTCCAGGCATGGTGTATCGGGCTGGCCAGTTGGCTATGAGCCCTCCCCAAGGACCCGTCTTCTTGTCCATTCCTCTCGAACTGATGTTTGAAGAAGTGGACCCGGAGCTCATCCCGGAGGCTTTCGCTTCACCTGCACCTCCCCGAGTAGACAGCGAGGCATTAGAACAGGCAGCCCATTTTCTGGTACAAAGCCAGAATCCGGTGATCATCACCGAAAACGCGGGGCGAAGTCCTGAAGCGGTGGAGAGGCTGGTGCAGTTGGCAGAGCTGCTTGGTGCCCCTGTGGTGGAGTGTCAGAGTCCTATGTATCTCAACTTTCCCAGGAGTCATCCTCTCCATGCCGGCTATAACGCCAAGAGCTTGCTTCAGGAAGCCGATGTGGTGTTCGTAGTAGCAGCGATAGGCCCTTGGTATCCTCCTTCAGCAGGCTCCCCCAAAGCTCAGGTGATCGTTCTTGACGATAACCCGACTCACGAGCAGCTCCCCTATTGGGGATACAAGGCCAACCTGTACTTGATGGGCCATGTCCCCTCTGCTCTGTCTACCTTGGTGGAACGGGTAAAGGCCTTGACCGACCGGGATAGAGAGAAAAAGTCCCTGCTTAAGGAGCGTTTGAATCGCTGGAAGGCAACCCATGAGCAGCTTCGCCAAGCATGGGTAGAGGAGGCCCTAGAGAGCAAAGGGAAGAACCCCATTGATCCCAAATGGCTATGTTATGCCCTCAACGAGGTACTGCCTGAGAACGCCATCGTCGTTGAGGAAACCATCGTTCACATGCGGTTTATCAGGCGCTATATTGAGCGCATCCAGCCCCAAGGTTTCTTCCGAGGAGCAAGTGGAGGACTGGGCACCGGCCTAGGTGTAGCCTTGGGCCTAAAATGGGCGGCCCAGGACAGGCTGGTGGTGGCCCTAATGGGGGATGGGGCCTTTAATTACAACCCGGTGCTGCCCGCCTTAGGCTTTGCACAGGAGTACCAGGTGCCTATCCTGATCGTCATCTTCAACAACCAGTCCTACGCCTCCATGAAGGGTGCTCATCTTCAGTTCTACCCTGATGGCTGGACTGCCAGGACGGGAACCTTTTACGGGGTAGACATCACCCCCACTCCTGACTACGCCGGTCTGATGAAGCTCTTCGATGGTTACGGTGAAAGGGTAGAAGATGCCCATGAGATCCAGCCCACCCTGCTCAGAGCTATGGAGGAGGTGAGGAATGGAAAGCCGGCCCTCGTGGATGTAGTGCTTCAGGAATGAGATACCCCGCTCTCCCTGCGGTCGAGTGCAGCGTGTATACCAGACACTTTATGCGAAACGGCGGCTTGAACTGAATGGAGGTCAAACGATGCGACAAGTGATCATCTATCCGGGAGAAGATGGTTATTGGGTGGTTGAATGTCCCACATTGCCTGGATGCATCAGCCAGGGTAAGACCAAGGAAGAGGCTATCCGAAATATCCGTGAGGCCATTGAGGGGTACATCGTCGCCCTCGAGGAGGATGGTCTGCCGGTTCCCGAGGAGCGGTTTGAACTTCTGACGGTGGCCGTATGAGTAAGCTACCCGTGATCTCAGGACGCAAGTGTGTTCAGGCGCTTGAACGGGCAGGCTTCTACCTGAAGCGGCAAACAGGTAGCCATCTGATCCTACGGCGCGATGAGCCCTTTGCTCAGGTAGTTGTGCCCGATCACAAAGTGCTGGACCGCGGCACACTGAGAGCTATCATCCGGCAGACAGGTCTGGGCGTGGATGAATTCATAAGCTTGCTGAAGTAGCGTTATGTTCCGGCTTGAAACACGCCGGCCGCATCGCATAAGGCGCCGTTGGCGACTGAAGCCCAAACTCGTCGCTTGCTGGTGGGCAGAGGCCGCTTGTCATTGAAGTGTCGTGGTGTGCGCGGGGTGACTTGTCAGCGAGGGCGTGGCGGGCTTCGCTAAGGCCGGTTATATTAGAGGCAAGTTCGCCGATGGAAGGAGGTGCTTAACATGGATATTTTAGGATGGGGCGTTGTAGCGATTGTAGTGGCCTACGTGGCCGTATGCTTCGGTAAGATAGCAGCCAAGCACGGGAAGAACCCGATTCTCTACGGGATACTGTCCATCGTCTCACCCATAAACCTGATCATCCTGGGTTACTGGGCATTTTCAGATTTTGAAACGCAGAAAACGGCGTGAGTGCTCGGAAAATGAAACACGGTGATAGATTAATCTATATGGACCACGCCGGTACTACACCATTG
>JBHIDP010000281.1:0-3224 GCA_046760185.1 Anaerolineae bacterium
GGCGTGAGGCGAGGGAGTCGTCACCGCTTCGCCAGGGAGCAGTCCCCTGGGTAAGCTGTGACTCTCCACACGCCTCACGGCGTGGACCTCAGATGGGTTTGCCGAAAATGGATTTCACCATAAGCAAGGAACACCGTCTGTTGCAGCGTAAGGTGCGGGAGTTCGCCCAGAGCGAGATCGCACCTCTGGCCCACCAGATTGACGAGGAGAAGGAAATCCCTCAGCAGTTGATCCAGAAAATGGCCAGGTTGGGCCTGCTGGGGATACCCTTCCCTCAGGAGTATGGTGGATCCGGAGCCGGGGAGGTGGGCTACTGCCTCATGACCGAGGAGATAGGCAAGGCCAGCACCTCGGTCGCCGCCTTGCTGGGCGCACACATCGGCATCGGGGCCACGGCCATCTACCTCGATGGCACCGAGGAGCAGAAGCAGAAGTACCTTACACCCTTGGCCAGAGGTGAGAAGATTGCTGCCTTCGCCCTGACCGAACCTCAGGCCGGATCGGACGCTGCGGCCATCAAGACCAGAGCGGTGCGCGATGGCGACCACTTCATCCTCAACGGCAGCAAGATCTGGATTACCAACGGCCCCATCGCTGACATCGTCAGCGTTTTTGCCGTGACCGACCCGGCCCTGGGAGCCAGGGGTGGGGTGACCGCCTTCATCGTCGAATCAGACTATCCCGGTTTCGCCGTCGGCACCATTGATGAGAAGATGGGCATTGAGGGCTCGGCCACAGGGGAGCTCGTCTTCACCGACTGCCCCGTGCCGGCCGAGAATGTGCTCGGTCAGTTCGGGGCTGGCTTTATCACCGCCATGAAGACGCTGGACATCGGGCGCCTGGGTCTTGGCGCTGGGTCATTGGGTGGAGCCGAAGCAGCCCTGGAGTTGTGTGTTCGTTTCGCCACCACCCAGAAGGAATTCGGAAAGCTCATCGCCCACCAGCAGTCGGTGCAGATGATGATCGCCGACATGGTGACGGAGATCGAAGCTCTGCGCTCCCTGGTGTACAGGACAGCCTGGATGGTGGATACAGGCCGACCTTTCACCCGTCTGGCCGCGGCCTGCAAGCTTTTCGGCTCGGAGGTGGCCTCACGCTGCATTGACCGGGCGGTTCAGATCCACCGTGAGTTGGGCTATCTGCGCGGCTACCCCATCGAGCTGGGGTACCGAGACGCCCGCATCGGCGAGATATTCGAGGGCACCAACGAGATCCAGCGCATCATCATCGCCTCCGATATCTTCAGGGAGGCGGGGGTCAGGACCGGGCCGTGAGGAGTGGTCATGAAGGTAATTGTCCTCATCAAACAGATTTTCGACCCGGCTACAGTTCGTGTCAGCCGCAGCCGTGGCACGCTGGACCTACGCCGGGCGCAGTTGATCATAAACCCCAACGACCGGAACGCCCTGGAAGAGGCTCTCAGGCTGAAGGACGAACTGGATGCCCAGGTGACCGTCCTGACCCTGGGATCGGCCGAGGCAGAGGATGCGCTGCGTGAGGCCCTGGCCCTGGGCGCAGACGAAGCGATCCTGTTGAGCGGTGAAGAGCTGGCCGACGTGGATGCCGCCGGAGCAGTACAGGTGCTTGGTGAGGCCATCAAGAAAGTGGATGGTTTCGACCTCGTCCTGGCCGGCGATCAAGCAGCCGATAGTCAAGCCGGGGAATTGGGCCCGCGGCTGGCCGAGTACCTGAACCTACCGCAGGTGACAAACGTGTTTGAGTTGAAGGCGGCTGAGGGAAAGGTGATAGCCAAGCGAGGGTGGGGCGAAGTTTACCACGAGCTGGAAACGACCCTTCCGGCTGTGGTGACCGTGGCCGAGAGTGCCAATGAACCCCGCTACCCTGACGGAGCAGCGATCATAAATGCCTATCGGGAGAAAGAGGTCACCCTTTGGACCCTTTGGGATGTGGGGTTACAGCCAGAGGACCTGACATCCGTGACCGAGGTTCGAAGGACGGCTGCCGCACCGGAGACGGAACGAGGCCAGCTTATCAGCGGGGACCCTGGTGAGGCGGCAAAGCAGTTAGTGCAGCGCCTGAAGAGTGACAGTGTAGGGGGAGGGCTAGCCTCTCCCCTACTGAATAAATAAGTGGAATCCAACATCCCCAAGTTCTACGCCTATCGCCTCACCAAATCGGCCCTGTTCCACATCTCCGTTCTGGTCATCTTCTATCAAAGCCGAGGGCTCTCCTTCGCCCAGGTCATGCTCCTTCAGACCATCTACTATGTGGTCAAGGTGCTCTCCGAAGTACCAACAGGGGCCGTAGCCGACCGCTTTGGGCGCAAGCTGTCCCTCTGTCTGGCCTCCCTGGGCCATAGCCTGGCCTATCTCACCATCTTCCTCTCCCATTCCTTCCCCTTCTTCGCCCTCGGTGAGGGCCTGGCCGGTCTGGCCATGTCCCTGGCCTCGGGTGCGGACTCGGCCCTGGCCTACGATACCCTGAAGGGCCTGGGGCAGGAGGAGCGCTACCCAGGGGTAGAGGGGAAGGCGTACAGCATGACCCTCCTGGCCTGGACCCTCTTTGCCCCGTTGGGCGGTTTGCTGGCTACCCTTGACCTGGCTCTGCCCTACCTGGCCAGCTCAGCCATTATGTTGATCTCTGGTCTGATCGCCCTGGCTTTCGTCGAACCGCCCCTGGAAGGCAATCCAACCCGATCCGGCTACGCTGCGGAGGTGACTCAGAGTCTGACCCTGCTCCGGGACAATCGGCCGGTGCTATGGCTCACCCTTTACAGCTCCTTCCTCTATCTGGCGCTGCGGCTCGGTTTCTGGACCTACCAGCCCTACCTGGAGACGGCCGGCCTGGCCCTGGGCCTCTTCGGGGTTGCCTTCGCCGCCTTCAACCTTTTCAGCGCCTTGATGAGTGCCAACGCAGGCAGGGTGGAGGCCGCCCTGGGGGAGAGGGGTGTGCTGCTGGTTATGCCGGCCCTCCTTGTCATCTCCCTGCTGGTCATGGGACAAGCCATCGTCATCTGGGCCATACCGCTCATCTTCCTGCAGCAGGCCACCAGGGGCCTCTACCAGCCCATCGTCAAGAGCTACACCAACCAGCACATCCCCTCGCAGATCAGGGCCACGGTGCTCTCCATCCAGAGCATGGGAGGCAATCTGGCTTTCGCCCTGGCCGCCCCCTTCCTGGGCAGCCTGGTTGACCTCCTCTCCCTGGGCAAGGCCCTGACCCTCTTTGCCCTCCTGGTGCTGACCCTCTCCACCATCCTTCTG
>JBHIDP010000282.1:0-3176 GCA_046760185.1 Anaerolineae bacterium
ATAGAAGGGTAGAAAGGGAGATCAATGAGAAGAGTCCTGAAAAGCCCTCTCCATCTCCCCAACCCCCTTCCTCTCCCAAATTTGGGAGAGGAAGGGGGTGCCGAGCGGAGCGAGGCGGGGGATGGTGAGGGCCAATCGCTATCACTTTTGAAACGCGCTATGAGAGCAATCCTGATTACTGGCACTATCCTAGCTCTGCTTGTAGTCAGCTATCTGTTTTATAGACTGACCACGACCCAAGATGGCACAAGGGTGGCCGTGGTGCGGCGGGGCACCATCCGGGCTAGCGTGGAGACCATGGGAAAGGTGGTGGCGGCCAGAGAGGCCACGTTATCCCTTAAGACGGGTGGGACGGTGGAGAAGGTACTGGTCGAGGTGGGGGAGGAGGTGGAGGAGGGACAACTCCTCCTGGAGTTGGATAGGTCGCAGTTGGAGCGGCGGGTGAAACAGGCTGAACTTAACCTTGAGATCAAAGAGCTCCAGTTGGCGAGGGCCAAGGCCCCACCGGAAGCCTGGGAGATCGAGGCTGCCCGTTATCAAGTGCAGCGGGCTACTGTGGCTCTACAGGTGGCCCAGGCCCGGTATGACGAGGTGGTCCAGCAGGAGGGAGCCAGTACCAGCCAGGAGGCTTCGGCCCTCCAGGCGGCCAAGGCTGACTACGAGAGAGCGAAAGGGCAATTCGAAGCACTGCTGGCCGGGCCATCTCCTGAGGAGTTGACCCTTCTTGAGAAAGAGAAAGAGCTGAGCGAGGTGGCCCTGGCTCAGGCCAGGGAGGAATTGGCCCAGACTGGCCTGACGGCCCCCTTCACCGGCACAGTAGTAGATGTTCGGGCGAGGGAGCAAGAAAATGTCCACCCCCTGGCCCCCTTGATGACCATTGCCGACCTCTCGACCATGCAGATCATGGCTGAGATTGATGAGATTGATGTGGGGGAAGCACGCCCCGGTCAGCCGGTCGAGATTATGCTCGACGCTTTCCCTGGCCAGACGCTGAAAGGCGAGATCGAACGGATCGCTCCCGCTGCCACGCCGCAGCGAGGGAGCATCATCTACGAAGCCGTGGTGGGGTTCGAAGATACGGAGTTGCCTCTCCGCTTGGGGATGGCGGCCAACCTGACCATCACCACCGTGGAGAGGGAAGGCGTGCTGTTACTGCCCAATCGCGCCATACGTCCGGCCGGCACCAGGAAGGTTGTAACCCTGAAGGAGGGGGGTAGGGTTCGGGAGGTGGTCACGGGGCTATCGAACCGGGAGGAAACCGAGATAGTCAGTGGGTTGAAAGAAGGGGACGTGGTCCTGATTGAATAGAATGTGGCGAAAACAAGTTGGAGTCGAGGCTTCGCCGTGAGCTCAGCCGAACGGCTCCACTCCCAAGTTGACCCACCAATTGAATAAGGGGTTTACTCTACCTCCGAAAAGGGGGCAACCTCGTATTCATCCCCATCGCCTGGAACAAGTTGGTTGATCTTCAGCTCGGCTTTATCCAACTTTTCACTGCAGTAGTTCGCCAACTGCATGCCTCGTTCAAAGAGGGTGATGGACTCTTCCAGGGTGAGATCGCCCGCCTCCAGCTTGTGCACCGTCTCCTCCAGTTCCCGGAACGCCTCCTCGAAGGACAGTTTCTCAATATCCACAGTCATCCCCTTTCCAGTGTCGGTTCATTTAGTGCCTATCCCAAAAGTCAGCAGAGGCGGCCCTCGGCGTGAGCTACATGGTGAGCCTGTCGAACCATCGGTCGAACGCTCCCATGCCGCCTGTCCTGAGCTACGTCCTGAGCTTGACGAAGGGCCCAGTCGAAGGGCCGGAAACCGGGCGTGGGAGCCCGGCCTGCTATTTTTCGGATAGGCTCTTAATCTACGGTAGCGGCGAATTCCCCGTCGCTCACCCGTACGTTAAGACCGTGGCCGGCCTCAACCTGTGCCACCCGCTTCACCACCTGACCTGTATCACGATGCCGCACGATGGCGTACCCTCTCTCCAGAGTGCGCAACGGGCTCAAGCTCTGCAGAGCGGAGAGAAGGCCCTGCAGTTTTTCACGTT
The DNA here is from genome assembly GCA_046760185.1 of Anaerolineae bacterium. GTDB lineage: Bacteria > Chloroflexota > Anaerolineae > JBHIDP01 > JBHIDP01 > JBHIDP01. The sequence continues at coordinate 2,041 of JBHIDP010000282.1, forward strand.
GAACCTCCAACTGATGGCGCAGTTGGGAGAGAGAGGTTTTGCTCAGGTCGTCAATGCGCTGTCGATAGTTGTAGATCCTGGCTCGTGGAGAGAAGCGGCTCAGGTCCTCCCGGCAACGCTGAAGGCTTGTCCACTGTTGGGCCAGGGACCGGGTCATGGCCTGGGCTAAACGTCGCCGCCATGTCTCCAGGCTCCCGTGCAGTTCCCGTGCTTCGGGCACGGCCAGCTCGGCTGCAACCGAAGGGGTTGGAGCCCGCACGTCGGCCACGAAATCGGCGATGGTGAAGTCTACTTCGTGCCCCACCCCGGCGATGACCGGCACCTGGGAGTCGTAGATAGCCCGGGCCACCCTCTCGTCGTTGAAAGCCCACAACTCCTCCAGCGAACCTCCTCCCCTGGCCACGATTATCAGGTCTACGTCCCCCCGATCGTTTAGAGCCCGAATGGCCTCCACAATCTGGGGTGGCGCCTCATCCCCCTGTACCAGGGTGGGAGCGAGCAGGACTTCGGTCAAAGGATAGCGTCGTTCCAGAACGTGGAGGATGTCGCGCAGGGCGGCTGCTTGTGGTGAGGTCACCAGGCCGATGCGCTGGGGGTAGGGAGGCAGAGGCCGTTTGTGCTCGACGGCGAAGAGGCCCTCTTCTTGCAGGCGTGCTTTCAGGGCCTCGAACTGCAAATGCAGGATACCAAGGCCAAGGGGCTGGATGGTGTCAATATAGAACTGGTAAGCCCCTTGGGCTTCGTACACAGAGACACGGCCGTGAGCTACAATGGCCTGGCCGTCCTGGGGGAGATGGCTTTGCTGCTGGGCCAGGGATCGCCAAAGCACGCAGCGGATCTGGCTGTTCTCATCTTTGAGGGTGAAGTAGACGTGGCCCGTCGTTGACTGAGAGAAGTTGGAAACCTCCCCCTCCAGCCACAGGTCCTGCAACTGCTGGTCGAAATCGAGCAGGTCCTTGATGTAGTTGGTGATCTGGGAGACGGTGTAGATTTGCATAAGGTTTCGGTCGGTGGGAGCACCGCTGTTAGAACATCTCGGAAGTCCTGGGCATTATACATTTCGGTCTGAGCTTTGTCAATGTGGCTTTGCCACCTTGCGGGAATCTTTGGCAGATTATCCAAAGCGTGCTATAATA
>JBHIDP010000283.1:0-3165 GCA_046760185.1 Anaerolineae bacterium
CGGCCGACCGGCCGGCCGTCACTCGCATCTACCTGCATTATGCGCAAGACGTCACTGTCCGCGTCTCGCAGCCTCTCCCGAAATCGGCGGCCTTGCAGAAGCTGCTCAACCGCTACTTCGACGCCGAGGGCGTTCTCCAGGGACCCATCCTGCGCACCCACCCGGCCGAAGCGAGCGTTGATCCCGCTTTTGAGGTTCTCGATGAGGGAAGAGCAGCGGCTCTGCGCGCCCAGGCGGTGGAATCCGCCCTGTTGTGGGCGGCCAACGATCCCGAGGCGGTTACCCTGTTTCCCCTGCTGACCGAGAACGGTTTGCGCCAGGCCGTCTCAACGTTGCTTGGGAATCGGCTGGATGCTGCGGCCGCCCTTCGACAAGGCTTCGACCCCTCGACAGGCTCGGGACGGCGCAGGCTCAGCCCAGCGGCTCAGGACAGCGCCTGTCGAAGGGCCGAAGTGCAGGTTTCGACGACTTCCTGCGTCTCCACGCCCTGGAAGCTGGCCTGACAGACGAGACAGAGCTCCGGGCCACGCTGGGAGAGGTGCGCCGACTGCTCAACCGCTTCCAGGCACACCCGCTGTACGCTGAGATGAACAGCGCTCAGCGCCACCATGAGGTCCCGTTTGCCATCGAGCGCGAAGGGCGAGTCGAGGCCGGCAAGATCGACGTCCTGTACCAGCACGCCGGTCGCTGGCACATCGTTGATTTCAAGACCGACGAGATTCACAAAAAGGGAAAAGAAGAAACACTTCGCGAAAAAGTGGCCGAATACACCCCGCAAGTCAAGACCTACGCGACGGCTATTCGCCAACTCCTCAACACGGAGCCTGAGGGACTGCTGTGCTTTCTGAACGTGGCTGGTGAGGTGAGAGTGGAGCTGGTCGTGGCTCTACGATGAGACGGAATTCAAGAAAAGAGCCGTGACGGCTGTCCTCTTGCTGAGCTTCGCGCCCATCACCCTCTTCTTCATGATCACCACCAGCCACTATCAGTTCTTCAAGCTCCTCAACGTGGGCATCTTCACCATCACTGGTCTTATCGGGGTCACTTTCCTCTACCGGGGAATGCAGTACGTGTCTCGGGAAGATGAGGAGAGACGGGGAGCACGGGCGCGGGTGTTGCAGTTGTGGATCCTGGTCTATGGTTTCGTGGGGAGCCAGATGGCCTGGACCTTGCGTCCCTTCATCGGCTCTCCAGGGTTGCCCTTTGAGCCCTTCCGGCAGTTGGGTGGCAACTTCTACGTCAACATCCTCGCCTCCATAGGCGAGATCCTCGGTTTTGTGATAGTGAAGTAGGGATGCCGGAGGAATTGGCCATGAAAAGGGAGATCACGCAACTGGTCGTCATCATATTCTTTGTGGTGGCTGTCATCAACGTCACCGGGTTGGCCCGGACGGTACCGACCACCACGGCTGTGGTCCTGCGGAACGGAGTGTTGCTGAAGGGCTCCGGGGAGAAGATATATCTCCTGGAGGATGGGAAGAAACGCTGGATCTACAACCTGGATGCCTTTGAAGGATGGGGCTATCGCTGGGAACAGGTGCAGTTTGTGCCCGATTCCCTGCTGGAGTCATTGCCCGATGGCCGTCCGCTCTATCTCCTGGTCAAAGGCTCCGGGGAGAAAATCTACCTGTTAGACCAGGGGCAGAAGCGTTGGATCCGAACGCTGGAGGATTTCAAAGCTCAGGGTTTTCTGTGGGAGGATGTCAAGATCATCTCCGACGCGGAATTGAGGGTCATCCCCGAGGGTACTCCCATCCCACCCTGACCACATTCGCAAATTCCTCCTTTTGTCTGCCTATGGCAGATAGAGATGGCCAATGGCAGATGGCGAACTGCTATTAGTCATCAACTGTGGCTCGACCGGGCAACGCGGGAAGGCCCTCTCCCCCCGGCCCCCTCTCCCAACCCTGGGAGAGGGGGAGTTTCGCACCGGTTTTGCAGCCGCTTTCGGGTTGTCAGCCCGGTTGAAGCCCCCCTTCTCCCAAGGTTGGGAGAAGGGGGGTTGGGGGGATGAGGGCCAGCCGCTGCAAATAACTCTTCTTGTTTCACAGCTTCATGAACCATCCCGCAATAGCCATCAGCCAAAAGCCATAAGCCATAAGCCATAAGCCATCTGCTAGACGCGGCGATAACGCCAGCGTCGCAGGACGAAGCCCGCCAGAACTGCTACCCCACCCAGCAGAGCCAGCAGGCCGACCACCATAGGACCGCTGCTGGTCGCACCGCCTGTTACCGGCAGCTCCGGGGGTGCCTGGGGCACGTTCTTGACGGCCGGGATGGTCTTGAGATAGGCGGCGATGGCCAGAGCGTCGGCTTCGGTCATGTCCTTGTAGCCAACCTGGACCGACAATGCCATCAGCCCCCCAGCCTCGCTCCCGTCCGGCTCTACCCCTGTCCGCAGGTACGTGGCGATCTGCTCCTCGGTCCACGTGCCGATACCGGTCTCCTCATCCGGCGTGATGTTGGGCACCAGCCCTACCCCCGGGTAGAACCAGCCGGCCTGGAGTTTGCTCATGTCCGGGGAGCCATCCGGCATTTGAGGGGTATGGCAAGCGCCGCAGTGGGAAATGGTGTTGACGAGGTACTGTCCTCGTTCGAGCCCCTCCGTCGGCGCCACGGCTGGCGCTGCGGCCCAGGGTTCAAACGGTGCCACAGGCACTGTCAGCTCCCGCTCAGGTACGGCGTTCTTGACCGGCTCCACGGTGCGGAGGAAGGCCACCAGGTCTTGCACATCCTGGTCCGCTATCCCGCTGAAGGTATAGTAGAGATGAATCGGGAAGAGCTGCGTGCCATCAGGCCGCTTGCCCAGCCGAATGGCGTCGCTGATCTCTTGATCGGTCCAATCGCCGATGCCTGTCTCCGAGTCAGGTGTGATGTTCTTGGCATAGACGGCGCCGAAGGGTCCCGCGAACTCTAGACCGCCAGCGAGAAAACCAGCCTCGGCCGTGTGGCATAAACAGCCGCCGCCGAGGGAGAGGATGTAGGCTCCCCGCTGTGGATCCCCCTGGGCCGGCGGTGCGGCCGATGCCGATAGGGCCACGAGCCCCATGGTGGCTATGGCCGCGACGACAATTGTGATCTTCGTGACTCTGTGTGACATTTTTTACCTCCTCTTAGGGTTTAGACTGCTCATCATTCCAAGGTCGCTAATGCTGATGTATAGCC
>JBHIDP010000284.1:0-3154 GCA_046760185.1 Anaerolineae bacterium
TCTCAGCTTACAGTAGCCCAACCTCTATTCGATGTACATGGTGGCTGCGGCCGTCATGGTGAAATCAGGTATGAAGAGGACGGCTGAATCAAAGAGATAACTCACATCAACCCGAATGCGGTTCCCGGAACTGCTGCTACCATCGGGGTAGGAGATGGTAATATCACTCTCGGTCAGGCTCACGGCCACGGCCTTGCTGATGGCTGCGTTCTTAATGCCCGTCGTGTCGTCCGGAGCCACGACGCCATATCGTGCTCCCTCGCGGGCAGAGTTGGCGATGGCACTGTAGGCATAGAACGCGCGCCCGAATTCCAGGATGCCGAATACGATCAGCACCAGGACAGGCACTATCAGGGCGAATTCGATCAGGGTTTGACCTTTTTCTTTCGTCAAGGCCCTATTCTCCATAGATAATCATCTCGGCTGCATTAGTCAGTTGGATACTGCTTTGTCCCAGGACAAGGCCCAGGATGGTGGAGAAGCTGTAGGTAACCTCCACCCTGATAGGATTTCCTGGCGCATTGCCGCTGGGGAAGGTGACGGAGATGTTGGTGATAGTGATGCCGGTGCCTGCGGCCTCGTTCTGGACATGGGTCTGGATGCCAGTGGTGTCAGTGGGGTAGAATGAACCATAACGGGCCCCTTCCCGGGCAGCGTTGGTAATGGTGATATAGGCGTTGAAGCCTCGGCCCAGATCTACGATTCCGGCAAACAGCAGTAACAATACAGGGAAGATCAAAGCCATTTCGACCAGGCTCTGACCCTTCTCAGATTTGCGCACTAGACAGTTCCCTCCAACCTTACCCTAGATGGCTTCTGCAGCCCCCTTCCCAGGTTCTGATTATAGCCCCGCCTGGGCTGATGGTCAACTCTGGTATCGGTTCTATATCAGTAGAGCCCTATCAGTGGGGATAGGGCTCTACTCTCGCAGGATTGGCTATCTATCCGGGTGGGATCAACTAGAAGTTACTCATGATGGTGCTGAAGACGTTGCCGATGGCAGGCCCTAGCAGCGCTAGAATAGCGATAACGACCACCGCTACCAGCACGAGTATCAAAGCATACTCGACCAACCCCTGCCCTTCCTCGCGCGGCAGATACAGCATCTCGTGTTCACCTCCTTTCCCTAAGACGCTTGGTGGGACCTGATCCCCTACCTACTACTACATGAGATCGAGTCCCAACTGGATGCTAACCACCTACATTATAGGCTAGAAATGCTTTTGAAACAATAGGATTTTGGTACCAAGGTTAAATAGCGGGAATTTGCAGCTTGACTCTGGTGCCCCGGCCCCTGCTGCTTCCGATCTGTACTGAGCCTCCTAGCATCTCAACCCTCTCCTTCATGGCGGCCAACCCCACGGTCTGTCCCTGACGGCTGGCGGAGAGGGCTTCGGCCACGTTGAACCCCCTACCGTTGTCCTCAACATTCACCTCAGCCAATTTATCTTTAATCTCAAGCGTAATCTGTACGCGGCTGGCCTGGGCGTGCTGGTGGATGTTCTTGAGCAGTTCCTGGATAGCGCGGAAGATAGTGACCTCTGTGTAGGAAGCCAGGCGCCGCTCCTGGCCTGTGGTTGTCAGGTTGATGGAAAGTCCTGTCTTCTGTTCGAAATCTTGTGCGAAACGGCGCAGGGTGGGGAAGAGGCCCAGATCGTCCAGCATCATGGGGCGCAGATCAAAGATGAAATCCTTGGTTTTCTGAAAGGTGGTGTTGACAGCGTTTTTCAGATTACCCAGTTCAGTGCGGGCTTGGGCAGGGTCGGTATCGAACAAACGCTCGCAGATCTCGGCCTGCAACATCAGATTGGTCAAGGACTGGGCCGGTCCGTCATGCATCTGCCGGGCCAGGAACTTCCGCTCATTTTCCTGGGCCTCAATAACCCGTGCAACCAAAGGAGGTCCTTCAGTTCCTTTCTCTCGACCGGGCTCCGCTTCCAGTTCCGGTTGGGAGGCACCCTCGACCACTTCCAGGGCTCGGCGCAGTTGCTCAGCGTATCTCTCCAGACTCTGCTGCTTGATCTGAAGCTGCTCTACCTGACTTCGGCCCATAAAGAGACGCCTCTGGGCCTCGTAGGCTGCGGAGAAGACGTCGCTGATCTCTTCTGGCGAATGCTCAGCCAGGTTTGCTTCCATCTGGTTGAGACGGTTCGCAGCCTGGGTGTTCTGACGCGATAGGTTCTCAACCTCATTACTGCTTTGCCGAATGAGGACATCAATCTCTTTCAGTTCCTGCTGCGTCCGTTCGTATTCCTGACGACTTTCTCGGGCAAAGTCCTGCAATAGCTGTACTAGCTCCGCTGAGCTCTCCATGACCTTTCTCCTATTTGGTATCCTCCAATCTGATCCAACCGTGACGCAGGGCGTAGACGGCCGCCTGGGTTCGGTCGTTGACGGCCAGCTTGCGCAAAATAGAGGTCATGTGATTCTTGACCGTTTGCCGGCTGATTCCCAGAGCATAGGCGACCTCTTTGTTGCTGAGGCCCCTGCTAACGTGTTGAAGGATCTCCATCTCCCGGGGCGAGAGGGGGATGAACATATCTTCAGGGAAATCGGCTGGTGTGCCCATCTGCCCGAATTGTTCCAGGAGCCATGAGGCTAACTCGCGCTCGTCCAGCACATTATCCTCGATGACGTAGTTCCCCTGAGCCACTATGCGGATGGCGCGCAGCAGTTCCGCAGGACCAACTTCCTTTGGATAGTAGGCGGAAGCTCCAGATCTCATGGCGTGGAAGAGCTGTTCAGCATCGTGATAGGCGGTAAGGGTTATTACCGCTGTTTCCGGTCGTTTGTCTTTTACCTGACGGGTAACTTGCAGACCGTTCATAGAAGGTATGTTAATATCCATTAGAACAACGTCCGGCCCCAGTTCCAAGGCTGCATCCAGCGCTTCCTTGCCGTCTGCCACCTCCTTTATCACTCTAATGTCCTCTTCTGTTTCCAGGACCCGGCGCAGACCCTGCCTGAAGAGGGGATGATCGTCAACGATCATCAAGGTGATCTTCCCACCACGTCCTTCCTTCTCTGGCATGATTACCTCCCCATCGGTTGCTTGGCCGCACAAAAACGAGGACTGACTAGATAATTTCTGGTGTGAAAGTCGGTGGAGTGCGGGCGCGAGCCCGCTGTGTAGGGCAGGCTTGCGCCGCCTTAG
>JBHIDP010000285.1:0-3152 GCA_046760185.1 Anaerolineae bacterium
TCGGGCAAGAGCACCATCGGGGAGCTGCTGGCCAAGCGGCTGGGCTATCTCTACTTCGACACGGGGGTGATGTACCGGGCTGTGACCTGGGTGGCTCTGCATCGGGACATTGACATCGCCGACGAGAAGGCGGTCACGCACCTGACGGAGACCATCAGGATAGTCGTGGTGCAGCCTACGGTCGAGGATGGCCGTCAGTACACTGTCCTGGTCAACGGTCAGGATGTCACCTGGGAGATCCGCCGCCCGGAGGTGGACGCCAACGTCTCGCCCGTATCCGTCTATCCCGGCGTGCGGCGGGCCCTGACCGAACAGCAGCGGCGTATCGGCCAGCAAGGGAAGGTGGTCATGGCCGGCCGGGATATCGGCACCGTTGTGCTCCCTGAGGCCGATTTGAAAATCTATCTGACCGCCTCGCCCGAGATGCGGGCCAGACGGCGCTACAGGGAGTGCCTGGAACGGGGAGAGGCTGTCGAGTACGAGGCTGTCCTGCGCGATATACGGCGACGGGACAGCATTGACAGCAACCGGGAAATGGCTCCTCTGAGGCCGGCCGAAGATGCCGTCATCATCAATACCGACAGCATGACCGTAGACCAGGTGCTGGCTGAGGTTGAGAAATTGTTCTGCCAAGGAGAGGGGGCGTGTTCCGACGCATAGCCCGTCCCCTGCTCCGCTTTCTCTTTCGCCTGTTGGCCCGCCTGGAAGTGACGGGGTTGGAAAATGTGCCGGATGGCGGTCCCTTAATCGTGGCCATCAACCACCTGGCCCACCTCGATGCACCTCTGGTCTTTGCCCTGATGCCCTGGCCCATGGAGGGCATCGCCCTCTCCGACCTCTACCAGGTGCCGGTTACCGGCCAATTGCTGAGGCTGTATGGTGTCATCCCTGTCCACCGTGACCAGTTTGACCGGGAGGTCATCCGCCGGGCGCTGGCCGTCCTGGCCGAGGGGAAGGTTCTGCTCCTGGCCCCTGAGGCCAGGATGAGCCTGACCGGTGCTCTGGAAAAGGCACGACACGGGGCAGCCTACCTGGCCCTGCGCAGCGGGGCTCCAGTCCTGCCGGTAGCCGTCACCGGCACGGAGAAGGCTCCCACTGAGCTGAAGCGGCTGCGTCGCCCCCGACTGACGGTCAGCATCGGTCAGCCCTTCTCCTTATCTTCCCTGCAGAGCAAGGGGGTGGCCCGTCGTCAGCAACTGGCCGAGGCCACGGACCAGATAATGTACCGCATTGCCGCTTTGTTACCCCCTGAGTACCGAGGAGTGTACGGTTGATGTGGTTCTATCACCTGGCCAACACCTTGCTCAGAGTTCTGTTTAAGATCCTCCTCGACTGCCAGGTGTCGGGCTTGGAGAAGATACCGCTGGAAGGCCCTCTGATCGTGGCCACCAACCATACCAGCTTCCTGGACCCCCTCCTGGTCGGCGTTTTCGTGCCACGGGAGGTGATCATGATGTCGAAGGTGGAGAATTTTGAGAAGCCGGTGCTCAGTCTGATCGTAAGGCTGTACGGAGCCTTTCCGGTGCGGCGGGGCGAGGTGGACCGACGGGCCCTGCGGGAGGCAATCCAGGTTCTAAGGGAAGGAAAGGCCCTGCTGATGGCTCCTGAGGGCACTCGCAGCAAGACTGGCTTGTTGCAAAAGGGGCGTGATGGAACGGCTTTTGTGGCGGCGCGAACCAAAGCAGTGGTCGTGCCTATGGCCATCTGGGGGGGAAAGAAGTTCTGGTCGAATCTGGCGCGGCTCAAACGCACAAAGATCGGGATAAATGTTGGTGCTCCTTTTATGCTGGCAACGGAGAAGGGCAAGCCAGGCCGGGAGGAACTACAACAGATGACCCGGGAGAGCATGTACCGCATCGCCGCCCTCTTGCCTTCGGAGCTCAGGGGCTATTACAGCGACCTGGGGCAAGCCTCAGACCGCTATATCATCCCGTACGAAGCTTGACACAATTACAGATGTGGGGGTATACTATAAATGACATTCTGGAAAGAAAGGTGCAGGGGAAAAGGGCTGCCTGCTAAGATTCAGGAGGTCGGTGCGAAGGCTTCAGGACGGTGATTGATGTTGAATGATGAACGGCACCGATGGGAACTACTGGAAGAGATCGGGGACCTGCTCTTGAGCCTACGGTCCGATGTTGTCTCTATTGTAGCCTTTGGCTCCTTTGTGCGGGATGGCGACTACGACGATATAGATTTGTTGGTCGTGTTGACTGATCTGAGTAAGCCGCCTCTTGAGCGGAAGGATGAAATCTTGGAGATCAAGGACAGAATCAAGCATTTGCCTCCAGCGGATGTGCTGCTTGTTTCGGTTGAGGAATGCGTGGATAATTTTGAGGCTCACGTGCCTCTTTTTCTGGATATTGCCTTCGACGGTCGCATCATTCACGACAACGATTTTGTGGCCAGACTGATGCGGGAGACTCGAGAGTACGTCAAAAGCCAGGGAATCGTGCGTACGGAGAGCGGTGGTTGGCGGTTTCCAGTGCGATTTCGCCAGAGCACGCCCTTGTCCCAGTTGAAGGACGAAGAGTGGGCGAGTATCTGGCTTGGTGAGGCAGAGCAGGATCTGTTAGCTGCCAGGCGTTTGTTGGAGGCGGGGATATACGACAAGTGCGTAACTCACTGCCAGCAAGTGGTCGAAAAGGTTGTGAAAGCGATCTTGATTTGCTTTGGCAGGAGTGAGAGGAGCCATTATGTGGGGAGAGCTCTTGAAAGAGAGATAAAGCGGCAGAAGTTGGGACAATGGACCAAGGAGCTTAAGGTCATAGCAAGAGATGCTGAGAATCTGGAACCGGATGTCTCTCTGAGTAGATATCCCAAGATTTTTGGAGATAGGATTTGGGTGCCTCATCGTGAGTATGATACGACCAGGGCGAAAAGTGCTTTGCAAAAGGCACAGTTCGCTCTTGATCGGGGTAAGGAGTTCGTAGCATGGTGGTTCAGTGGCTCAGAGGGTGGGAGGTGATGGATATGTGATGCCGTGCTGAACATAGCACTCGTGCAGAAATAATATCCGCTATTGCGTCCTGACTTTGCTTTTGCAAACGGGATCAAAAGCGGGAAGTTATTATTGCACGAGTACATAGGGGAAGACAAGCGCATGGACTGGATGGGTTGGTCGGATAGTCAAAGTGGTCGGGTGGTCGGAT
>JBHIDP010000286.1:0-3145 GCA_046760185.1 Anaerolineae bacterium
TGAGGAACAGGTGCCTCCTGCCCTGGGGATGCCATACTCACCTCGACCGTAGGGATCGCCGTTGCTCCTTGCTGAGCACAGCCAACAGCCGCCAGAAATAAGATTAAAAGGGAGAGGAAAAAAAAGGGCCTCATTTGTTGATCTTAAATCTCCTTCCAGTCTCTGAAGGGCCGGCTAGAGTTATTCCACTTTGGCCTGTTGAGGCGCTTCTCGCGTGAATGCCTTGAGTTTCATGGCCAATTCCCTTAGGCGCTGATCAACCTTGTAGTTGACGGTCCCCTCGGGATACATACCATCCTCCCCTCGCTCGCCAGCTTCCTCCCCGGTGAGGATGGCGATACCTTCGTCAATGGTCACAACCGGGTAGATGTGAAATTCTCCTCGCTTCACCGCTTCTACCACGTCTTCCCGCAACATCAGGTTCTTGACGTTTCGCTCCGGGATAATGACGCCCTGCTCCCCGGTCAGCCCTTGCGCCTGGCACACATCGAAGAAGCCCTCGATCTTCTTCGTCACCCCCGCCACAGGCTGAATCTCCCCCTGCTGGTTGACCGAGCCGGTGACAGCGATCCCCTGCTTGATCGGCAGGCCGGATAAGCTGGACAACACGGCGTAGAGTTCCGTGGACGAGGCGCTGTCCCCCTCCACCCCTTCGTACGACTGCTCGAAACAGAGGCTTGCTGTGAGGCTCAGGGGCACCTCCTGGGCGTATTTGCCGCCCAGGTACCCAGAGAGGATCAACACGCCCTTGTCGTGGATGTTTCCGCTCAGCTTTGCCTTCCGTTCGATATTGATCACCCCCGCTCGGCCCAGATAGGTCTTGGCTGTGATGCGTGAGGGCTTGCCGAAGGAGTAGTCACCCAAGGAAAGGACAGAGAGCCCGTTCACCTGGCCTACCACTTCGCCCCTGGTGGACACCAGGATCGTCCCCTCCTCGATCAATTCCCGGATCTTCTCTTCAACTCGGTTCGAACGGTAGATCTTCTCCTCGATGGCGTTCTCCACGTCGGCGGCCGTCACCAGGTTGTTTCCATTACGGCTGGCCCAGTAGCTAGCCTCCCGCACGATGTCAGCGATATGGGCGAAGCGCGTGGTCAGCTTCTGTTGATCCTCCACCAACCGCGAGCCGTATTCGACAACCTTAGCTACGGCCTCCAGATCAAAATCTCGCAGGTCTTCTGCTTCGCACCGGGCCCGGATGAAGCGGGTGTACTTTTCCACGTTCTCCTGGGACCAGGCCATCTCCGTGGCAAAGTCTGCCCACACCTTGAACAACTTCTGGAACTGATCATCCATGGCATAGAGCAGGTAGTAAGTCTGGGGGTCGCCGATGAGCACCACCTTGACATCCAGAGGGACCGGCTCCGGCTCCAGGCCGACGGTGGCCACCGGACTCAATTGCTGGCCCATCTCCTCAATGCGCACCTCACCGTGGCGCAGGACCCGCTTCAGAGCCTCCCAGGCCAGGGCATCGCGCAGGATGGCCCGGGCGTCCAACACCAGATAGCCGCCATTGGCCCGGTGCAGCGCGCCCCCTTTGATCATGCTAAAATCAGTTACCAGGGCCCCGAACTCTGACCTGTGCTCGACACGCCCGACCAGGTTCCGGTAAGTCGGGTTGGTTTCCAAGATGACGGGTGCCCCCTCCAGGCCTGAATTGTCGACGATGACATTGATACGGTACCGATCAAAGGGGAATCCCTGCCGAAGACGGGATGTGGCGCGTGCTATGTCCTTCCCTGCCGAGTTCTCCTCAGCGACGCGGGCCGACGTCTTGAACCACTCCACATTCTGGATGATGTCGTGTCGCACCTCCTTTAGATAGGCGACGATGGCGGGGTACTCAACGTACTGACTCTGAAGAGTGTCGAAGTAATGGCCGATGGTGAAGGCAATGGTCTCTTGATCTAAGCCGCGCAACTGGGTTTTGCCCTCCTTCTCCAGTTCCCGCACTTGACGCAACGTTCGTTCTAACTTCCCTTGCAACGCCGTTTGATCTTGTTCCAGGACATGCTTCTTCTCCGAAGATAATTGCTCGTATTGTTCTCCCGTCAGGACTTGGCTGGCCACGACCGGCGCGATGACCAGTCCCATGGGCGTCTGCAGCAGGGCGAAGCCTCGCTCGATCACCGAGGCCTCCAGTCGTTGCAATTCGGCACGGCGCCGCTCCTCCAGTTGCTGTGTCAGCCGTGCCTTGTGCTCTTGGTACTCCTCGCTCTCGAAGGCGCGGGGAATCTCATCCTCCAGGCTCTTCAAGAGTTCGTCCACTTCGTTGCGGAACGCTTCCCCTCCGCCGGGCGGCAAGATGAGGGTGCGCGGCCGATATGTGTCCTCGAAGTTGTTGACATACGCCCAGTCGTGGGGCACCGGCCGGGCGCGGGTCTTGCGCTCCAGGAAGGTCATGATCGTGGTCGTCTTGCCAGCCCCGGCTGGACCCAAGGCGTAGATGTTGTAGCCATGGGAGCGGATGTCAATGCCGAACTCGATGGCCCGGGTGGCCCGTTCCTGGCCGATGATCTCAGATAGTTCTGGCAGTTCCGCTATGGACTTGAAGGTGAACTCTCTAGGGTCACAAACCCGCCTGAGTTTCTCCGCAGGGAGTTCACTGATCTTCGCTGTCATGGCCTATCTCACCCTCCCCATCATTGGTAGAAAACCCGATTCTAGTGGTTCGACACACTGATTTTGATGGGTGGTTTTCTGTCCTCATAGGGAGTCCAATTTCACCTATCAAAAACACAGCGGCTCACCACAAGCATGGCTTCACCTGATGTGATAGATAAGTGCGCCTGGCAAAGGGGACCCCTTGCCAGGTGGGGGGGGCTAATGCTCGTGCATGCCGTGCATTTCCTTCCCTTGACCGCCCACGTACTTCTCAGGTTCCTTATCGAAGCTCATCTTGCAGTGGTGGCTGCAGAAGTAATAGGTCACGCCCTTGTACTCGGACGTGGCGGCGGCCTTCTTCTCGTCCACCTCCATACCGCAAACGCGGTCCTTGGCCATAGCTGTCACCTCCTTCCGGCCAGGATGTCATTTGGGAACAATCGTGAGACCCCTCCCATATGGGAGGGGGTTAAATTTATTATAGTACAACCTAACTGCTTTGTCAAGAAACTCAACCCGGCGAAAGCCTCCTGCTCATGTA
>JBHIDP010000287.1:0-3136 GCA_046760185.1 Anaerolineae bacterium
TCTCCTCCTGTTCTTCTCCAGCACCTCGCGGATGTGTCCCATGTGTTCTCGCTCGTGCTCCAGGAAGCGGCGCATGACCTTGCGAGCGCTCCATCGCTCGCTGTTGCGCACCACCACTTTGCGCCGATCCTCGTCGGAAAGGTTGCTCAACCGTTCGACAGCCAGGGCCCGCACCGCCTGCAACCGATCCCAGACGGTACGGGTGGGCTTCAGGCGAGGGAGCACTCCAGTACCGAAGAGCCGCGTCAGATACCAATGTTCAGCCGAAGCCACGTGACGCAGGATACGCTCGATGCTCCAGGATTTCTCATCGGGCTGCCAAGTCAGGGCCTCCGTTGGCAAATCCTCCGCCAGCGATAGCAGTTCCCGCCGTGAGTAGTTGATCAGCCGCAGGAAAGTGGCGATGTCTTCGTCGGTGACCGGCAGCCGCTCCACATCGAAGAAGCCGATGGTACCCTCTTCCCTGACTGTGCTGACGTTGTGCTCGGCCACCTCGACGGCGATGGGCTCGTCCTCTGGGGGAGCCGCTTCGCCGTAGCGCCGCAGCCAGTCCAGCACTTCGGCGATGGCCGCCGGTACTCGCTTGAGGGCCTCCTCTGGGGTTCCACCCTGGGCCATACAGCCGGGCAGGTCCAGCACGTGGGCCATGGTGCGTCCACTGTGGACGGATTGCAGGTACACCGGATAACGCATGCTCTCCTCCTTGAACTATTTTACAACAATCTGGCCGCAAAGGGAAGAATATGCATATTTGACAGCCAGGTCGAATTATGCTATATTTATCTCAATTCGAGGTTTATCCGATGACGATGGCCGCAAACCTTTATCCAGCCCGATCACCTAGGAGGAAGAAGCCAGACCCAGGTCTGGAGAGGTTTGCTGCGGCCAACGGCGGACCATAGCAACCGAACCAGCGAGTTCCTGGCCATTCGAGCCAGCTCTCCAGGCTTAACTGCAAGGGGAGCTGGCTTTTTTGTTTTCTCAAGGAGGTGGGTCATGGTCGAATGTCCAGAATGTGCAGCCCTTATAGAGGCAGGGAGCGATGTGGAGCAGGGAGAGATCTTCGTCTGCCCTGACTGCGGGGTGGAACTGGAGGTGATTGAGGTTGACCCTATCACCCTGGCCCTGGCTCCCGAAGAGGAAGAGGATTGGGGGGAATAGAGGTGAAAATCGGCGTCTTGCTCACACGGCCCCGCGTCGAGGAGAAGCTCATCTTCGAGGCCTTGCAGGCCCAGGGGGTGGAATACGAGAAGATCAAGGCCGACGAGCTGGTGCTCGGCCTGGGGACTAAGGAGGAACCGAACGGCTACGATGCCATCCTCCTGCGATGCATCAGCCATTCCCAGGCCCTGTACGCCGCCAGGATCCTGAATCAACAGGGCATGGTCACGGTTAACTCCTACGAGGTGATCGCCACCTGCGGCGACAAGCTCCTGACCAGCACCGCCTTTCTCAAGCACGGCGTTCCCACCCCTCGTACTGTCATCGCCTTCACCCCCGAGTCGGCCCTGGTAGCCATCGAGGAGATGGGCTACCCTGTGGTGATGAAACCACTCCACGGCTCCTGGGGGAGGCTTCTGGCCAGGGTAAACGACCGTTACGGGGCCGAGGCTCTCTTGGAGCACAAACGCACCCTGGGCGGCTATCAACACTCCATCTTCTACATCCAGGAGTACATTGAGAAGCCAGGCCGGGACATCCGCAGTTTCGTCATCGGCGATCAGACCGTCGCCGCCATCTATCGTAACGCTTCTCACTGGATCACCAACACCGCCCGTGGGGCTCAGGCGAGCCATTGCCCCATCACCGCCGAGATTGACGAGCTATCCCGCGCCGCTGCCAGGGCAGTGGGAGGGGGATGCCTGGCCGTAGACATACTGGAGACCGCCGATGGCCGGCTTCTGGTCAGCGAGGTCAATCATACGCCTGAGTTTCGCAACAGCATCGCCCCCACCGGTGTGGACATCCCAGGCCAGTTGGTGCGCTATGTACTGGAGGTGGCTGGCATGGAACCGGGAAGGTAAGGATAGGCGTTTTCTGCTCGCAGCTTCGGGCGGAAGAAAAGCTCATCTTCGAGGCTCTCGAGCGGCGAAGGGTGCCCTACGAAAGAACCGACGTGCGCCGGGTGGCCTTCGATCTGGCGGAGACACGGAACCGCTACAGTGTTGTCCTCCTGCGATGTATCAGCCATTCCCAGTCCCTGTACGTGGCCAGAATCCTGAACCAGCAGGGCATTAAGACGGTGAACTCCTATCAGACCATCGTTGCCTGCGGCGACAAGTTGTTAACCACCGCAGCCCTCGCCGAACAGGGTATTCCCACTCCGCGCACTGTGGTAGCTTTCACCGCCAGGGCAGCTCTCCAGGCCATAGAGGACCTGGGCTACCCTGTAGTGCTGAAACCTCTCGTTGGCTCCTGGGGCCGTCTCCTGTCCAAAGTCAACGACCGCCAGGCGGCTGAGGCTATCCTGGAGCACAAGGAGGCTCTGGGCGTCAACCATGGCTCGGTGTTCTACATCCAGGAATATGTGGACAAGCCGCAACGGGATATTCGCGTCCTGGTAGCCGGGGACGAGGTCGTCTACGCTATCTATCGTCGCTCTGAACACTGGATCACCAACACCGGCCGTGGAGCGGAGGCCAACCCGTGCCCTATCACCCCTGAGCTGGCTCAGCTCTCCCTGGCCGCCGCTCAAGCCGTGAGAGGAGGGCTCCTGGCAGTGGACATCCTGGAGATGCCCGATGGCCGTCTCCTGGTGAATGAGGTGAACCATACCCCGGAGTTTCACGGCGCTCTGAAGGCCACAAGGATGGACATTGCCGGCCGGATGGTGGACTATGTCCTCAGCCTGGTTGAATAGAGCGTCTATCCTCCCGCAGGTTACAGCGAACCTGCGGGAGGATTTAACCATTGGTTGAATCGAAGAGGGGAAAATGATAAAAGCTTCCATTGTCGGCGGGTCGGGATATGTGGGAGGGGAAGCCCTGCGGCTGCTCTTGGATCACCCTCTGGTGGAGGTCGGTCAGGCCACTTCCGAAACCTATGCCGGCCAGCCGGTCTACTTCGTGCACCCCAATCTGCGGGGACGGACGGAGCTGCGCTTCGTCAGCCTGGGAGATCTTGCACTGTGCGACGT
>JBHIDP010000288.1:0-3136 GCA_046760185.1 Anaerolineae bacterium
GCAGTTCGTCCCGCAGTTCGTCCCGCTCACTGCGGGGCTCACTGCGGGGCTCACTGCGGGGCTCAGGGTGGGGCTCAGCCGAACGGCTTTAGCCGGTCCCGTGTTCTGCAAAACCGGCTGAAAGCCTCTACTCCATCCGCACATAATGGCCTTTGCAGGCGTGTCTAACATGTCCACAACCTGCAACGCTCCTGCCTGCCGCTTTGGCAGACTAGGTGGAAAGCTGGTATAATGGGCCTGATAGGAACCGAATAAATGCGAGGGAGTCATTGGCTGTAGGGTGGTGCCGAGGGTGGGACTCGAACCCACATGAGGTCGCCCTCAACGGTTTTTGAGACCGTCGCGTCTGCCTGTTCCGCCACCTCGGCGTGCAAGGTCATAAAGGGTTGATCCCCTCCTTCAGCTTGCTCAAAGTCCATTTCTGAACAGTTGTATTTAACAATAATGAAAAATGGGCCTAACGGCCTTGCCGAAAGTATAATCTAAGAAAGGGTATTAGTCAAATCGAGTGCAGGAGAGAGAGGCGGCTTTGATCGCTTCCGCTCAGGGAGGCGATGCCGATTCCTTCAACAGGTTGATCGAGCTCTATCAGGGCCTGGTCTATAACACAGCCTACCGCATTCTGGGGGAGAGAGAGGCTGCTGAAGATGCGACCCAGGAAGCTTTCCTGTCCGCCTTTCAAAACATCGCTCGCTTTCGGGGGGGCTCCTTCAAGGCCTGGCTGCTGAGGATAGTAACCAACGCCTGCTATGATCAGCTTCGACGCAAGCAGCGCCGTCCAACAGCTTCCCTGGAGGCTCTCCTGGTGGAGGGCGGCGACCTCTTTGCCTTTACCGATAGAACAGAGTCACCGGAAGAATATACCGACCATCGCGAACTGGGGCGGGCCATCCAGGCTGGCCTGGCCACCCTGCCTGCGGACCAAAGGATAACCCTTGTGCTGTCGGACATTCAGGGGCTAAGCTATCAGGAGATCGCTCAGGCCACAGGCACATCCCTTGGTACGGTCAAGTCCCGCTTGAGCCGGGCTCGGGCTGCTGTGCGCGACTACTTGCTGGCCCATGAGGAGGAACTTTTGCCATGGCGCTACCGTCTTAAGGGTGAGTGACTATTGTCGTTGAGGTGAGGGGAAGTGTTTGATTTCATCAGGAATTTGGGAAAGGGCGAGCATCAGATCGTTGAGGAACTCCTTTCGGCCTACATAGATGGCCAGGTATCGGAGGCGGAGCGGGCCAGGGTGGAGCGTCATTTGGCCCGGTGTGCCCACTGCGCCAAAAGCCTGGAGTCATTGCGCTGGACGGTGGGCTTGTTGCGAGAGGTTCCGGCGCTGCCGGTGCCCCGCTCTTTCGCGGTCAAGGTTGCTCCCGCCGTGGAGAGGGCCATTCCTTTCTGGCAGCGCGACTGGGTCTACGGCTCTCTGAAGGCGGCGACAGCCCTGGCTACCATCCTGTTCATCCTGGTCCTGTCGGGAGACCTGCTGACGCAGCTTTCCTTCAGGGCCTTTGCTCCGGCCGTAGCTCCCCGGCCGCCGGTGGTGGAAAGGGAGGTCATCAAGGAGGTCGAGGAAGCCAAAGAGGAGCTGTCATTGGCTGACGTAGGGCCCAGCCCGGTGCCTGTGGCTGGCACGCCAGCCCCAGTCAAGGAGATGGTTGGACCTCCGGCCACACCAGCGATGAAAGCTGCGGCCACACCTGCCCCACAAGAGGAGACAGGGGCGGCCATTGCCCCTCAACCGACCGAGGAGATGGCCGAGGTCCTGCGGGTTGCCCCCACACCTTCGCCGGCGGCAACAGTGGAACCACGCCAGGTTGAAGCGCAGGCGACGGAGGTAGTGGCAGAGGTGACTGCCGTAGAGGAAGAAATGGCTCTGTCCCCCACGCCGCCGGTGGCGGAGAGATTTATGACCACTGGCCGGGGAACCTGGCTGGAGAGGATAGCTCTTGCCGGGGTGATGCGCCTGGCGGAACTTGTTCTTCTGGTGATCACCCTGGGCTTGGGAATGGTGACCCTGGTGCTGAGGGCCCGGCGCGAAGGGACATAAGCCAGTTTTTGAGTGAATCCCTCTAGAATGTGAGCAGCGCTGGGATGAAGGAGGGAAGTGCATGCCGAAGAGGATATTGATCGTAGACAGCGACGAGGCCTTCGCCGCTATGTTGAGAGAAGGGCTAGAGGACAACGAAAGCTATGAGGTACGGGTAGTGGACAGTGGACAGGTTGCTTTGGCCAGGGTCGAGGAGGAGATTCCGGAACTGGTTATTGTTGACAGCGCCTTGGAGGATATGCCGGTGAAGGATCTCTTAACGGCCATACACCGTTTTGAGCCCCCGCCTCGCATCATGCTTATTCCTCTCAAGGGCGAGGAACTGGACGATGAACTGAAGGAGTTGGACATAGAGGGGATCCTGACCAAGCCCTTCTTTATGGGCGACCTGATACCCAAGATTGAGGCAGTCTTGGCCCAAAGGTCGCCGGAACTCCTCCCCACCTTTGACGACCAGATAGAGGCCATCAATCAACATCTGGCTGATCTACATCAGGAGGTGAAGGCCGAAGCTGTGCTGCTGATGTATGGGAAGCAGTTGCTGGCCCACGCCGGGAATTTGGACAGGGACAAGTCGCAGGAACTGGCCAGCCTGGTGGGCAAGAGCCTGACCGCTGCAGCCGAGGTGGCCTCATTCCTGGGTGAGGCTGAAAACCGCTTCCAGCAGACTCTCCACGAGGGGAGGGAGTGTCGTCTCTATTCCCTGAGCTTTGCCCCTGATCTGATCCTGGTCGTAGCCCTCCGCTCTGATACTCCTCCGGGTATGATCCGCTACAATACCCGCCAGACTGCCGATCTTCTTCTGAAGATTGTGCATGGCTAATCCGCCACCTAATCTGCGTACCCGACTTTGTGGTAGAGTATCTTGCAACGGATGGAACAAACCCATAAAGACGAAGTGAATCGACGAAGCGAATCCGCTAATCCGCTACCTATCCGCTGACTGATCTCCTCACCCGCTCCAACGACCGCCGCGCGATCTCTGCCTGCGGCGACTGCACCTCCTCAAGCAGCCGTAGGCTCTCCTCGAACAGCCTGGCCGCCTCTTCCCTGTCCCCCTCCTCCTCGGCCAGCCTCCCCAGTTGGTGGGTGGTG
>JBHIDP010000289.1:0-3132 GCA_046760185.1 Anaerolineae bacterium
TCGAGGGACAGGGTGAAGCAGCCGCCCACACAGGCGGGATCGGCCAGGGCCGCCTCGATACGCTGAATAGCCCCGGCAGGCAGGCGGCAGTCAGCGTGCAGGAAGAGCAGAACCTCCCCCCTTGCCTCCCGGACGCCGGCGTTCATCTGCCTGGCCCGCCCCCTCTCGGCAGAGACCACCCGAACGTAGCGAGAGGCTATAGCTGCCGTGCCGTCCTCGCTCCCTCCGTCCACCACGATGATCTCATGCTCCCCTTCCAGGGCCAGCAGATGCTCCAGGAGGGAGCCGATGACCTGCGCCTCGTTCAGCACCGGGACGATGATGGAGACCATCAACCCCTCAAAACGGAAACAAGAGAGCTCAGATGAAGGTGAGTACGGTGTCCTCGGTAACCGGCTTGATGCCCAGCAGAAATCCGGTCACATCCTCTATCTTCACTCCTTCGTCCAGGATGTCCTCGGTGATCCCCATCTCCTCCAGCATCTCCCTGGAGGGGCCGCAGGCGTAGACCTTCACTCCCTGAGCCAGAGCATCCTTGAAGAACTTATCCGCCGGGGGCATCCCCTCCATCCCGATGGCCTTCCGCCTTTCGGGGTGCACCAGGTCCAGCCCGCTCATGGCGCAGTACAAACTGGCCTCATCCCCCATAGCGGCTGCGGTCAGGGTGAACATCAACGCTGGATACACCCGCTCTGGGTCGTTCGAAAGCAACACAACGTGTAACTTCATTGGTGGTATCACCTCCCTGTTATTTGTACTTTGCAGGGCCTGGATTGCCAAAATCCAGGCCCTTGCTCCGGCGGGATCATCAGATCCCGCCGCTCAACCGCTGAATCTGGCGATCCAGCAGGAGCAGACTTCATTTGCCCAACCCTCTGAAAGCGAAAATCACGCCTCCGATCAGGCTCACCAGAATGAGCAGGAAGAAGAACATCAAGGAAGCGGCTACGGCTTCTGTCATCGAAAGCCCCAGTCGTCCGAAGAAGTAGATGTAGGCCCACTCGCGGATTCCCAGGCCGTTGATGGAGACAGGCAGAAGGGTGATGAACAGGATGACGGGAATCACCAGGAAGCAGTAGACCAGGGAGACATGGGCCCCCAACGCCTCGAAGATGGCGTAGTTGATGAGCACGATCACCCCATGGAAGAACAGGGAGACGAAAACCACCCACACGGACAGGGCTCTGTTCCGCAGGCAGAAGGAAATGGATTCCAGAGCTTCCCTCACTTTGCCCCTCAGAAGGGCGAGCCTATGGCCCCAGCGGTCGCCGAAGAGCAAGGCCAGCAGGATGAGGCAGAGCACGGCGAACAGGGCCGCTATCTCCCCCACAAAACGCTTGGCTATGTCGTAGCCCAGGGCCAGCCCCAGGAGGGCGATCAACCCCTGGGCCAGGGAGCTCAGGGCTCGCTCGGCGATCACCGAAGCGGCGGAGGCGGAGGGCTGGCGGCTGTATCGGGCCACGTCGTAGATCCTGACCACGTCGCCCCCCATGCTGGTGGGCAGGAAGTTGTTAAAGAACAGGCCCACGAAGTAGGAGGCAGTCAAGGTGCGCAGGGGCACCGAGATGCCCAGGGCGATTAGCAATCTCTGCCACCGGTAGGCCCCGATCACCAGACCCACGACGACCAGACCTGTGGCCAACGCCAGAAACCGCGCATCCGCTCCTCGCATCAGGCCGACAAACTGCGAGAGGTCCATCCGATAGAATATCACCCCTATCAGCCCCAGGCTGACGCCGACCCTGGCTATCTTCGCTATCCTGATTCTCCTTTCATTCATCGCATTGATAGCTTGTAACATGCGAATCACCCATCGTTTCGCCTGTTGTTCGCCAGGTGCCCCAGAGGGACATCCGAGTAAATTCCTCAATCTGCACGGTACGCCCCTTCTTAGATCAAGTGGATTTTCTGGAGAACGTGTATCATTAAGACGAAAAAGAACAAAATGGTATAGGGAACGTGGAAACGCCGCCAGGTGCCTCGCACGACTGCCGATCGGGCAAAGTATTTCCCAAAAGTGCCGCTCACCACCACGGTGATCATCATGGCCAGGGCGAGAAAGCTCACACTCAAGCGCACCTTGCCCCAGAAGTTCAGCACGTGAAAGACAGCTATGACTAAAGCGATGAGGCTTAAGATACAATGGTAGTTGAGGGTTCGACGCAATCCGGCAGCGGCTTTGGCCTTGGCTGGCCCCTCTGAGGCGCTTAGAGGGGCCAGAAGAGAGCGCTTGAACGAGTAGTACAGAGTGACAATGACAGCCAGAAGGCCTGACATCCAGCCCAGAGGCTCGACCAGGTTCTTGGCCACGAGTTTAGCTTCCTCACGCTCCCTCTCCCGACCTCTCCCTGACGGGGGGCCAGGGGAGAGGATCCTCTTCGTCGCAGGATCTACCCTCACGTCGGCCACCCTCAACCCACCGTAGTTCAGGGCCACGTGATAGAAAGGCTCTCCCGCCTTCCGAGTGACACTGCCCACCGTCAATTGGTCGAGGATCGAGTCTGCGGCCAATTCAATGGCATCGGGCGACATGATCTGCCCAGTTGTTGGGGCTCGCTTTGACTCTTCCTCCTCACCCTTTTCTCGTTCCTCCCCCTCTCGCTCTTCCTTAGCCTCCTCCTTCCCTCCGATAGGTTGACCGCTCACCGCATCCAGCTTTAGCTTGAACAACCTCATCCGCTCCTGGTCCATGATGGTGACTTCGTAGAGGCCCTCACCCTTTTTGAGGGTGACCGATCCCACTGCCCATTGGGCCTGGCCCAGGTCGGATGGCGTCAGCTTCATTGCCACTGGGATGCGCTTGCCTTCCTCAGCAGGCTGGCCAAGGTGAAACACCTCACGCCCCACGGTCCAGGCGATCAGTACAATCACTAACAGCAGAACGAGGTTGATTATTTGCCTCACACCTCTTGAGGCTTGCTTCTTCGCCATTTCCATCACCTCATTATCCGACGCCGACATACGATTTTCTTGCATTACTTGCGCTACACTCTAGCGGTGCCGCCTCACCCCGGAGGGGTAGTACCGAGTCCCGACCGTATCTGCGTTCTGTTCCAGCCAATCACTAAACCGTGTCTTCCCCGTGGGCGGCCCTCCGGACACGAGGAGACTGGCCATCAGCCCTTTGAGTTC
>JBHIDP010000290.1:0-3110 GCA_046760185.1 Anaerolineae bacterium
ATGCTCTAATGGATTAGCAGATGGCCGTCGCCATTTCTATCCGCTAATCCGCTCTCGATCCGCTGACAGATCCCCCCTAACAGCGTCTATCCTGATGCCACGCGGGCCTTGTCGTCGTGCAGCTTCAGGCAGGCGTAGATACAGCGGTTCACCGGGGTGGGCACCCCTAGCTCCTGCCCCAGGCGGACGACGGTGCCGTTGAGAGCCTCCAACTCCAGCCGGCTGCCCCGCTCCAGGTCCCGTTGCATGGAGGACTTTAGGGTGGGAGGCGCACCTTCAATCAGAGCCAGCGACTTCTCGACGGCATCCTCATCCAGTTGGATACCCTTGACCCTGGCCAGGTTCTCTATCTCCCGCATGGCCTCGATGAACAGTTCCCTGGTCTCAGGACAATTGAGCACATCGGCTACCGGGGAGCGGGTTACACTGGTGATGCCGCTGATGCCGCAGATGAAGAGGAACTTGGTCCAGAGGACCTTCATGATCTCGGTGGAGAGGGTCACATCGGCACCTGTTTTCTGTAGGGTTTCCAGGATGCGCTCAGCCCGGGGGGTGACACTGCCGTCTAGCTCGCCGAAGGCAATGCGGCGGAATTGGCTTCCCTGCCTGATAACTCCTGGCTCGCTAATGGCGGACTCGATCCAGGTCGCCCCGCCCAGGACTGCCTTCTCCTCCACGAACCTGGCCAGCTTCTCTTGGTTGTCAATGCCGTTCTGCAGGGACAGGACGGTGGTGTCCTCGCCCACCATAGGCACGATAGCCGGCCCTGCCTCATCGGTGTGGTAGGTCTTGACACAGAAGAGGACTAACTCTACGGGACCTACCTCCGCCGGGTCATCCGTTGCCCTGGCTGGCGAAATGGTGAAGTCGCCGTGTATGCTTTTGACCTGGAGACCTCTCTCCCGGATGGCCCGCAAATGCTCGCCGCGGGCTATGAAAGTTACATCCTCGCCGGCTTTGGCCAGCAGGCCACCGTAGTAGCCTCCTACTCCGCCGGTTCCCATGATAGCGATCTTCATCCTAGATTACCTTTCTGCGCTGTACCTGACACTGATATGACTTTCAAACCCAATTGTACCACCAGGGTAAGGGATTTCCAAGCATAGGGAGGGGGCCAGCCCCTCCCCTACTTGGATTCAATGGCTATTTTCCCAGGAAAATCGTCCTGCCATTCCAACATGAATTGCCTCGGTTCATTTAGCCACCCCCTCAAATCTGAGCGACCACGGTAGCCGCACGGCCGACCAGTTCCGAGGCGGTGAAGGCCTCGTATGCATCCCCTACCAGATGCAACTGCGGCACCTTCCCCCGCAGGGCCTCGATCCACGGCGGCCCCTCCGAGTGACCAAGGGCGAGGACGAAGGAGTCAAAGGGCTCCAGCCGTTCCTCTTGGCCGTCACGGATGACAACCAGGCTTCCGTTGGAGATAGCCTGCACATCGGCCCCGGTGACCGCGTGCACACCTGCCTCCTTCAACCAACGCCTCAGGTAGGACCGCACGGTCGGATGGGAGTCGGTGGCCAGCTTCTCACCCTCTGTGACGACCGTTACCTCCTTCTCCTGATGAGCCAGGAACAGGGCCGTTTCCCCTCCAAAGAGGCCGCCGCCCAGCACAGCAACCTTTGACCCCACCTGAGCGTGGCCCATCAGCACCTCCCCGGCCGGTACCGCCTCCCTTATCCCAAGGATGGATGGCACCAGCGGCTCCCCACTCCTGGCGATGATCACCACCTCAGCACCGGCGTTCTCGATTGATTGAGGGGTCACACTTCGGCCCAACTCCACCGTCACGCCTAATTCGGCCAAGTGGCGGGCGTAGTAGTCAATGGCCTTGGCATTCTCGGCCAGCCCAGGTACCCGTGCCCGCCAGGCCAGTTGTCCCCCCGGCTCCCCGGCCTCATCCCACAGCCTTACCCGGTGCCCTCGTTTGGCAGCCAGCCAGGCAGCGATCATGCCAGCCATGCCAGAGCCGATGACCAGCACTGTCCGTGGGTGGCTGGTAGGGGCGGTAAGGTCCTCGTATTCACGGCCGGACAAGGGGTTAACGAGGCAGGCGATTCCCAGGCGGGCCCTTCGCAACTGGCAGGCATTGCACCCAATGCAGGGAATCAGGTCTGTCAGGTTTCCCTCCCGGACCCGCTGGGGGAAGGCTGGGTCGGCAAAAGAGGCCCGTCCCAGGGCAACCATGTCCGCCTGGCCCTGGGCCAGCACCCTCTCGGCCACATCTGGCTCGACGATTCGCCCCACAGCGATGACCGGGACCGTGACCACCTGCTTGATCCCTGCGGCCAGGTGGGCCAGGGTGGCCTGTCCCACCCCTGCTACCGAAGGCCAGTGCTCCGTAGCCCACCCCGCGCCAGCCGAGCAGTGGATGTAGACCACCCCCTCCTTCTCCAGCATCTGGGCAATCTCCTTCGATTGCTCAGGTTTGTTCCCGCCTTCCGCATACTCATCCACACTCAGCCGGACGCCGATGGGGAAGTCAGGCCCACACAGCTCCCTGGTGCGTCGCACTATCTCCACCAGGAAGCGCACCCGGTTGCCAAGGCTTCCTCCGTAGCGGTCGGTGCGGTGGTTGATCAGAGGGGAAAGAAACTCATTGATCAGGTAGCCGTGGGCACCGTGCATCTCGACCCCGTCGAAGCCAGCCTCCTGACAACGGCGTGCGCCCTGGGCGAAACACTCCACCAGTTCCTCGATCTCCGGGATGGTCAAGGCATGGGGCACCTCCTTGTAGCGGGGAGAAGGGACAGCGGAGGGAGCCACAGGCTGCCCGCCGGCACGCCTGGCGTTGGTCTGGTGGCCACAGTGAATCAGTTGTACGAAGGCTTTGCACCCATCGTGGTGACAGGCCTCGGCCAACTGCCTCAGACCGGGCATGTACCTGTCGTCGTAGACAGCGAAGTGGTGGGGCCACCCCTTGCCCCGGGGGTGGATGAGGGCAGCTTCCACGATGATCAGGCCGAAGCCACCGCGGGCCCGGGCAGCGTAGTACTCCCGTTGCCGTTCGCTGACACTGCCGTCGGCGTGAGGGAAGCCGCTGGTCAAGGGGGGGATAGCCAATCGGTTCTTTACCCTGACGCGGCCCAGGTCAATGGGCGAGAAGAGAT
>JBHIDP010000291.1:0-3075 GCA_046760185.1 Anaerolineae bacterium
CACTGCGGGTTACCTTGGCCGGATCTATGATCCCCTTCTCCACCATGTCCCCATAGTCGTTGGCGATGACATCGTAGCCTATCTTATCGTTCTTCTTCTCCTTCTGCAGCCTCCTCACCTCCTGCACCACCACCGCTCCGTCCAGACCAGCGTTCTCCACAATCCCCCTCATGGGCTCCTCCAAGGCCCTCCGGAGGATGTTCACCCCCGTCTGCTCATCATCAAGCTCCATCTTGACCCCATCCAGGGCCGACACGGCGTTGACCAGCACCACCCCTCCTCCAGGGACGATCCCCTCTTCGACAGCAGCCCTGGTGGCCGAAAGAGCATCCTCCACCCGATGCTTCTTCTCCTTCAGCTCCACCTCGGTGGCAGCACCAACTTTAATAACCGCCACCCCACCAGCCAGCTTGGCCAATCGCTCTTGCAGCTTCTCTTTATCGTAATCGGAGGTGCTCTTCTCGATCTCCACCTTGATCTGCTCCATGCGACCCTTGATCTCCTTGTCGGAGCCCTTGCCCTCGATGATGGTGGTGTCATCCTTGGTGGAGACTACCCGGCGAGCCTGACCAAGATCGCTGATCTGCACCGTCTCCAGCTTGCGGCCCATCTCCTCGGTGATCACCTGGCCACCCGTCAGGATGGCAATGTCCTGCAGCATGGCCTTGCGCCGATCGCCGAAGCCGGGGGCCTTCACCGCCAGGCAGTTGAAGGTGCCCCGCAGCTTGTTGAGGACCAACGTCGCCAGCGCCTCCCCATCCACGTCCTCAGCGATGACCACCAGCTCGCGCTTGCCCACCTGGACCAGCCTCTCCAGGATGGGAATGATGTCGGTGGCGGCGGAGATCTTCTTGTCGTGGATCAGGATGTAGGGCTCCTCCAGCTCAGCTTGCATGGTCTCAGGATTGGTGATGAAGTAAGGAGAGATGTAGCCGCGATCGAACTGCATTCCCTCCACGTACTCTTTCTCGAAGGCCAAACCCTTCGACTCCTCCACGGTGATCACCCCATCCTTGCCCACCTTGTCCATTACCTCGGCGATGAGCTCTCCAATCTCCTTGTCGTTGGCCGAGATGGCGGCCACGTTGGCGATCTCATCCTTGGTGACCAGGTTCTTGGACTGCTCCTTGATGGCCTCCACAATGGCCTGGGTGGCCTTCTCGATGCCCCTCTTGAGGAGCATGGGGTTAGCACCTGCCGCCACGTTCTTGAGCCCCTCGCTGACGATCATGTGGGCCAGCACGGTGGCCGTGGTGGTGCCGTCGCCGGCCACATCGTTGGTCTTGGTGGCTGCCTCCTTGAGGAGCTGAGCACCCATGTTCTCGTAGGGGTCCTCCAGCTCAATCTCCTTGGCCACGGTGACCCCATCGTGGGTGATGGTGGGGGCTCCCCACTTCTTGTCCAGGGCCACGTTGCGCCCCTTGGGGCCCAGGGTCGTCCCCACCGCCGTAGCCATCACATCAATGCCCTTCTTCAGGGACCTTCGCGCTTCTTCTGAAAAGATCAGTTGTTTCGCAGGCATATCTAACCTCCTTAGTGTTGGTAGATTGGTGTATTGGTAGATCGGTACATCGGTAAATTGGTGGACTGGTAGACTGAGAACCGATTTACCAGTTTCCCGATTTACCAATCTACCAGTTTACCAGTTATTCCACGATAGCCAGTATATCGCTCTCCTTGAGCACCAGGACCTTGCGGTTGGCCTCCAGCTTGACCTCGGTGCCGGCGTACTTGGCGAAGAGGACGCGGTCGCCTTCTTTGACGTCCATGGGGATGCGCTTACCCTCTTCGTCCCGCCGGCCTGGGCCAACGGCTAGAACCTCGCCCTCCTGCGGCTTCTCCTTGGCCGTCTCCGGCAGGACGATGCCACTGGGCGTCACCTCCTCCCTCTCGATGGGCTCCACAATCAATCGGTCGCCCAACGGCTTCAGCTTAATTGACATTTCCTACCTCCATTTACGATTTTTAATTCTTCATTGCATTTTAGCACTCTAACGTCAAGAGTGCTAAAAGCGGTACATATACTACCACAAAATCGTCAAACGCGCAAGTCGCCTTTAGCACCTGTTCGGCTCTTTGGTCCTCAGGTGGGGAAAGAGGATGACCTCGCGGATGGAGACCTGGTCGGTCAGCAACATGGTCAAGCGATCAATGCCCATGCCAAAGCCCCCGGTGGGAGGCATGCCGTAGCTCAAGGCGATCAGCCAGTCCCTGTCCATCTGATGAGCCTCCTCGTCGCCAGCCTCATAGGCACGTCCCTGGGCCAGGAAACGCTCCTCCTGATCCAGGGGGTCGTTTAGCTCGGTGAAAGCATTGCAAAGCTCCATGCCCCCTGCAAAGCCCTCGAATCGCTCCACGGTCTGCGGGTGTCCCGGCTTGCGCTTGGCCAGGGGTGAGACCTCCAGGGGGTAATCAACCAGGAAAGTGGGCTGGATGAGCTTGGGCTCCACGTAGTTGGAGAGGAGGGCGTCAATGAGCTTGCCCCGACTGGCCTTAGGCTCCACGTTGCCGCCCATGGCCTGAATCGCCTGGTACAAGCTCTGGGCATCGGGGTAGTCCTGATAGTCAATACCCGATTCCTCTTTGATGGCCTGGCGCAGGCTGCGGCGTGGCCAGGGTGGCGCGAGGTCAATCTCGTTTCCCTGATAAGTGATGCAAGTTGTGCCCAGCACCTCCTGGGCTGCGTAGGAAATCATTTCCTCGGCCATTTCCATGACGTCGTTGTAATCGGCGTAGGCCTGGTAGAATTCCAACTGGGTGAACTCGGGGTTGTGCTTATGGGAGACGCCCTCGTTGCGGAAGTCCTTGCCGATCTCGTAGACTCGTTCGTAGCCGCCGATGATCAGCCGCTTGAGGTAGAGTTCATCGGAGATGCGGAGGTAAAGGTCTTGATCCAGTACATTGTGATAGGTAACAAAGGGCCTGGCTGCTGCTCCGCCGTAGATGGGCTGCAGAACGGGGGTCTCCACCTCCAGGAACCCCCGCTCGTCCAGAAAGCGGCGCAGTGCACTGACAATGCGGGCTCGGATCACGAAAATCTCACGCACTTCCTCGTTGGCGATGAGGTCCAGGTAG
>JBHIDP010000292.1:0-3046 GCA_046760185.1 Anaerolineae bacterium
GTGCAACGTCAATATCCAGCCGCTCCCCTTGTATCAGTGGGGGTAGTGGTAAAGGACGAGAGGCGTGTTCTACTGGTGAAACGAGGCCAGGAGCCAGGCAAAGGGCGTTGGAGTTTGCCTGGTGGGGTGGTTGAGCTGGGGGAGACCCTCCGCCAGGCGGCGCGGAGAGAAGTGCGGGAGGAATGTGGCCTTGAGGTGGAACCAGGTCCTGTGGTTGATATCTTTGAACCGATCCTGTCCGATGAAGAAGGCAAGATACGATACCATTACGTGGTCATAGACCTGCTGGCCCGGTACCAGGGGGGCAGGCTGACCATCGGTTCCGACATCCTGGATGCCCGTTGGGTGACCCTGGATGAATTGGCGGACTTTGACGTGACCGAGAAAGCGGCTCAACTGATACGCCGGGTGCTGACTCAAACTTCATGACAACGACAAAAGGGAGGAATGCTCAACCATGAATCTGGGAGATGAGATCAGCCAATGGATCAAGAAGGAGGTGGTGGAGGCAAAAGCCAGGGGGGTAGTTGTCGGCCTGAGCGGAGGTGTGGACTCATCCACGGTAGCGGTACTGGCCAAGCGTGCTCTGGGGGAAGGGGTATTGGGCCTGCTCATGCCGTGCTATAGCAACCCAGGCGATTTGGAACACGCCCGGCTGGTAGCGGAGCAATTCAACATCCGCACTGAGTACGTTGACTTGACCCCCGTCTTCGACCAATTCACTAAAATCCTTCCCCCAGGGAACAGAATCGCCAGAGGAAACCTTAAGCCCCGCTTGCGGATGATAACCTTATACTACTTCGCCAATAGGGAAAATTACCTGGTGGCTGGTACCGGGAACAAGAGCGAGCTGATGGTAGGCTACTTCACCAAGTACGGTGATGGAGGGGTGGATATACTACCGCTGGGGAATCTGCTTAAGACCCAGGTAAGAGAGTTGGCCAGAGAGTTAGGGATCCCACAAGCAATCATTGACAAACCACCAAGTGCCGGACTCTGGGATGGCCAGACGGATGAAGGGGAATTGGGAATCACCTATGTGGAACTGGACCGCACATTAAACGCTATTGAAACAGGCCAAATCCAGGAATGTGATCCAAAGACACGTGCCCAAGTACAGGATATGATAACCAGATCAGAACACAAGCGTAGATTAGCGCACCTCTTTGTCCCTCCCAAGACCTGATAGCAAGAGAGCAGGTTATCCACGCATAAGCAATTCACTTAAACAAACTAACAAACAAACTGAGGGTTAGAGTCTAGTGTAGTAATAGTAGTAGAGGCGGGGGAAAAGTTGAGAACGGGAACGATCGGCCCGGTTCAACTAGGGGTTGGGGGTCAGTATTGAATGCCTACAAGCACTGCCCCTGAAGAGAAGGTAACCTTCATAGGAGTTTGAATTATGGCTGTGGATAGGGTGTGGAGGGTAGAAGGCTGGAATTGCCTGAGGTTGATGGCGTGAAAACTATCCGTTTTGACCTCTACTACATATAGGGGGGATCAGGTTCTTTCCCCTAGATAGCCGATTAGCGATAATGTCTGCGGAAAAGATTATCCACAATTAAGGCCAGTTATCCACAGTTTTTGGCTACTTATCCACAACTGATGACAAAAGGGGCTGATGTTGTCGGTCAGCCCCTTTCGTCTCCGGACTCTGCGTGTGCTCTCTACTTATGGTTATGTATCCTCTCTTTGATGGCTAATAGTTGCTGTCTCAGTTGCTCATCCTTCTCCAGTTGATCAGCGATCTTGTCATGACCGTACATGATGGTGCTATGGTCCCGGCCACCTAGTTCCTGGCCTATCTGGGGAAGAGAGGCATCGGTCATTTCGCGGGCCAGGTACATGACGATCTGTCGTGGTAAGACGACCTTCTTGGTACGTCGTTTGCTCCGCAGGTCGGCTGGTTCAAGGTTATAGAAGTGAGCCACCTCATCCACGATCTCGGTTGGGGTAAAGCACCTGTGGGGGAAAACCACATTGTCCAGAAGGGAGGCCGCTACCTCCGGTGTGAGTTGGGCGCTTGTCAACTGCACACAGGCCACAAGGCGGTTAAGCGCTCCCTCCAATTCGCGGATGTTGCTTTGCACCCGTTGGGCGATCAGGAAGATTACATCGTCAGGCACAGAGAATGGGTAGTTCTCTGCTTTGGAGCGTAGGATGGCAATACGGGTCTCCAGATCAGGCGGCTGTATGTCGGCGATAAGACCCCACTCAAAACGGGAGCGCAAGCGCTCTTCCAGGGTAAGGATGGCTTTGGGAGGACGGTCACTGCTTAGCACAATCTGTCGGCCGGCGGCGTATAAGGCATTGAAGGTGTGAAAGAACTCCTCTTGAGTGCTCTCTTTGCCGGCGATGAACTCGATATCGTCCACCAGCAGGACATCAATCTCGCGGTAGATGCTACGGAATTGCCCAGTGGTCTGACAACGTATGGCCTCTATCAAGTCATTGGTGAACTTCTCAGAAGTGACGTAGAGGACCTGCCGCCCATTTCGTTGGAGGATGTGCCCTATGGCATGTAGTAGGTGGGTTTTGCCCAGCCCCACTCCCCCGTAGATAAAGAAGGGATTATACGCTTCGGCCGGCCTCTCGGCTATGGCCACGGAAGCCGCATGAGCCAGGCGGTTGCTATTGCCCACGATGAAGGTTTCGAAGGTATAGCGTCCATCGAGATTGGAGTGGCATCTATCGTTGTCAGTAGAAGGAACCTCTGGGACAGGCGAGGAGAGTAGTTCAGGTATATCCTCTTTTGGCGGGCGGGGCAGTCTGACAATGAACCTCACCCCAACGGTACGTCCTATGATGCGCCCCAAGGTTCTCTTTATGAGGAATTGAAGGCGGTTCTCCAACCATTCGGCGGCGTAGGAGGTGTGCACACCGATGATAAAGACCCCATCCTCATAAGCGACGAGATAGGTGTTCTTCACCCATGTATCGAAGGTGGCCTTGGTCATCTGCAACTGCAATTCTCCCAAGGCAGCCTGCCAAGCTTTTTCGGGGTCCATCACATTCCTGTAGAGTTCTGAAACGGTGAATTATATGA
>JBHIDP010000293.1:0-3015 GCA_046760185.1 Anaerolineae bacterium
GCGTAGCCGAAGTGCTCAGTACAAGTTGCGTCCTGACTTTGTCCTTGCAAATGGGATCAAAAGCCGCCGGCCCAGAGGGCGGGAAGTTATTATTACACGAGTACTAAAGAAGCGAAGCAGTGGCTATCCAAAGGCAGTCCACAGGTGACAGATTGGAAGAGAAGGTTCTCCTCAGTTCCACGGCCGATGATGCGGCCTCTACTGTAGACCTACCTCGTAGCGAGCCGGCCTGGCACGCCATGGGTTTGGACGCTGCTCTCAAACATTGGCGGACCGATCCGAGGCGGGGCTTGACCCAAGAGGAAGCCCGTCTGCGGTCAGCCAGGTTTGGCCTCAACCGTTTGAAGGAAGCAAAAAGAGCTTCTCCTCTCCAGCAGTTCCTCTCTCAATTTACCGACTTCATCGTGCTGGTCCTCATCGGTGCAGCCATCGTCTCAGGTATCGTGGGGGAATGGCAAGATAGCATCGCTATCCTGGTCATCGTCGTCCTCAACGCCATTCTGGGCTTTATCCAAGAGTATCGCGCCGAACGTGCCATAGAAGCCCTGCGCAAGCTGACCGCCCCCACTGCTCGTGTCCTGCGTGACGGAGAAGTGAAGAATATCCCTGCTCAGGATGTAGTCCCCGGTGACATTCTAGTCCTCGAGATGGGAGACCTGGTGCCGGCCGACGGGCGGCTGATCGAAACCTACAGCTTCAAAGCGGATGAAGCTTCCCTGACAGGGGAGTCGGTGTCGGTCATGAAGGACGCCCACAAAGTTGTGGAGGAAGACAGTCCGTTAGGAGATCGGCGCAACATGGTCTACGCCAGCACAACCATTACCTACGGCAAAGGGCGAGGCGTCGTAACCGCGACCGGTATGGCTACTCAATTGGGACGCATCGCTGGCCTGGTTCAGGAGATCGAGGAGGGGCCGACACCCCTGCAGCAGCGGTTGGAGCGGATGGGGAAATGGCTAGTCTACGCCTGTCTGGCCATCGTGACTGTAGTCTTTGCCCTGGGTGTGCTGCGAGGAGACCCCGTTATGGAGATGTTCCTGGTCGCGGTCAGTCTGGCCGTGGCCGCCATTCCAGAAGGGCTCCCGGCTGTGGTTACCATCGCCCTGGCTCTAGGGGTGCGGCGCATGGTGAAGCGCAACGCCCTTATCCGCAGACTCCCTTCGGTGGAGACGCTGGGTTCAGCTTCCGTGATCTGCACCGATAAGACGGGCACCCTGACCGAGAACCAGATGACGGTGCGCTACATTTGCGTGGGGGAGCATCTGATTGAGGTTACCGGCGAGGGTTATGCTCCTGCCGGCTGGTTCAGGATCGGGCCCCGTCGTATTGATGAAACAGATGACGAATTGCAACTAGTCCTCCGCATTGGAGCCCTGTG
This sequence comes from Anaerolineae bacterium, assembly GCA_046760185.1. Classification (GTDB taxonomy): domain Bacteria; phylum Chloroflexota; class Anaerolineae; order JBHIDP01; family JBHIDP01; genus JBHIDP01. The sequence continues at coordinate 1,379 of JBHIDP010000293.1, forward strand.
CAACAACGCTCAGTTGAAAAATGACGGAGATGGCAAAGGCAACTGGACCATTGTCGGCGATCCTACAGAAGCGGCCCTGCTCACGGCAGCAGCCAAAGCCGGATTGTGGCGGGAGGAGCTGGAGAAGGAATATCATTTCGTAGGAGAGATTCCTTTCGACTCGGGACGCAAGCGTATGACCAGCCTATGGCGAAACACGGATGGTCAACTGCGTGGTTATATCAAGGGCGCCCCGGATGTGATCCTTGACCTCTGCACCCACCACTACGACGATGGGCAGATAAAAGAGCTGGGCCAGCAGAAGCGACAAGAGATACTGGGTGTCAACAACCATCTGGCGGCCAAGGCCATGAGACTGTTGGCCATGGCCTACCGCGATTTAGATGGGCTTGAGAAGGAACCCGCAGCCGAGGCCGTGGAGAGGGACCTGACCTATGTGGGGTTGGTAGCCATGATTGATCCACCCCGTCCGGAAGCAAAGTCGGCCGTCAAGGAATGTCAGCGGGCTGGCATCCAGGTGGTCATGGTTACCGGCGACCACCAGAGTACAGCCACTGCCATCGCCAAGGGATTGGATATCCTCCGAGAGGGGGAGTTTACCCTTAGGGGCAGGGATCTAGAGAGGGTAAGCGATCAGCGCCTGGCTGAGATAGTGGATAAGATCAAGGTTTACGCCCGGGTATCACCGGAGCACAAGTTACGTATCGTGCGGGCCTGGAGAACCAACGGTGCTGTGGCGGCTATGACCGGCGATGGGGTCAACGACGCACCAGCTCTGAAGGAAGCGGACATCGGAATCGCTATGGGTATCACCGGTACCGATGTCTCCAGGGAGTCAGCGGACATGGTCCTGGCTGATGACAATTTCGCTTCGATCGTGGCCGCTGTGGAGGAGGGGAGGGGCATCTTCGACAACATCCGCCGCTTCATCCACTACCTTCTCTCCTGCAACACCGGCGAGATACTGACTCTGTTCATCGCCTCCCTGGCCGGCATGCCTTTGCCTCTCTTGCCTATCCAGATCCTGTGGATCAATCTGGCCACCGACAGTCTACCGGCCTTAGCCCTGGGGGTGGAACCGACCGAACCGGGGATCATGGACCGTCCACCCCGCCCGGTGAAGGAGAACATCATCACCCGTTCCATGGCTTACACTATGGGGCTGCAGGGGGTGATTATCGGCGCTTTAACCCTAGGCGCCTTTATTCTGGAATACTACTTCCTCGGTGGAGGAGTGCAAAGGGCGCGGGTCATGGCTTTCTCCACATCCATTTTTGCCCAGAATGTCCACGCCTTCAACCTGAGAAGCAACAAATACTCTCTCTTTCAGGTGGGTGTTTTCTCCAATATCTGGTTGGTGGTCGCCTTTCTCATCGTCATCCTGAGTGAGATCGCGATCATCTATGTGCCCTTTTTCCATCCTATCTTCGAGACTATGCCTTTGCTCCTGCGAGACTGGGGCATCGTCGTCGGTCTGGGCTTTATGCCCTTGCTAATCATGGAGATCATAAAGCTGGTTCGAAATCGTATGGCTTGACCTGAATTCAGGCCCTACTCTCCGTGACCGAAAAGCCTGGGCCGAAACTGCGTCGCCGAATTCGGTCGGGTCTGGCTAAAATGGCTTGGGGAGTGGAGCC
>JBHIDP010000294.1:0-2982 GCA_046760185.1 Anaerolineae bacterium
CTGACAGGGCTCGCAGCTTCAACAGTCATGTGACCCTCCACTCAGCCCCAAATCGTCTCGTAACCGGGGCGGATGTTGACCCGCCGCAGCAGGTTAGCATTGGAGACGACGGTTACTGAGCTGGTGGCCATAGCGATCTCGGCCAGCACCGGGTGCATCAGCCCCACGATGGCCAAGGGGATCATTATCACATTATAGAAGAAGGCCCAGAAGAGGTTCTGCTTGATCTTGGTGAAGGTGGCCCGGCTGAGCTTCACCGCTGTTACTACCCCTGACAGGTCGCCGCGCACCAGGGTCACGTCCGAGGCCTCGATGGCGATGTCCGTGCCGGTACCGATGGCGATGCCTACGTTGGCCTGGGTTAGGGCCGGCGCGTCGTTGATACCGTCCCCCACCATGGCCACCAAACCGACTTTCTCTTGGAGCTCCTGGATCACCTCCACCTTGCCGTCGGGCAGCACCTCGGCCAGTACGCGGCTGATACCCACCTTCCTGGCAATGGCCTCCGCCGTGCGCTGGTTGTCACCGGTGAGGATAGCCGTCTCGATGCCCATGCTCTCCAGTTCCCTGATGGCCGCAATCGAGTCCTCTTTCAGGGTATCGGCCACGGCGATGACCCCAACCAAGGTGCTGTCGTGAGCTACCAGCATGGCCGTTTTGGCTTCCTCCTCCAACCGTTCCAAATCTGCCTCCAGGGGCGTCGGATCTATCCCCGCCTCGGCCATCAAGCGTCGGCTGCCTACCAGCACTTTGGTACCGTTGACCGAAGCTCGCACTCCTTTGCCCCGGATGGCCTGGAAACCCTCCGGCTCCTCCAGGGCCAGCCCCAACTCCTGGGCCCGCTCCACGATGGCCCGCCCCAACGGGTGCTCAGAGCCTCGCTCGGCAGACGCCGCCAGGTACAGAAGGAGGCCCTCTCCCCCTTCCCCCTGCACCCCCTTCCCCCTCTCCCAAAATTGGGAGAGGGGGAAGGGGGATGGGGGGTTAGGGGTGAGGGCAATCACATCCGTCACCTCCGGCTTTCCCTTGGTTATAGTGCCCGTCTTGTCGAAGACGATGGTGTGCACGTCCTTCAGGGTCTGGATGGCCTCTCCATGACGGATCAAGACCCCGTTCTCCGCCCCCATACCGCTGCCCACCATGAGGGCTGTGGGCGTGGCCAACCCCAGGGCACAGGGACAGGCGATGACCAGCACCGAAACTGTGGCTACGAGGGCCAGCGTCACCATCCCCAGATTGGGATCCACCCAGGGAAGGAAAGCCTGGGCCCACTCTCCCACAGGGCGCAGGGCATCGGGGGCAACCAGCCAGACGATGAGGGTCAGGATAGCGATGCCGATGACCACCGGCACGAAGACCCCCGTCACCCGGTCGGCGAACTCCTGGATGGGCACTTTCGACCCCTGGCACTCCTCCACCAGCTTGATCACCTGGGAGAGGAAGGTGTCCTTGCCCACCTTGGTAGCCTCCACCTTCAGCAGCCCCTCCTGGTTGACCGTGGCGCCGATGGCCTCGTCGCCGGGCTGCTTGTTGACCGGCATGGATTCGCCAGTGGCCATGGATTCATCTATGGCGCTCTCTCCTTCAAGGATGATCCCATCGGTGGGGATTTTTTCGCCGGGGCGGACCACCATGATATCCCCCACCGTCACCTTCTCGATGGGCACCTCGATCTCTTGACCCTCTACCAGCACGCGCGCTGTCTTGGCTCCCAGCTCCAGCAGCTTGCGGATGGCCTGCGAAGCGCGGCCCTTGGCCGTGGCCTCCACGTAGCGGCCCGTGAGGTGGAAAGCCATAATCATGGCCGCCACGCCGGCGTAGTTGGCCACTGGAGCGAAAAAGGTCGCCGGCCCGGTGAGGAAGGAGACCCCCGTGCCCATGGCGATGAGGACATCCATGTTGGCGTTGCCGTGGGTCACCGCACTCCAGGCCGAACGATAGGTGGGCCAGCCCACCCAGAAGAGGACCGGCACCGCCAGCAGGATCAACCCCAGGTCGTAGATGGTCTGGTTGGGCCAGACGATGCCGAAGAACATCTCCAGTAACATCCAGGCGATGATGGGGACGGTGAAGCCCCAGGCGACCAGCATCCGTCGCCGGGCCTCAGCCATCTTGATCTCCTCCAGGTCAACCTCCTCCTCGGCTACCTCCTCTTTCTCCTCCAGGACTTCGTAGCCATAGTCGGCCACTGCCTGTTTGAAGGCTGTCAGGCTTGCACTGAGCGTAGCCGAAGTGCCAGCCAGGCCGGGGATGTATTCCACGGTCGCCTTCTCCGTGGCCAGGTTGACATTGACACTGACCACCCCTTCCACCTTGCTGAGGGCCCGCTCCACGTGACCGACACAGGAGGCACAGGTCATACCTCCGATGGGGAGGATCATCTTCTCCACGGGGACATCGTAGCCAGCATCTCGCACGGCGGCGATCAAGTCGCCAAGTTTAGTCGTGCTGGGGTCAAACTCCACCCTCGCTCTCTCAGTGGCCAGGTTGACGTTGGCCAAAAGGACCCCCTCTACTTTCTTCAGGGCTCGTTCTACATGTCCCACGCAACTGGCGCAGGTCATGCCTTCAACCGGTAAGGTCAACTGTTTGGTCGCCATCTTCCACTCTCCTTTCCGTGTCAAACAATTCGGTCAATTCTACCAGGAGCCTTTCTCTCTCCTGATAGTCATCCCTCTGGATAACAGGTGAGACGCAGGTAGCCAGATGATCCTGCAACAACAGGCGATTGATCTGGTGCAGAGCATTGCGAATGGCCACCGTCTGTTTGATGATGTCGAAACAGTAGGTCTCATCCCGGATCATGCGTTGCACCCCTTGGGTGTGCCCTACGACAGACTTCAAGCGCCACAGGATTTCATCTTTTGTCCTGGGGTGCATGGGAACCTCCCTCCACCGCTGATCCAAGTTTAGCCCCCTCCCCTAGGGGAGGGGCACTACTATTATACCACAATTGCCCAGTTTGTCAAGAGGAAGTTTCGA
>JBHIDP010000295.1:0-2979 GCA_046760185.1 Anaerolineae bacterium
CGGGGCTCAGCCGAACGGCTCCACTCCTCCACAGATTGTAGCCAGACTCGAATGGTTTGAGGGTGGGGTGGCTACTAGCCTGGGCTTTGATCTGGATGCTAACTCTGATTGAGGGAACGAGGTTGATTGAACAGATCAAGGCCTTCCTTGGTGAAGGCCAGCGCCTGAGCCAGGCGACGCTTGGCGCAAGGTGGCCACCAGGCGCGCAGAGGGATGGGGCTGACCTCCAGAGTGACCGGGCCTCTGTACCCGTCCTGCGTCAGTTGAGCCAGAAAGTGGGTCAGGGGCAAGATTCCATGGCCTGGCATCTGGTGCTGCTTGAAGTGGGTGTAGAGGTAAGGCTTATCCAGGAATCGGGGCAACTGACGTTCGTCGCTGACGTGGACGTTGGACAGGCGGCCTCTGAAGGCTCGGTACATTGCCATCAGGGTCTCATCTGAGGAGCCGACATGGGAGGTGTCGAGGGTGAGGGAGAGGTCATGTTTCTCAGCGAACCGCCGCAGGCTGAGGCCATCGTTCAATATCAATTCTCGATCGTCCTTCCTGAAGCAGGCCCGGTTCTCCAGGCTTATCTCTGTCCCGGTCCTGGATGCCTTCTCCTTGCTGATGGCCAGGGTATCGAGGTAGGTTCTTCCCCAGACGCTGTCGAAGGATTTGATGCGCGGAGGGTGAATGATCATTATCGGACAGTCAACGGCTGCAGCGAAGTCCACCAGCTTTGGCCAGCAGGTTAGCCGCCCCCAGCCCGGAAACTGGAAGGCCGGGGGATGAATGGTCAGGATGGGCAGGGCATAATCTTCGGAAAGCCTGTTCAGGTAAGCTGGTCCTCTAACGATCGCCTCCGGGCCGAGGACCAGCTCCAAGCCGGCAAACCCCAGTTGGGCAGCCATGGAGAAAATCCAGCGCAAGGGGTAGTGGTAGAGCGATGCTGTTGATAGGCTAAGCTTCAATTGAACCTCCAAAACAATAAGCTGATTGGTCGAGATCGCCAATCAGCTTTCTCTTTCAGATAGAGTCAGTGACAAGGCGATGTTGTTACGACAAATAGAGGCCGTGACTGTGGATGTAGGCTTCCACCGCCTCGGGTACCAGGTACTTGATGGAACGCCCTTCCCGCACCCGCCGTTGCAGATCGGTGGAGGAAATGTCCAGTTGAGGCATGGGAACGAAGGTAACCCGCCGGGAGAGGCCGGGAAGCGAGTTCTCCAAGGTTGACAGGTCGGCGTTATGTCCGGGACGGTTTACCACCGCCAGGTGACATGATTGGATCAGAAGCTCTGGCCTATGCCAGGTGAGGATTTCCTCCAGCGAATCAAGCCCCATGATGAAGTATATCTTCACTTCCGGTCCCCACTCCTCCTGCAGCAGGTGGATGCTATCAACGGTGTAGGCCGGGCCTGGCCTGTTGACATCCACCAGCGATAACGTGAAATGGGGATTGGAAGCGATGGCCAGGCGGATCATGGCCAAACGGTGCTCTATCGGGGTTATGACCTCTCCCACCTTGTGGGGGGGTATCGTGGCCGGGGCGAAGATCACCTCTCGCAGGTTCAGCCTCACCCGTGCCTCCTCAGCAGCCACCAGGTGCCCGCAGTGGATCGGATCGAAGGTGCCGCCGAACACGCCCAGGGTCTCTACATCCATTCCAACTCCATATCGCTAATGTGTACTGTGTCCCCCGTCTGGATGCCCGCTTCTCTCAAAGCGGCAGCCACGCCCATGGCCTCCAGCACCCGCTGGAAACGTTCCACACCCTCCTCCAGTTCCCAGTTGGTCATGGCCACCACTCGCTCCACCCTGGGGCCCTGTACTCGAAAGGCATCCCCCTCCCTGCTGACGGTGAAGGTCTCCTCGTCCACCGGAGTGGGACGAAGGACCGGAATCTCCTCCTCCGCTGGCTCCTCCGGGGGTAGACTATCAAGGAGGGCCACCAACCGATAGAGCATCTCCCGCACGCCCTGTCCGGTCACGGCCGAGATGGAGGCCACTGGCAACTGACGCCTTTCCATTTCCTCCTTGACCTGGGGCCAAAGCTCCTGGGCCTGAGGAAGGTCCATCTTGTTAAGCACCACGAACTGGGGTTTGGCTCCCAGACGAGGGTTGAAGAGGTGCAGCTCCTGGTTGATATCCTCGAAGTCTTGGAGGGGGTGGGGCGAAGCACCGTCCAGGAGGTGGATGAGGAAGCGGGTGCGTTCCACGTGCCGCAGGAACTGGTGGCCCAGGCCAGCCCCGGCGTGGGCCCCTTCGATCAGGCCGGGGATGTCGGCCATGACGAAGCTATGATCGTTGACCGTGACCACCCCCAGGGTCGGTGACAGGGTGGTAAAGGGATAGTCGGCGATCTTGGGTCGGGCGGCGCTGACAGCGGCCAGGAGGGTGGATTTGCCGGCGTTGGGGCAGCCGGTGACCCCCACGTCGGCGATCAGTTTCAGTTCCAGATGGAGCCAGCGTTCCTGACCCGGTTCCCCCTTCTCAGCCAGGCGGGGGGCCTGATTGGTGGGGGAGGCGAAGGCGGCGTTGCCCCGTCCACCACGCCCTCCCTGGGCCACCAGCACCTTTTGTCCTGCCCGCGTCAAGTCGCCCAGCAGTTGCTCACTCTCAGCCTCGCGCACCACTGTCCCTAAGGGAACGTCAATGTACAGGTCCTGGCCACTTTTCCCCTGCTTATCGCTGCCCTGTCCGTGGCTGCCCTTTTGGGCTTTGAAGTGCTGGCGCTTTTTGAAGTTGATGAGGGTGTTCAGGTGGCGAGAAGCGATCAGAAAAACGTCGCCACCCTTACCGCCGTTCCCCCCATCGGGCCCGCCCATAGGGACGTATTTCTCGCGGCGGAAGCTGACGCAACCGTTGCCTCCATCCCCTCCGCGCACATATATCTTCGCTTCGTCAAAAAACAAACTGTCTCCTCCGAACTGGATTTCGATGCACCCGAATTCCGGGCCCCACAACTATTTTACCACGCCTTGCCATAAACGCAAGACC
>JBHIDP010000296.1:0-2968 GCA_046760185.1 Anaerolineae bacterium
CGACTGAAGTCGTTACTACGGATTTTCCGGATAGGCTCTTAGTTCCCTCAGTTCCCTCTAACCATACTTTGGGTCCACATTCGGGGCAGGCATTGGGTTGGGCATGAAAGCGCCTATCGAGGGGGTCATCGTATTCGGTCTGGCAGGAGGGGCACATGACGAAGGGACGCATGGTGGTTTTGGGCCGGTCGTAGGGGATGTCTTGGATGATGGTGAAACGGGGGCCACAGTTAGTGCAGTTGATGAAAGGGTAGCGGTAGCGCCGATCGTTGGGGTCGAAAAGCTCCCGTAGACAGTCGGGACAGGTGCAGATGTCGGGGGAGATGGGCTGGAATTGTCCGGCCTGGGCCACGCTGTGGCGGATCTCGAACCGCTGGTACCCATTGGGAGGGTGATCGCTGACTGACACCGTCTCGATGTGGGCCAGGGGAGGGGCCTCAGCCTCCAGTGCGGTCAGGAATTGGGCCAGCGACTCAGGTGTGCCCTCTATCTCGATGTCCACCCCGGCCGAGGTATTACACACCCAGCCGGTCAGCTCGTAGCGCTGCGCCAGGCCATAGACAAAGGGTCTGAAGCCAACCCCCTGCACCACGCCGGTGACGTGGACCTTTTTCAAAGCGACAGTTGAATCCCGATCGTTCACAGTCCTAGCAGTTGTCAAGGCACCCTACCTCATTCCACGTCAATGCTCTCGACATAAAATTCATGCTCAGGAGGTACGGCTGTGGCTGGTCCGTCACACTGAGGGCAGAGTCCATCGGGTCCTGGGTCTTGAAACTCCTCCCCGCAATGCCAGCACTGGAACTGGGCCGGTATCGTCCTGAAGGAAAGGGTAGCCGCCTCGGCCATGGTACCCTGGCTGAGCAGCTCGAAGTAGAAGCGTACGGCCTCCTCGCTGATGTCGGAAGCCTGGCTGAGGACCAGGTTGATCTCGGTCACTCTGCTGGCCTCGACTCTCTCAGCTTCCTCCAGGACGACGGCCAGTATACCTTCGGTGGTAGAGAGTTCATGCATGGGAGATACTCCTGAAGATGATTATAGCACAACAACGCTCAAATGTGAACCAAAGCGTGGAAGGGGTTGAAAAGTGGGGCGAGATGTGGTATACTGGAGCTGTTTGGAAATAGTCAAATGCAGCTCGGGGAGCAAAGAGAGGAGGGAGAGTGGAGAGTGGAGAATGGAGAATGGAGAATGGGGAGGATTGTTATGGATTTTTAATCTGTTTTTAACCCGAAGTGTATGTTGGTGTGGTATAATGGGATCTGAGCTCGCTGAGCTGCACGATGTGGTGAAGGCGTTGTTGGTGCAGGTAGGAGGTGCCGCATGACCACGCCAGGAATGGAGAACACCACAGCATTGAATCAGACCCTCCGGCATCTGGCGGAACAGTATGCAGCTACTGCTGAATACCCAAGAGGCAGCCCAGTTGAACCTGCGCCAGCATTCCAACCGTTTCCCGGCCGGGTTCGCGCGGCAGTAGCTCGGATTTCCCCCGACGTTGGGGAAGGCGGCTAGCAAAGCCGCCCTACAGCCCGGTAGGTCGAGTAGGTTGGGTTTGCTACCCGACTATCCCATATGTATGAGGAGGTGACTGATGACTCACGACCGAATAGAGATCAACCCGGCAATCATGTTCGGCAAACCGGTCATCAAAGGCACACGCATCACTGTGGAACACATCCTTCGCAAACTGGCGGGTGGGATGACAGTTGACGAAATTCTGGCCGATCATCCGCATCTCACACCAGACGATATATACGCTGCCGCCGCCTTCGCTGCTGATTATCTGGCCCAAGAAGAAATCGTTTTCGCTGATGGACAACGCCTATGAAATTCCTCGCCGATGAGTGTTGCGACGCCGGGCTAGTAGATGCCCTGCGCAGCGATGGTCATGAAGTCCTCTATGCTGTCGAAACGCTGCGTGGAGCCACCGATGACGAGATTCTGACACGTGCTCTTGCTGAGGACCGTATCCTCCTCACCGATGATAAGGATTTTGGAGAACTGGTCTATCGTCTGCGACGGCCAGCACATGGAATCGTCTTGTTGCGATTTGACGTTGCTGAACGGGCCTTAAAGGTTCCGCGACTGCGTTATCTGCTGGACAATTATGCTGACCGCTTGTCCGGCACATTCGTTGTCCTGGAGGCTAACAAAGTGCGCTTTCGTCCGTTGACCTGAAAAATCTTGGAGGTCTACCTCTCGCCTGAGAAAGTGTCCGATAGCCTAATGGAGAATATTGAAAGACATGGCGATAAGGTATTGACCTCCGTTGCCAGGTGTGGTATGATGTAAAGTGGGGATAGGTGTTGTCGCAGCAGGACAGGGAGGCTGTCTGTTCGGGAGGGACGATGGGGTTTCAAAGGAAGTCATCCCGAGAGAGGTTGCCGTGCCAAGGGCCTTGTTCGGCCTGCCTGTGCGTGGCACGCAGACAGGCCTGCCTGATCAGTCTGCCAGCGTCCAGGCTCTGAGCCTGGGGAGCGGGCATTTTTGTTTGCAGCCACGGAGGATAAAAGAGCCTCACCACAAAAAGCACCAACAAGGGCATCTACTTATCAGGCCGAAGCCTTCTTTCGACGTTGCCTTGGGCGCTTCACATCGTATTCTAATCGAACAGATAACTTTGATCAAGCGAGGGTCGGCAGGAGGAACTCCCTCGCCTCTTAAGCTTGCGGAGGGTTGTGATGTCGGCTGTGATGATCGCCACACTGGGCACCGAGCCCCAGGTGGTGACGCTGGCGGTGTTGGAGTTGGAGCGGCGGGGCGATGCGGTGGACGAGGTGGTTGTCGTCCACACGGCGGGGCGGGGGGACGAGCGCATCGAGGCGGCCGTCGCTGATCTGGATCAGGCCTTCGCCGAGGAGACCCGGCTGGCTCGCTATCGTTACCAGAGGGTGTTGTTAGAGGGGGATGGCGGGCCGCTGGAGGACATCGCCATCGAGGCCGATGTGCAGGTGGTGTTCCGTAC
>JBHIDP010000297.1:0-2901 GCA_046760185.1 Anaerolineae bacterium
GCCTCCGCTGCCAGTGCTTTGGCCACTTTCTCAATCTCCTGCCGGGGGCTCACCCGCTCCCCGCCAAATTCAACTTCAGGATTGATTTCGTCTTGCAGGTAGACACCTGCCCTGTCCAGGTCGAAGAAGAAGTTGACCTCGTTCCCCATGCGCCAGATGTCGAAGAAACGCAGGTCGTGGTACAGGTGCCGAGAGAGGGGACCCACCAGGCGGCACTGGAGGAGGAGGTCGGGATCGGAAGCTTCACGAACACGGTCGAGGACGTAGCCAGTCGGGTCCTCGGCGGGGATATCCGTGGCGCGAATCTCGATGCGGTCCATCCGCTGGGGTTCCAGTTCGACATGCCTGGAGCGCATCCTGATGCGTTCTTTGCCGCTGAACCTCAGATAGAGGAAACCAGTGGCCTCGTCCCGCTCCCCGAAGGTCATCCGCTCCGTCGGGCCAGGGAAGAGCACCGTCAGTTCCCCAACTTTCATCTTCTGCTTGCGGTGCACATGCCCTACCAGGAGACAATCAATCCCCTCCAGCGCAGCGATGCTCGCCTTGGAGAGGATGGGTTCATTGGCCCCAGGGTAGATGGTCCCTTCCACACCATAGTGGGCCAGGAGCAGAACAATGTCGGCCTGCGGGGGAGTGATAGTCACACCTTCGAAGGGGTCATCTCCCGGGCCCAGGCGGGGATCAGGGGGCAACCCGCCAACAGCAACAGTCACTGAGTCGAATTCAAAGGGGATGAATTCCACCTCCCTCGTCTTGGTGAAGACGTGGGCCACTCGCACTTCTTCGTAGATGCGCTGCGGGGTGGCACCCTGGCTGCCCATCTTGGGGATGTCATGGGTGCCGCCGATGGCGCACACCTCCACCCCGGCCTCTCGCAATCGCTGGAACTGTCTGGCCACCCACACCAACTCTGACGTCCGGGGGTCGGGCATATCGAAAAGGTCTCCACCGTGAAGGTAGAGGTCGCATTTCTGCTCGATGGCGAAATCCACCGTCCGGGCCCAGGCCTCGCGGATGCGCTGGCGGCGCCTGGCCAACTGGTCCGGCGTCATCTTGGCGTAGTATTTGTTCAGATGGTTGTCGGCGGTAAATACAATGCGGACCATTCGTTTCCTAGACTTCCTCTTTCCACTCGGTCCTTTTGCGCCCTTTTTTGCTCTTCTTCTCCATCTCCTCCGTAATCACTTCGCTTCTTGCCCTCTCCAGGGCCTTTACCACATCAATGTCGCTGCCACCCTCCTGCGACTGGCGCTTGCCGACCCGGACCATCACTGGCACCCGCACCAAGGGGCCGAGCACCACCGCCTCGCCTACGTTCAGGCCGGGCAGGTCGGCCAGTAAGCCCTCAGAGATACTCTCCGAGGCCCGGCGCACCGCGCTCTGGTCCTCGGGATTGGTGAGACGCATGATGATTTGACTGTTGCATTGGGAAAGGGTGTCCTGATGGATGCGGTAGGGTCGTTGGGTGATCAAAACGAGGAAGATGCCGAACTTGCGCCCTTCAGAGGCGATGCGCTTGATAATGGCTGCACTCTGGCTGTAATCACCCCGGCCACCAGGGACGAAATTGTGAGCCTCCTCAAGAACGATGAAAACGGGTCGGGTCAGCCCGTCGGTAACAGCCTGGGACCAGGTCTCCTGCAGTACCTTGTTGACCACAAACTCGGCGATCCACTGATCAACGCCAGCCAGGTCAATGACCGAAAGGCTCATAGGCCGCAGGAGATCATCCATGGGCACATCCTCGAAGCCCCAGATATCCACCCGTTCCAGCCTCTCGATGTATTTGAGGGCCCGGCCGGCGCCACTGATGACGTCAAGGGTGATCGGCTGCTCATCCTTGGCCTCTCGTGGCGGCCGCTCCGCTTCTGACGGAGGCTCCCTTCCCTCAGGAAACCAGCTTTCGAAGTCATCTGCCGGCGGCTGCGGTTCGAGCCCGGCCTTGCGTGCCGTCTGCGAACGGAAGTACTCCTCGAATTCCTCTTCGTCGCCGATGGCCGGACTGATGGGCCTCCTTCCCCCGCCAGCCATCCCGGCGTGACCACCCTGGCTAAGGCGATGCAACTCCTGCACGAACATGTGAGGGGTGTAGTCGGTTCCCTGCAAATTGTCGTAGGCTGTTCGGATAGCCTTACGGACATTGGCCCATTTCTCGCTGATGCCCGTCATGGCACAGATTTCGTCAACCTCCAGCTTGGAGAATTGCACCTGGAAGCGCCTCGTTTTGCCGATAGCCTGGTCGGAGATGCGGCCTTTCTGGCCACTGGGAAGTCGGTATACTTCCACCCGCCCGGCGAAGGAAGTGGGGCGCTGGCGCTCATCACGGCGCATAAGGACGTAGTCGCTGTTAGGATCGAAAACTACGATTGTCCCCCCTAATTCCAGAAGTCTCTCCAGAATCACCCCCACCGTGTACGATTTACCAGCGCCCGTCTGAGCGATGACGGCCAGGTGACGGCGCAGCCCGTTAGGGTCGAGGAGCACCCCAACCGTCGGTCGGTTGATAAGGGTGCCGATCTCAACTCCCGACTCGATGTTGTGGGAGAAGAACTGCTGTAGAAGCTGATTGGGGGCCAGGTGCACTTCGGAGCCGGGCATGGCCGCGTGGCGGGGGAAACGCACCACGTTGCCGTCCAGGTAACCCAAAACCTTGGCCACGCCGACCATAATGGGGGTGGATGATTCCAGACGACCAAGGATGGCCTCCACCTCAGGATAGGTCAGCGAGGTGTCAAGCAGACGGGAGGAGACCGCCAGGCTCGACACCTGAGCCAGCACGTCCACCTCCTGTACCTCATCGTCAACCTGCTCCTGAACGCCCTGCACTATCACGTATTCTAACCTGGGTGGCGCGATTTGGGCGTTCGTAACGAAAGTAAACGCATCGGTCCGTACCTCACC
>JBHIDP010000298.1:0-2821 GCA_046760185.1 Anaerolineae bacterium
ATGGCAGTGTAGGGGGGGACGAGGGCAAAGAACTGATGGACCATCCCTATCCCAACCTCTAGGGCATCTGAGGGGTTCCTGAAGTTTGCCCGTTTGCCTCCCACATAGATTTCTCCGCCGGTTAAGGGTAGGAGACCGGAGAGGATTTTCATCAAAGTTGTCTTTCCGGCGCCGTTTTCGCCCAACAGCCCGACGATCTCCCCCCTCCCGATGTCGAAATCCACGCCCCGCAGGGCAACCGTGCCGTCGGGGTATATTTTCCTTAGGGCTTTCATCTCGATGAAGGGTTTAGAGCTCATGCTTTCTATCTCTCCCTCAGATTTTGGTCAACGTGCTACCCACCTCACCTAGCTCTGGTAGTGAGAAGCCCCAACCCCTCCCTGGTGGCCTGCTCGGCCGGCAGGATGGCCATGATCCTCCCCTCATGCATTAATGCACAGGGCAGTCCGCGCAAGGCACGGACTGCCCTCCTACCCAAAAGTAGGAGCAAGTAGGGGAGGAGGGCTGGCCTCCTCCCTACAGCTTGCTCCTACTCAGTCCACGCCGGGGTGGGCTTCGGCCGTGAGGACTTCGTCTGAGCTCAGTCGAAGACCTCAGCCGAACGGTGCGGCAGTCAACGCAGGTGGCAGACCCTTCCACGGGTTTTCAGGCGGCACAAGACACGCTATGAAGCTCCTTGGCAACCCAGAAACATTGTCAAAACCTGCGGGGAGGGTTAAGCTCCTAACTGCACCCGCTTAACCGAGTTCATCGCGCCAGCTCTTTATATCCTCTTCTGCCATCACCATGGGGACTTCAACTTCGCCCGTGCGAATCTTCTCCTCAAGCTCAGCCACCCCCTCCCAGACCCAGTCGGGTTGAGCTTCTCGCATGGCCTCCACCTTGGCGCGGATCTCCTCCGGCGACATCGTGAGAACCTTCTTTCCCGTCAATTCTTCCGCTCTCACGGCCATCTCGATGAACTCGTCCAGGTCATCCAGGGTGCTGACGGAGATGCCCTCCATCAACTCGCCCGCTGTCCTGGTCCCGATGCCCAGCACGATGTTCCCATTTGTCTCCTTCACCAGGCCCCTGAACGTGCCGTCCACGACCAGCTTGGTGGCAGTGTAAACGCCCCAATCAACCCTCTTCATCATACTGGCGATGATGAAGCCAGGGTTGATGTAGTCCTGGTTGGCATCAACACCGGTCCAGAAGGGAGGCCCCATCTCCAGGCCCTTTTCCTCGGCGATCTCCGCTACGGCCTGGTTGATCCCCAACCCAAGGGGACCAGCGATGTTGTAGACGGTCACCGCATCCTTGGCGTACATCGGCTTGGCGGCCTCATACCCCTTGGTGATGTCGCTGAAGGTGCCGGTGTAGGTCCAGAGGACGAACTCCTTGGTGTAATCGAAGGCCTCCTCCGGCTTGTTCTCCTTGAGCCACTCGGTCGCCCACCGGGCACCCCACTTGTATCCGATCTCGAACTTCCAGAGGACCGGGATCTCGATCCCGAAGACGCCTCCGATGTGGGGTTTGTCGTACTGGGCCGCCAAAAGCGCCCCAAGCGCTCCGACCAGGGCGCTCCCCTTGTGCTCCTCGTAGACGAAGTCTATCAGGTTCGGCAGCGGGTATTCGTCCGGATACTTGTCCTTCGCGATGAATTGGGAGAAGGTGTCAATGCCGGCGAAGTTCTTATCCGGATACTTCCTCGCCACCTCCACCAGGGCATCGCTCAGGAGAAAGCCCACCCCAACGATGAGCTGGACGTCGGGGTCCTCGGCGGCGACAGTCAGGTTGGGGACGTAGTCCGCCTCCACCTTGCTGATCAGCTCCACCATCTCGACGCCGAAGTCCTTTTCGGCATCGTCGCCCCCCTTAAAGGCCATATCGTTGAAGCTTAGATCCCCCCTTCCGCCGATGTCGGAGACGACAGCAATTTTGACCTTTGGCGCGGGGGTTGGCGTGGGTGCCGCCGGGGGGGCGCACTGGGCCGCCACCAACGTAATGACCAACAGGGCCAACACCAAAAGAAACCACTTTTTCATTTCTTTCCTCCTCCGTTGGAGTCCGTTAATGCTGGATCTCTATATCCCGGTTTCAAGTGGTCAATAGAGATAGCGGGGAGACCGGGACCCCACATCCCTGGCCTTGAAGACTCTCTTAAAAAGGCATCACCCCCTTTCCCAAACCACCGTCTAATTTTACACTTTCATGGGAGGGGACAGGCCCTTCCCACATGACCGCTATTTTGCCTGTAGCCGAGTGCATTATAATGCATTTTCCAGAGGCAAGCAAATCAGCGTATTCATTCACAGCACCCCGGCAATTTGCTGGTGGTTGTCACAATCCAAGGGAAAGCTCCACCTGTTCGATCATTGCTCCAAGGATGGAGCTGGTTCGACCTCTTGCTTGAATATCTCCTTTTCTTTAACCAACACTTTCCGCCAACGAGCACCATCTTCGGCCGGGCTGACGACCCCTTCCTCTTCCATGAGGTCAATCAGGCGGGCTGCCCGTGTGTAGCCGATGTGCAGTTTGCGTTGTAGCAGCGAGATCGAGGCCCTGTCGTGGCGTTGCACAACCTTGACCGCTTCATCAAAGAGGTCATCCCTGTCTCTCCTCCTGGCTTCCTTAGCCCTCAGATCCTCCCAAAGAGGCTGCTGAATCATCCTCTCCGTGGTGACTTTCGGGGCAAAGCCCGTCCCCCTCCAGAATCGGACCAATTCTTCCATCTCCCTGTCTGACACGAAGCAACCCTGGAGGCGTACCAACTGGCTGGAATCGGGGGCCATGAACAACATGTCCCCCCGCCCCAACAACTTCTCCGCTCCCCCACTGT
>JBHIDP010000299.1:0-2811 GCA_046760185.1 Anaerolineae bacterium
AAAAGTCACAGAGATTGAGCTTCCCCGTGTGGCAGGACTCAGCGCTTTATCTCGTAGGTGTCAACAATAACTCCCTGGTCGTCGGTCAGGACCACCAGGTCGCCAGGGTCCCAGACCCCCAGGGCCCGGCCCCAGTAGAGGTCCGCCCCACCGTTCTTGCCAGATTCGGTGTGCACCCTCACAGTACCACCACTCCCCAGCACGAAATCGGGGAAGGTGTAGACGTTGCCATCATCATCACTCAAAGACCAGTCCTTCAGGTTCATCTGACCACCGCTGTTGGTGACAATGACCATCTCCCCAGTGGACTTCCGATCCAGGGTATTCAGCAGGATGGCTACAATGTGCACCTGCGGGGGGCCAAAGGTGGGAGGGGGAGAGGTGGGGGAGGCCGAAGCGGGGGTGAATCCTTGCCAGGGGATGATCAGCTCCTGGCCGACGCCCAACACGTCAGGGTTGGTAAGGCCGTTGGCCAGCATGATGGCTTCGACGGAGACACCATATTTGAGGGAGATGGAGGTGAGGGTCTCACCTGGTTTGACGGTGTGAGTGATCAGCCTGCCAGCTCCGCTGGGGGTCGTTGTTGGCATGATGGTTGCCCCCACCTCGGCAACGCCAACTGGTTGCCCAGCACCGAGTCGTCCGCTCACAAAGACGACCAGCACGGCGATGAGCAAGGAGATGAACGCATTCAGCACCAGGATGAAGATCGCTTGCTGCCTGGTCATGGCGTCCCTCCCGTTTCCCCCGCTGCACCAAAGTGCAATTTGGAGCGTATCGGACAGTTTGGCAGCCTCCTGAAGCTGCCGAAAAGCAGCTCTGGAAAGGGCTGTCTCTGACTCCCCGATATCCTCTTTGCACCACTGTCAGGAGCTTACCCCTGGAGCTTATTATACCAACATTCATGCATGACAGCAACTGTAACAAAAAGAGCGTGGCTAAAACTTGTGGGAGTCGAGGCTTCCCCTGGCACCTGCGCGCCAGGACAGGTGAGCCGGTTTTATCCGCCTGAAGGCTCCACTCCTCCACAGATTTTAGCCAGGCTGTAACAAAAAGACCCGATGCAATGGAGGTTCCCTCTCCACGATCGGGCCTGAGCGCCTGCACTCTTCAGGGCCTCAAGGGTTTCTCTCTGGGCGACCTTTCGTTTTCTTTCCGGACCTGGCTGGGTCCGACGGAAGTGTGGATAGCGGGGGCTCCGGCACGTCACGGATAACGCTCTTGCCGCTGAAAATCCCTCCGTCTTCGATGAGAAAGGAACCCACCTCGATGTCGCCCCATACCTGACCGGTGGACAGGATAGCCAGTTGCCCCAAGGCAGCGATGTTGCCCTGCACCATGCCTGAGACCAGGATATCCTTACCCCTGATATCGGCTGCCACCTGAGCATCCTGGCCCACTACCACGTTCCCCTCGGTCTCGATGAAGCCGCTGAACCTGCCCTCCACCCGCACACCTCCCTGACATTTCAGATGTCCGTCGAGGTCGGCGGTGCGACCGATGACATTCTCAAATCTATCACTGATCTTCTCTTTGCCAAACACCTGTCTCCTGCCTTTGCCTGGAATCCAGATCCTGAATCGGAAGGGATTGCGGTCAGCAGTCCGTCATCCTCTCCAGCTCAGATAAAAATAGAGCGAGAAGGAATTCTCGCCTGTCAGATGATCGAACTTGAGGGAATAGAGCAAACTATGGCATCCTACGGTTCGCTCAGCTCAAGGAATTTCATAGGATTGAGGGGCTGGCCGTTGAGGCGGATCTCGTAGTGGAGGTGAGGGCCAGTGGTGTTCCCAGTGCTACCGACATAGGCGATGATGTCGCCGGCCTTGACCTCATCGCCGGGGTCCACCGTGTACCGCACGTTGTGAGCGTACAAGGTGCTGTATCCCATCTCATGTTCGATTTCGACCACCCAACCGTAACCCTGACGCCAACCAGCCCAGGTGACTACCCCATCCTTGGTAGCCCTGACCTCTGTATAGTACCACACGCCGATATCAATGCCGGTGTGGAAATCATCCCGCCCCTCGAATTCCCGTGAACCGAAATAGGAAGTAATACGTCCCTCCACCGGCCACAGCTTAGGACCCGCGGCCAGGAGCTTCAGTTGCCTCTGTAGCTCCAACGGATCACGACGCTTGGCCGGCTCTATCTTGGCCACCCGTTTGGTCACTTGACCGTAGAGATAGAGCTGCTCACGCAGTTTGGCTGGAAGCAAATCCCGAAGCTCCTGGATCCTTTCTCTGACTTCCGTCACCAGCAGCATACTGGGTTGACTGGTGGGGATGGCAACCACCTTGCCCCCCATATCCAGAGTAGGGTGTGCTCCGCTTCCGCCCAAAGCCGCCCCACCCATGCTCATGGGCTTCGGAGTGGGGGTTGGAGTGGGCACGAACTTGTCCACGCCGATGATGTCACGGATCTCTTGGTTGACCCGCTCCACCTCCTCCCATTTCCGCTGAATATCTTCGACCTCCTGGGAAAGGCCCTTTACCTCCTGCTGTTGGTCCAGAATTACTTCCCGCATCTCCCTCTGGCGGGCCTTATCCAACTGCTGCACCGACTGCAACTCCCGCAGTTGCTGGACCACACGATAGTGATTGATCACAAAGAAAGCTGCCAAAAGGCCTGAGACCAATAGCACCACCAAGAAAGTAGGGATTGCCCAAGTGGGGACACGCAAACCAACCGGTTCTCTTTCGGAGTGAGGCACGATGAGCAGTGTAAACGGCTGCCTCTGCCTTTTATTGGGCACTGAGAGTCACTACCCCTTCCTGCATCTGTGGGAAAAGAGGGGTCCTCCAATCCTGC
>JBHIDP010000300.1:0-2803 GCA_046760185.1 Anaerolineae bacterium
GCGTCGTCGGCGTCCAGGCCAACTACGAGAAGATTGCTAGTTTTTATCATTTTTAGCGGTAAGCACTCGTGCAGAAATGATATTCCCATCGCGTCCTGGCTTTGTCCTTGTAAATGGGATCAAAGGCGGGAAGTTATTATTGCACGAGTACTAAGGAGATGGAGATGACTAAGAACGACATGACCTTCAAGATGGGAGGCGAGGCGGGGCAAGGAGTGGAGTCCACCGGAGCCGGCTTCGCCAAGGCGCTGGCCCGAGCGGGGCTGCGTATCTTCGGACTCCAGGACTACATGTCCCGCATCCGTGGCGGCTACAACTTCTTCCAGGTCCGTGTCAGCGAAGAAGTGAGCTACTGCCACACCGACCGTGTCCACCTGCTGATGGCCTTCAACCAAGAGGCCATCGAGCAGCACCTGGACGAGATGGCCGAGGGGGGTGGGATCATTTTCGATCCCAGGCTCAAGGTTGACCAGGAAGGACTGAAGGCAAGGGGGACTCAGGCCTTTGCCGTCCCCTTGATCCAGATCGCCCAGGAAGAGGGCGGCAACAAGATCATGATGAACACAGCCGCCGTTGGCGCTGCTGCCGGGGTGACGGACCTCCCGCTGGAGTACATTGCTGGCGTCATCGAAGACAACTTCGGACGGAAGAAAGGCGCGGCCATAGCCGAAGCCAATCTCAAAGTGGCCAAGGCAGCCTATCGGTTCGCACAGGATAACTACGCTGCCGGCTTCGAATGGAAGCTGGAGCCGGTTGAGGCTCCGGAGCGGATGGTCATCAACGGCAACCACGCCATCTGCCTGGGGGCGCTGGCCGCTGGCTGTCGCTTCATCTCGGCCTACCCCATGACCCCGGCCACTTCCATCATCGAATGGATGTCGGCCCACGCGGCGAAGTTCGGCATCGTCACCAAACAGACCGAGGACGAGATCGCCGCCATCAACATGGCCATCGGCGCAGCTCACGTCGGCGCCCGGGCCATGACGGCCACCTCCGGCGGCGGCTTCTCCCTCATGGTGGAGGCCCTGGGCATGGCCGGCATGACCGAGACGCCTCTGGTGGTCGTCGAGGCCCAGCGGGTTGGGCCCTCCACCGGGATGCCTACCCGCACCGAGCAGGGGGATCTGCTCTTCGTGCTGCACGCCTCGCAAGGGGAGTTCCCCCGCATCGTCCTGACTCCAGGCACCGTCGAGCAGTGCTTCGAGGTGGGAGCGCGGGCCTTCAACCTGGCGGAGACGTACCAGTGCCCGGTGATCATCCTGACGGACAACTTCCTGGCCAACTCCCTGCGCTCGGTTGACAAGGAAGCCTTCGACTTCGGCGCGGTGGAGATAGACCGAGGCCAGTTCCTGACCGAAGAGCAACTGGATCAACTGGACGACGGCTACAAACGGCACCTCATCACGGACAGTGGTATCTCACCCCGTGCCCTGCCGGGTCATCCCAAAGCCGTCTTCACCGTCACCAGCGATGAGCACGACGAGGTGGGCCACATGGCGGACGAGGATCCGGTGAATCGCATTCGGCAGGCCCAGAAGCGGTGGCGCAAGATGGAGACGGCCAGGCAAGAGGACATGCGCGGGCCAGAGGTGTACGGGCCGGCTGAGGCGGATATGACCTTCGTCAGTTGGGGCTCCACCTACGGCCCTGTGCGGGAGGCGGTGGATCGCCTGAACGCCCAAGGTGCCAAGACCAACTTCCTTCACTTCGTGGACATCTGGCCCTTCCCCGAAGAGAAAGCTGGTCCCCTCATCGAATCAGCCAAGGTTCTGGTGGCTGTGGAAAATAACATGACCGGGCAGTTGGCCCAGTTTATCCGAACTCACACAGGACGGGCAGTGGACCACGAGGTCCTCCGCTACGACGGGCGTCCTTTCTCCCCTGAGTACATTCTGGCGCATCTGGAGGAGGTGAACCCTCATGCTTAGCCCCAAGGATTTTACCGGCCCCGTGTCACCCACCTGGTGTCCGGGTTGCGGAGACTACGGCATCCTCAATGCGGTGAAGAGCGCCCTGGCAGAGCTGGACATCCACCCGCATGAGACCTTCTTCGTGTCTGGCATCGGTTGCGGGAGTAAGCTGCCGGACTACATGGTGGCCAACGGTTACCTGGGCATCCACGGGCGTACCCTGCCCATCGCCATGGGAGCCAAGCTGGCCAATCAGGACCTCCACGTCATCGTGACCACCGGCGACGGCGACGGTTATGGGATCGGTGGCAATCACTTCATCCACACCCTGCGCCGCAACCCCGACATCACCTTCATCGTCCAAAACAACATGGTCTACGCCCTGACCAAAGGGCAGTACGCCCCCTCCAGCCAACGGGGCTTCGTCACCAGCACCAGCCCCGAGGGGGCCATCGAGACAGCCTTCAACGGCCTGGCCCTGGCCCTGGCCGGTGAGGGGACCTTCATCGCGCGGGGGTTCTCCGGCGACCCCAAACACCTGGCTCAGGTGATCGCCAGGGCCATCCAGCACAAGGGCTTCGCTCTGGTGGACGTGCTCCAGCCCTGCGTCATCTTCAACCGGGTGAACACCTACGACTTCTACAAGGATCGGGTCTACAAAGTGGAAGAGGAGGAGGGGTACGATCCCACGGACAGGACCTCGGCCTGGGAGAAGGTCTGGGAGTGGGGGGACCGCATCCCTATCGGTGTGATCTATCAGGCAGAAGGGGTGCCGACCTACGAGGACCGGGTGCCGGCCCTTCAGGAGGGTGGCCCCTTAGCCCGGCGTCCGCTTGAGGAGTTGGTCAAGGAGGATGTGGAAGCGCTGAAGGAGGAGTTCATTTAAATCAAAC
>JBHIDP010000301.1:0-2775 GCA_046760185.1 Anaerolineae bacterium
TGCATACCAATGACATCCACGGCCGCCTTGAGGGGCTGGCCCGGATCGCCACCCTCGTTGAGCGGATCAGAGCCGAGAACCTGGCCGCGACCGTGCTCTATTTCGACCTGGGCGACAGCGAAGGTGCCTCGGAGCACGAGCGCCTTATCAACCGGGGTTTGATCGAGTAGTTGTTCGCCCCTTCCGTGGTTCTCATTCCTGTTAGACTCGCGCCTGGAGGACCCTCTCATAGTGTCGGGCAATGCTGTCCCAGTTGAACTTTGCCAATGCCTTCTCCCTTGCCCTCTTGCCATAGGTCTCCCTCAGGGGCGCGTCTTCAAGCAAGCGCACGATCCCCGCCGCGAGCTGACGCGGCCGGTTCGGCGGTACCAGGACTCCGTTTACACCATCTTCAACTAACTCAGGGATGGCCGTGCAGTTGACAGATACCACCGGCGTGCCGCTGGCCAAGGCCTGCGCCAAGACGATCCCGAAGGTCTCATACAGCGAGTGGAAGACGAAGAGGTCAGCCAGACTGTAGTAGTGTGGCAACTCTTTCTGAGGAATGAAGCCGGCAAAGATGACACGGTCGCTTACACCGATGCGGGCAGACAGCTCCTTCAAGCGTGTCTCCTCCGGTCCCTCACCGCCCACAATGAGCACAACATCATTCATCTCTCCAGCCACATATCCCATGCTTTCGATCACTACCTGTACCCTCTTCTCGCGGGAAAGGCGCTGTAGGGCAAAGAGCACCCGCGCATTCTCCCTCAAACCCAATTTTTTTCTAAGCCCGGCGCTGCTCACTTGCGGACTGAACTCAGAGATGTCAGCACCGTAGTGAATAGTCTGGCCTTTGCCCCCGTTAGGCGAACCGTATAGGGCACAACGGCAGTACTTCGAGATGTAGATAACATCGGCTGCCAGACCAGCGATCATCTGGCCATAGTATCTCCAGAGAGGAGGAGTGGCCGGTCCCGGCACATCCCTACCTACCAACGAGAGCACCACAGGGATTCCCAATACACGCTGGGCAAGGACAGCAGCCAGCCCGGTGGGTACAAAATAGTGGGCGTTGATGACGTCAGGCTTGAACTGCCGGCACGCTCTCAGCAGGGCCTCGACGGCGGAAAGCGAGAAAGGCGGCACCACCCCCCATTGTATCTGAGCCCGTGGCCTTTTCTTCAGAGTCACCTTGTCCTGAAACCTCACCACCTCGATGTTGACATCACCGAGGTTCAGTCCGCAGCTTTGCTCCTTCCCAGATTCCCGTGTCACCACCCGCACCTGATGAGACGCTGAGAGGCGCCTGTAGATCTCGTAGATAGCCAGCTCTGCCCCTCCCACCGCGGGGAGGAAGGTCGGCGTCAGCACCAGGATTCTCACCCTGTCCCTCCTGCGTATCTGAAGTCAAGCGAGAACGTTCGCTTGGGGGTCAAGCGGGCAGTGCCTCTGGCCCTGTGCTGCTGCCACAGGAGCAGTATCTTATCAGCGAGGCTGGAGAGTGTGAGTGGTGTATAGCGAACCTCATCCAGTACTTGCAGAATGAGCATGGCAAAGCGAGCTATAGATCTCTGTCTGGCCAACTTCTGTCCGTTGTGTCCGATTTTCAGGCCAAGGTCAGGGTCGCGCAGCAGACCCCGTATGGCGTGGGCGATCAAATCGGGTCTTTCAGGCGGGATCAAGACGAAAGGCTGATGCGCAGCGAGATCACTCTTGGATCGCAGCACATCCCTGGCGCAGCTCACCTCCTGGATCGAGCCCACCAGGCGAGTAGTCACCACCGGCTTGTGGGAGGCCATTCCTTCCCATACAACGTTGCAATACGGTTCTCGATGGCGAGGCGGACACAGCACGACAGAGGCCGATGCGTAGGCACGGTGTATCTCGCGGTAGCGACACTGTTCGGCCGGTAGGAACTTCACGTGCCCTGCCACGCCGAGGGCCCTTGCCTTGTTGATGATGGCTCTTTTGGCCTGGGCCACCCTTCTGCCTATGGTTGGGTCGTCGCCGGTGAAGACGAGTTGCACGCTGGGGAAATCACGAGCGATCGTTGGTAGGGCGATCAGGGAATCCTCTATTCCCTTCTTCCAATTGGTGCCCGTGTATTGACTGGCTATTCTGCCGGGGAAAAGAACTGTGGGCCTGCGTGCTTTGTCCACCCTATCGCTTCCGTCAAAGAAACGCCCAGGGATGCCATTCCTCACCACCACAACCTTCCCTGCCTTGACACCGTTCGAGGCGTAATCGCTCTTGCAGGGACGGCTAGGCACGATGATCCTGTGAGCGACTGCAAGCATTGCCCTCTCCCAGGGCCCGGCCAGGTAGCCTCCTTCCCTTGCCACAATGGGTATCTCCCGGAGCCCGCACAAATCCACCAGGACACTGGTTAAGGGTAGCGCGTAAAGGCGGCGAAAATTCGGATAGAAGATTACTCCCTTCTCACTGGAACTGACTCTCTCCACAAAGCTCTCCACTGCGGGTCTCAAAGTGGAGGCCACTGCCTCCACCAGAGTGCCCGTCAGCGTACCCTGTCGCACGTACTTGGCTACGGTTTCAATAGTGATACCAACCTTTGGCTCCACCACCGGCTCCAGGCCCAGGTCAACCAGCCGTTTGGGAGGAAGGTCGGAGGTCAGGGATACAACACGGTATCCTTTCATGAGGGCAAACTCGACGAGATTGGCAGTGACGGACTCAATCCCTCCGATCCCTCTCAAGCTCTTCCTTACCACTCCAATGACTGACTTGTGAGAACAGCTCATAGTACCCCCTTTCGAAGAACTTAGCTATGGA
>JBHIDP010000302.1:0-2757 GCA_046760185.1 Anaerolineae bacterium
AGGAGTACTGTAAGCGTGCAAGAAACGCTGGAGACAAAAAGAGTTGGTGCTTTTATCTCCGTTGTCAACGGAGGAGTCCTGGGTCTGGCCAGACACTGGCTTTTGCTGGCAAACGCTTTCCTGAGCGTCTTTGTCACCCTGCCCTATCTGGCTCCCTATCTTATGGCCCAGGGATACACTGTGCCGGCCCAGGCTATCTATACGGTCTACAGGTTGGTCTGCCATCAACTATGGCAGCGGCACTACTGGCTCTTCGGCTACCCGGCCGCCATTGACCATCGCCTCACCGCTTTATATGGCTCACTGTTGGTGGGCGGGCTGCTCTTTGCCCTGGTGCGACGTCGCTTGCAGCCCCTGAACTGGCGGCTGTACCTGTTGATAGCCATTGTCCCTATGGCTTTGGACGGTTTAACCCAACTGTTCGGCTTTCGGGAGAGCAACTGGCTCCTGCGCACCATCACCGGAGCACTCTTTGGCCTGGCCTCAGTCTGGCTGCTCTATCCCCATTTGGAGAGATCCATGCGGGATATCCAATCCGAGATGGAGAAGGGAGGGTGAGTGGGGCCCGGTTGGAGAATGGAGGGCAAAGGTGACGACCAACTCCCGGAGAGGAGAGCAAAGAGGTTGAAATACGATGCCATCGTGGTAGGAGCCAGCTTCGCCGGCCTAGCCGTGGCCGGACAATTGAAAGGCAAGATACTCCTTCTTGACCGCAAGGAGATCGGTACGGGGCAGACCTCGGCCTGCGGCACCCTGCTGAGCGTCATTGAGGCCCTGGGAGCTGAGGAGTGCGTGCTCCAGGTACAAGAGACCATCGTCCTGCATACCACGCACAAAGTGATCGAGTACAGGCTGACCTATCCCTTCTGCACCTTCGACTACGGCAAACTCTGCCGCCTCCTGGCCGAGCGCACCACGGCCGAGTTCGTGAGGGCCACGGTACGCGGGGTGAACGGCCGGGCGGTGATCACAAACCGGGAGGCGTTCACCGGGCGGATCCTCGTTGATGCCTCGGGCTGGAGGGCGGCGTTGGGACGGGAGAAGCGGGCTGACCTGGTGGATCGAAGTTGCTTGAACTTCGGCCTGGAGACGCTGGTCGCCTGGCAGGACGACGGCCTGCACTTCTGGTACGATCCACCACGGTTGCTGCCCAAAGGGGTGACCTGGCTCTTCCCTTGCGGTGACAAGTCCCGCATCGGCATTGGCAGCTATGTGGGAGAGACCAAGCTCTGCCAGGGGCTGGAGGCCTTTCTCGGCCAACGTTACCTGGAGATGAACAGCCTGCATGGGGGGTATTTCCCTTACGCCCTGCGGCAACCGACGGTGGGCAACATCTTTCTGGTGGGCGACGCCGCCGGCCAGTGCCTGGGTTTCACCGGGGAGGGCATTCGCAACGCCTTGTACTTCGGCACCGCTTGCGGACGGATCGTGCAGCGGGTGATCGAAGGCCAGGTCAGCCTGGAGGATGGCCTGGCGGAATACCGTCTTTTCGTGGAGCGACACCGCCTGTTCTTCAGCATCCTCTTCTGGGTGCAGAAGTTGCTCACCAACCTGCCCTTGCCCCTGATGGAGTGGATCATGGTTCTGGCCAGTCGGCCCTCTATCCTGCACCCGGTCATGCGACTGTACGAGAGGGCATTTGACCCAGCCCTGTTAATCAACCAAGGAAATGGACAAGATGAAGAATAACCATATCACTGAAGCGGACGTTCTGGCCGCTCTGGGACAGGTCATGGACCCCGAGCTGGGGCGCGACTTGGTGTCCCTGGGCATGATCCAGGATCTGGTCGTTCAGGACTCTAGGGTCAGTTTCACCATTGTTTTGACCACGCCCACTTGCCCCCTCAAGGCCCAGATTGAGGCGGAGGCGCGGGCCGTGGTGCTCGCTCTGCCCGGCGTCGAAGAGGTGACCATAAACTTCCGGGCCGACGGGCTCCCGTCCCGCAGGCCCCTACCGGGCGTCAGGCACGTCATTGCCGTGGCCAGCGGCAAGGGTGGGGTGGGCAAGACCACCGTGGCCGTCAATCTGGCCCTGGCCCTGGCCGAGAGCGGGGCCAGGGTCGGCCTGCTGGATGCGGATATCTATGGGCCCAATGTCCCGCTGATGATGGGGGTGGAGCGACGCCCCCTCATTGAGCATGAGAAGCTCCTGCCCCTCATGGCCTACGGCATCAAGGTCATGTCCCTCGGTTTCCTGGTGCCGCTGGAAAGTCCCGTCATCTGGCGCGGCCCGCTGGTGATGCAGATGATGGAGCAGCTCCTGTACAACGTGGCCTGGGGGGAGCTGGACTACCTGGTAGTAGACCTGCCGCCGGGCACCGGCGACGCCCAACTTACCCTGCTGCAACAGGCTCCTGTGAGCGGGGCCATCATCGTGACCACCCCCCAGGACATAGCCCTGGCCGATGCGGTCAAAGGGCTGAATATGTTCTGCCAGATGGGCGTACCGGTCCTGGGCCTGGTGGAGAACATGAGCTACTTCGTCTGTCCCCACTGCGGGCAACGGACAGGCATCTTTGGGCACGGGGGTGGTCGAGAGACCAGCCGTCGTCTGAGGGTGCCCTTTCTGGGAGAGGTACCTCTGGACCCCAGCATTTGCCTGGAGGGTGACGTTGGGCGGCCCATCTTGAAGGCCAGGCCCGACTCCCCTCAGGCAGAAGCTTTTCGCCAGATAGCTCAGGCCGTACTGACCAGAGTTCATCGCCCACCATCATGATCAGACGTCTGCTCAGCATTAGCCTGCTCTTGATCACTGTG
>JBHIDP010000303.1:0-2756 GCA_046760185.1 Anaerolineae bacterium
TGCCCGTCTTGTCGAAGACGATGGTATGCACGTCCTTCAGGGTCTGGATGGCCTCCCCATGACGGATCAGGACCCCATTCTCCGCCCCCATACCGCTGCCCACCATGAGGGCTGTGGGTGTGGCCAGCCCCAGGGCACAGGGACAGGCGATCACCAGCACCGCCACCGTGGCCACGATGGCCAGGGTCACCACCCCCAGATTAGGATCCACCCAGGGGAGGAAAGCCTGGGCCCACTCTCCCACAGGGCGCAGGGCATCGGGGGCAACCAGCCAGACGATGAGAGTCAGGAGGGCAATGCCGATGACGATAGGCACAAAGACACCCGTCACCCGGTCGGCGAACTCCTGGATGGGCACCTTTGTTCCCTGGCACTCCTCCACCAGCTTGATCACCTGGGAGAGGAAGGTGTCTTTGCCCACCTTGGTGGCCTCGACTTTCAGCAGCCCCTCCTGATTGACCGTGGCCCCGATAACCTCATCGCCGGGCTGCTTGTTGACCGGCATGGACTCGCCAGTGGCCATGGATTCATCTATGGCGCTCTCCCCTTCAAGGATGATCCCATCGGTGGGGATTTTTTCGCCGGGGCGGACCACCATGATATCCGCCACCGTCACCTTCTCAATGGGCACCTCGACCTCTTGACCCTCCACCAGCACGCGCGCCGTCTTGGCTCCTAGCTCCAGCAGTTTGCGGATGGCTTGCGAGGCCCGCCCCTTGGCTGTGGCTTCCACATAGCGCCCAGTGAGATGGAAGGCCATGATCATGGCCGACACTCCGGCATAGTTAGCGATAGGAGTGAAGAAGGTCGCCGGGCCGGTGAGGAAGGAGACCCCGGTACCCATGGAGATGAGGACATCCATGTTGGCGCTGCCGTGAGTTACCGAGCTGTAACCCGAACGGTAGGTGCGGCGTCCGACCCAGAAGAGCACCGGCGCGGCCAGAACGATCATCCCCAGGTCGAAGACCAGGCGATTGGGCCAGGCAACACCGAAGATCATCTCCGGTAGCATCCAGAGGATGATGGGGATGGTGAAAGCCCAAGCGAGGAGCATCCTCCGTCGAGCCTGGGCCATCTTGCGCTCCTCCTCGTCGGCCTCCTCGATCTCTTCTTCGATCTCCAGCACCTCGTAGCCCACATCGGCCACGGCGCGCTTGAAATCGGCCAGATCCGTCAGGGTGGGCACGTACTCCACGGTGGCTTTTTCTGTGGCCAGGTTCACGTTGGCCGAGAGAACCCCCTCCACGTTGGAGAGCGCTCGCTGCACATGATTGACGCAGCTGGCGCAGGTCATGCCCCCGATGGGCAGGGTGACCCTCTCAGTGGCCACATCGTAGCCGGTGTCACGCACCGCACGCACCAATTTCGTTAGGGCCACGTCTCCATCATCGAAGGCGATGGTGGCCCTCTCCGTGGCTAGGTTGACGTTGACCTCAGCCACACCCTGCACTCCCCGTAGCCCCCGTTCCACGTGAGCCACGCAGGAGGCACAGGTCATCCCTTCCACTGGCAAGATCAGTTGTTTGATAGCCATAAACCATCGACCTCCTCTCCATTCCTTGCCCCCCTCAGGCCAGGGAGCAGGATACTCCAAGCTCGCTCGATCCGATGCCTGGGGGGATTATAGCTTGGCGGTAGCATCGAAAACATCCAACAGTTCGCTGATAACCCGCTCCCGCACTCTCACATCCTTGATCACCAATCCGGCGTCTCCATCGTTTCTCACCGTAAAGACCTGGGTGACGACTTCGCTTTGTGAAATGGTGCCGAAATCATAGGAATCTGCAGAGAGGTTGATATCCGGCTGCGGCGTTCCGGGAGGCGGCTGCCTCCGGGCCGATTACTCCTCGCTAGCTAGAGCCTCCGGGCCATACTTCTCCACGACTTTGTCAATGACCTCGGACTCCGAGGCGCTCGTCTCGACCAGCGAGTCAACGTATCCTTTCATCTGGCGAGCGTCCCCACAATCACACTTCGCCAAGGTGTCACTGCACGCGCCGCACGGGCAATTCAAGCTAGGAAAGAGCGCTTCTGCCTCAACTGAGTAGGCGACGGGGGGTAGTGGAGTGGGGAACGTCGGAGGGACTTCCTGAACACTCCGTGTTGGCGGGGTTTGTGGCTGGCTAGCCATCGTAGAAGGCCGGAGCACCCAGATGCCCAAAACTACGAGAGCCACAATACCCAGGACAGCTATTGCGCCGTAGAGAATCCTTTGGTCAATCTTGATGGTGACTGCCTTTTCGGGGTTATCAGTTCGCTTGCTCGTTTTTCTCGATCTGTTCATCGTTATCTCCTTACTTGTCTTACTCAGGCACGACTGTCGGCTGACACATGTCAGGTATTTCTCCCTCTAGTATCTGTTGGTAGCAACTACAGGTTGAGATAGCTTCATCAAGCATGCACCACTCATTGGTCGAGACCTCGCCTCTCATCTGGCTCAGGCAATCGTGCTGGTAGGCGGTCAACTCAGCGGCCCTATTGAGCAGCGGCTCCGCTTCCGGCGTCGGCAAGGTGCAGATTATCTTTATCGCCAGGTCGGTCTGCTCCAGCATTGACGTCAAGATAGCATCATCAATTGAATGACAGCAGCTCATCATTTCCACGGTCTCGTTCAGCCGTCGTTCGGCGAAGAAGAGATGCAGGTGCGCTTTGCCCTCTGGGCTGAAGGTGAGAAAGAGCTGCACTCGCTCGGTGGTCCGCTTGACTGGATAGAGGGGACTGTGGGGCAGGCTATCAGCGGAGGCGGCCACCGTGCC
>JBHIDP010000304.1:0-2752 GCA_046760185.1 Anaerolineae bacterium
GCTTGAAGAACTCGGCCAGGCCCTTGGGGTAGTCGCTGGCCACGTCGTAGAGCACCGCTGCCTTGGTGAAGCCGAACTCCTCAGTGGCGAAATTGGCCGCCACCGGCCCCTGGAAGGGGTCCAGGAAGCAGGACCGGAAGACCCAGGGTCGGTTCTCGGTGGTGCGGGGGTTGGTGGACCAGGGGCTGACCATGGGAGTCTCGTTGGTGTCGGCCACCTCGCCGGTGGGCACGGCCTGCTTGGAGGCCTGTGGCCCAACGATGACCAGCACATTGTCCTGAGTGATTAGCTTGGTGGCAGCGGCCACCGCCGACTCCGCCTTGGATTCGTTGTCCTCGATGACCAACTCGACCTGGTACTTCTTGCCCCCCACCTCCAGGCCACCGGCAGCTTTGATGTCCTCGAGCCACATCTCGGCCGCGTACTTTGACCCCTCTCCTACCTTGGGGATGTCGCCGGTGAGGGGAACATCGAGGCCGATCTTGATCACCGCCGGGGCCGCTGCTGGTGCACAAGCTGCCAGCACAATGGCAAGCAGGGCCACTAGCAAAGCTAGGGCAAAGATTTTTTTAGCCATTTTCATCTCCTCCTTACTCTCACCCTTTCATCCTTTCCACCTAACTTGGCAATCTTTTGCTCCTGTGCTTCGCTGCACATCACCTCCTTTGTACTCGTGCAATAATAATTTCCCGCCTGTGATCCCATTTATAAGGGCAAGTCAGAACACAGTAGGGATATTATTTCTGCACGGGTGCTTGTCAATGCTGCCTCTGAATCAGCAGAGAAATAGGCAATCAGCATGAACAGGGAATCTGATTATAACATCCTCTTCGTT
Source organism: Anaerolineae bacterium (assembly GCA_046760185.1). Classification (GTDB taxonomy): domain Bacteria; phylum Chloroflexota; class Anaerolineae; order JBHIDP01; family JBHIDP01; genus JBHIDP01. The sequence goes on from JBHIDP010000304.1 coordinate 836, forward strand.
GTATGTCAAAGAAAACCAACACGCGGTCTTCTGCGGAGCGTGCGCAACCTCTGAGACCGTTGCGCATAGCTCCATCAGGTCGCAGCAGACCTGGTTCGCGGAAGGGGCAACGTTTCAGACCTACTGGGCACAGCGGAAGCCGACCACATGGATGCGCCGCGCTGGGTGAGCGATGTCGCGCACCGCACCACGGGCATCACCTGGGGGGTGGTTCCACGAGCCACCCCGCACCACTTTATACTTTGAACCGAAAAACTCGGACCGATGCTCGCTTCCCGGATAGGCCCGGTACCAATCGGCCACCCACTCCCAGACGTTCCCCGCCATGTCGTACGCCCCATAAGGGCTGATTCCACCCCTATAGTTCCCTACCGGTGTCGTATCGCCCACATGCTGATCTACATTCGCTTTGTTAGCATCAAATTCATCGCCCCACGGATATACGAACCCCGTAGGTCCCCGCGCCGCTTTCTCCCACTCTGCCTCGGTGGGCAGGCGTTTGCCGTAGTACTCACAGTAAGCTTTCGCACCATACCAACTCACTTTTATCACCGGGTGCCTCTCGTATCCTGCCTCCACCACGTATCCTCCCTCCACCATGTATCCTCCCCCTCTGTAGAGGATGTGGCTATCCGGATCCTGATCCTTCGTGTCTATACAATCATGGCCCCCACATCTCCCCTGGTGCCCTCCCATAACGTTGAGGAACTCAGCATACTCCGCGTTGGTCACCTCGTGCCGATCAATGTAAAAGGCGTCAAGATAGACCACTCTCATCGGTTTTTCATCCTCGTTCGACTGAGGCTCACGAACGTCCCGACCATGCTCTGACGCACGGTCACGCCTTTGCAAGAGGGGACGCCCCCGCTCGAACCGGCGTGACCGTGCGTCATCACTGCCCATGACGAATTCACCGGCGGGGACGAAGACCATCCCCTCTGAGAAAGCAGGGGTTGGGGTGGGCATTGGCGCTTGAGGGAAAGGGCCCCAAAAGACCAGCCCCACCACAACCACCAGCGCCATTCCCGCCATCGCTAGCGCTGCCCTTGAGGAATTACCCACCTTTCTCACACCAACGCCAGGGCAATACCCAGGAGTCCCCCCAACAGCCCCAGGATCCAGAAACGTAAGGTCACCTTGGTCTCGGACCAGCCCGAAAGCTCAAAGTGGTGGTGGATGGGTGCCATCTTGAACAGGCGTTTGTCGTGGTTCAGGAACCGATACGTTTTCTGGATGATCACCGATAGCACCTCGCTGACAAAAACGATCCCCACCACGGGCAGCAGCAGCCACTGGCCTGTCATCAGGGCCACGGTAGCCAGGGTGGCCCCCAGGGCCAGGGACCCCGTGTCGCCCATGAAAACCTCGGCCGGATAGACGTTAAACCACAGAAAGCCCAGCAGGGCCCCGACTCCGGTGAAGCAAAAGGTGACCAGATAAAGCTGCCCTTGCAGGAAGGCGATGAGCCCGTAGGCCAGAAAAGCGAAGACCAGGAGCCCTCCCGCTAGGCCATCCAGACCGTCGGTCAAATTGACTGCGTTGGCGCTGCCCAGGAGGATGAAGATGGCGATGGGCAGGTACCAGTAGCCAATGTTGAACTTGCCCAGGGCAGGGAGATAGACGCTGGTCAATCCCAGCACAAAATGCAGAACAACAGCGACCAGGATGGAGAGAAGCAACAGCAGGATGAACTTGGGGCCTATAGCGATCCCTTCCCGCTTGCTGCCGACCAGAGTCAGCAGGTCGTCAGCGGCACCCAGGAGACCGTAGCTGACGATCACACCCAGGGGGAGCAGCATGGAGTAGCGTTCGACGAGGTTGAAGGACACGGTCAGAACGAAGATCGTGGCCAAGACGAGGATGCCCCCCATGGTCGGCGTGCCCGTCTTGGGCTGATGGGTGGCCGGGCCCCAGACA
>JBHIDP010000305.1:0-2739 GCA_046760185.1 Anaerolineae bacterium
CGTCCTGAGGCTCAGCCCGAAGGGGGGACAGGGCCTGGAGTGCAAACACCAAGATATAGTGGTTCATTCTCTCTAAACCACTATATCTAGATGATCACTGTCCTATCAATTATACCACAAAATGAGGTTGATGTGTGAGGGGAAAGGGGGCGAGAAGGGAAATTTTAAGGTATCCGAGGGCGTTCTTGCCCCCTTGGCTGTTCACAGGCTGGCCAGGAACTCATCCCACAGCGTATCCTTGGCGAAGGCCAGGTTGGTGTACAGATAGTCGTTGTTCTGCATCCTTTCGCTGGGGCGGAAGCGATCGGTGAGGTAGATAGTGGCCCCGGAGGCCTCGCTCAGTTCCTCTTCCCAACCAGGGCCATTGTGGCGCTCAGCCACAACGAACGCATCCAGGGCCTTGATCACCTCCTGGGCTGCCTGTTGTAAAGCTACCTCGTTGGGGAAAATCTCCAACAGCAGCCTGGCGAAATGTTGTAGATCGGCATAGCAACCGTCACGGGGGAAGCGGTCCAGGGTAAGCACATTGCCCCACATATGCTGTCGGAACAGGCGGTAATTGGTATCATTGCTGAGAGTGGTTAAAAGGGCCTCTGCCAAGGCGCTGACAGACATGGCCGTGCTCTGGGCTGCCTCCAGGTTAACGGCCGACTGAGTGACTACCTCGTCGGCGTAGTGGTCTGCATATTCAGCTACAACAGCCTGGGCCAGGTCAGTCGGGGAGATGTCTGGCTCATTCAGCAGATGTTTCAAAACGGCATCGTATGGCCAGCCATCTCCCGGCTCTTCCATCTGAGAGCCGATAAGGATCTGAGCGCTGTCCCGCAGTTGATAGCAGACCTCTATGCCGCTCATCAAGCAGGCGTCGAAGCCCAGGAGATCAACCTTTTGCTCCAGGGCCTGACGGGCATAGTCAATGACCCCTTGCATCTCTACGTTGTCCAAGAATTGGCGGCTGGTATCATCGTAGCCAAATCCTCGCACCTGTGCCTTGTTTGTAAGAAGCTTCTGGCGCGTGGTGCTGAAAAAGCCACTGTTCGGTTTGATCTCGCGAGCGATGGAGCGCGCTGCCCTGGTTGAAGTGGTGAGACCGACACTACGGGTGGCCCGGTAGACATCCTCATCGTTGTGGCCGCGCCCATGGCCCCACAAAACCAGGAAGTAGTGCTCAGCGGGAAAGAAACGTGCCACCCAGTAGATGAAGTGGTTGATGGTGTCCGGACTGCCGGAATCTATATCACCCCTCCACATCTCGATCCGGTCCGCTGCCAGATCCTCTCCTTTGGAAATGAAGTAGCGATAGCAGTTCTGTTCACGGGCCTCGTCGGTCTGGACGACGATATTGACTTCACTGGTCGAACCGACCCTCTTCATCTCTCGCAGGTCCAGGACCACGTTGGAATCTATAGTCCTCCCCAGAAAATCCGGGATGTCGTCCCCGGCCATGTAGACAGCTACAGTCCATTTCTTTCGGGGCAGGGGAGTAGTGTGATGCTCGCCCTTCAACACCTCCCAATTCGCCTCTTGATTCATGATTCATCCCCCCTCTCCTTCACGCTGTAGCTACTCGTGGACCGGCACCTCATCCAGTTCGAGCTGTGGTTCCTCAACCAACCCCTGCCAGCGCTCTTTCAACCGTTGCATCACCTGGGGCATGGTAGTGTACTCCATCTCATCCAGCGGTAGGCGGTGAGGTTCGAAAGGTCCATGTCGTCGCAAGTAATCAGCAATGATGTTAGCCTGTCGTCGAGTTTCATCGTAGCTGGGGTCGTCGAACATGTCACGCGGGCCGATCAATTTACCATTGGCCAGTTGAAAGCCAAGGGCCACCACCCGTGGCGGCCCGTCGAAGCGGGTGGGATTGCTCTGTTCAAGAGGCACGGGCATCAAAGGACCGTGGTGGGAGCCCCGCATCCATCCCTCCACCAGGTGGGGGAGGGCAAAGGGCTCCAGCACTTCACCGACGGCTGGGAACTGGCTTTGGGTACGGACGATGCAGACAGGGTCATCCTTACCCACATAGCGTCCGGCGATGAGGGCCAGGCGCTGGGTGGAGGAGACAGCCCCGATCTCTCCCGTTTCCCGTGAGTAGACAGCTTTGACGGCGAAGCGCCCCGGCGCTCCGATAAAGACCAGGAGATCGTACAGCTCCTCGGGACAGTCAAGGAAGAGACATTTGTTCTCTTTGACGTCGTGGACCTCGAAGCGGAACCCGGTGTGCATGGTAGGGGAGATGACCAACCCTGCGGTGTTGAAGGGGTCGGCAAAGGCGCGATAGAGGGGCATGTTCCAGGCGCCGGCGCTGGTCTTGTCGGCCATGAAGATGATGATCGGCTCTGCCTGCCGCTCCTCAAATTCCATTTCAGCACAACCGGGCCCCATGCCTCTGACATTACCGGCAAAGGCATCGGCCAGGAGGTCCTGACCGGCTCCGTACAGTTTAAGGTCGCGGGCTACCTCGGTGGCGGCCTGGAAGATGTGCCAGGCCAAGGCGTGGATCTCCTCACTGTCTATGCCCTTCGTGTGAGTCATGATCAGGTTCAGATCGTCGCCTACCCTGGTCACATGACTGTCAATGACCATATCTCGCCGCTTAGCCGTCTCCAGATGCTCTTCGGCCACCTCCAGCAGAGCCTTGTGGATAGAGGAGTGGCCTACATACCCCCCCACGTCAGCTTTGATCACACTCAAGGTTATCTTTTGTGCCATCTTATCATTCTCCTGTAACGGTGATGAGTT
>JBHIDP010000306.1:0-2715 GCA_046760185.1 Anaerolineae bacterium
ACCTTCCTCGACATGGAGACCACGGGGTTGTATCCCCATTTCGGGGACCGGGTGTGCGAGGTGGCCCTGCTGCGCTGCCGGGGCCGCCACGAACTGGCCCGCTTCCAGAGCCTGGTCAACCCCAGGCGGCCTGTCTCCCCGGGGGCCTACGCCGTCAACCGCATTGACGACGAGATGGTGAGGGACGCGCCCCTCTTTGAGGAGGTGGTGGATCAGGTGCTGGCCCTGCTCGAAGGGGCGGTCATCGTGGCCCACAACGCCCCCTTCGACCTGGGCTTCCTGACCAATGAGCTGCAGATCGCGCGATGGCCACCCATCGAAAACCTGGTGGTTGATACCCTGGCCCTGGCCCGCCGCTACTACTCCTTCCCCAGCAACAGCCTGGACAACGTGGCCTACTACCTGGGCCTGATGCGCCATAATGCCCACCGGGCCATGGGGGACGTGGAGACCACCAAACAGGTCTTCGAAAGCTTCCTGCACGATTTCCGACGTCAGGGGGTGGAGACCCTGGCAGACCTGCTCAGGCTCCAGGGTGGCTCGGTGCCCTTCCCCATTCCAGCCGAAGTGCCTCTCCCACCCGACATTGACGAGGCCCTGCACTCCGGTCGGAGGCTGCGCCTGCGCTACGTCTCCGCCCAGGGTCACGAGACCAGGCGCATAGTTGAACCGTTGCAGGTCACGGCCTACGGTGACTACCAGTACCTGGTGGCCTACTGTTTTCTACGTCAGGAGCAACGCACCTTCCGCCTGGACCGCATCGTGGAGATGCACCTGGAAGGGCCTGGCCTGGAAGGGTGAGATAGCCGTGGATGGCATCAGGATCGTCAGCGACAGCACCTGCAACCTCCCTCAGGAGCTGGTCGAACGCTACCACATCACCATCGTGCCGGTCAACATCCAACTGGGCGGCAAATCCTACCTTGAGGGGATTGAGATAACTCCCGAACTCTTCTACAGAGAGTTGGAGGCAGGGGCGGCGGCCAGCACCTCGCAACCCTCCCCCGGTCAGTTCGTGGCGGTCTACCAGTCGCTGCTGGAGGAGGCCTCGGCCATTATCTCCATCCATGTCACCGCTAAGAGCAGCGGCACTTACCAGTCGGCCATGATGGCCAGGGAGATGATGCCTGGGGCCGACATCACGGTGGTGGATTCGGCCTCCATCTCCATGGGTACCGGCTTCCAGGTGCTGGCGGCAGCCAGGGCGGTGGAGGAGGGGAAGGACAAAGGGGAGATCCTGGCTCTGGTGGAGAGGATCAAGGCCAGGGTGAACATCTATGCTACGGTGGCCACTCTCAAGTACCTGCAACAGAGCGGGCGGGTGGGCCGGTTGCAGAGCGCGCTGGCCTCAATGCTGGATGTGAAACCGGTGGTGACCATTGTGGATGGCGCTCTGGAGATGGTGGAGAAGGTGCGGACCAGGAGTCGGGCCCTGGAGCGGGTGCTGGCCTTGACCACGGAGGCCAGCGGTCAGGGCAGGCGGGCCAAGGTGGCCGTGCTGCACGCTCAGGTGCCGCAGGAGGGGGAGTGGCTCAGGGAGCAGGTGGAACAGCGGATAGAGTGCCAGGAGCTTTTCTTCCTTGAGGCTGCCCTTTCCCTGGCCGTGCACGGCGGACCAGGCGTGATCGGTATCATTTCCTACAGGGTGTAGAGAGGGTTAGGGGAGAAGGCCACCGTGGCCCAGGGCAATGATATCCTGGCGGCGAAGCCGTTCCTCGGCCAGCAGGCGGGGCAGCACCACATCAACCACATTTTCCTTGCGGGACCTGGTACAGCCGGGCGCTCCGATGATCGGTATCTCATCCAGGTAGGCCAGCAGGAAGAGGTGGCCTGGGTCAACCGGAGCGCCATATTCCTCTATCCGACCTCCGGCCAGCTCTATCCCCCGTGGGGTTACGTCCCGGCGAGCCATGACCGAAGTCTCCCCAGCCAGGATGATCAATTCCACCCCCGTTCCCACCAGCCCCTTGAGGGCTGTGGCGATCTCCCCTTCATCCTGCCCTACGTAGAGAACCCTCGTCACTTCGGAACCCAGGTCGGCCACCCTGCCCACGATGGCTGGCTCGAAGGTCTGGACGATCCGTTCCTCGGCCTGCGGGGAACCGGTCAGGATCAGTCCCACTCTCCTCTTCTTCAGGGGGGTCACCCTGATGAGCCCCTGCCCTCCACAGCAGAGGGAGAGCGCCTGTTGCAGGGCCGATTCGGGGAGGGCGAAGGGGATCACTTTGACCGTCGCCACCCGCCCCTTGGCCTCAACCAGACTGTTGTGGTGGAGGGTGGCCACGGCCAGACCCTCGATTTCGTTGAGCTGGGTCAGAGCAGTTACATTCACTTTCAACAGGCCATGGTGGGTGGCCAGCAAAGTGACCTTGCCGGCTGTGGGCCGGCCAGGCTGCACACCGGTGGAAGCAACAGCCTGCCCTAACCTGGCCGCCGCCTCATCTTCGGGCACATCCCCCCTTTCCAGTTCCACGACCAGGACCGTTTCCCGGCCCAGCTTCTTCAGGGCCGCTATCTCCTCTTGGCCGATGATCTGACCCTTCTTGAGAGCTTTGCCGCCTGCGGGGCGGGCGATGTTGTGGCAGAGGATTTTCCCCTCGGCCTCCTCCAGGCTGACTGTTCGTAGTTTCATGTGCTTTTCCCCTCACCCCTCTATTTTATCACAGAAAGGTTATCACAAAAAGGGGGCGATGTCAATTTATCCTATTTTTATGA
>JBHIDP010000307.1:0-2676 GCA_046760185.1 Anaerolineae bacterium
TCTTTCGGCGGGCGGCTGATCCCCGGCCGGGAAGGAAAGTAGGAAGTGATTCTGTGGGCCAACGCCAAGCGCTACTGCAAACGACTTTCCGTTGGCTGCTCATCCCCCTTCTGGACTGGACGACACGGCTGGGTGGTGGATGGGCGTGGCGCGCCTGGGATGGAATGACCGCTCTGTTGGCTCGGCTGGTCATCCGCCTGGCTCGCCCCTTTCTCGGGCGACGCGGCTTACGGCCTGACCTCAGCGGGCTGATGGCGATCGTTGACCTGGCCGACAGGGCCATTGGCGTCGAAGGGAAATGGGTGGAGGTGACATCGGTCCGAGCTGTCAAAAGCATCCACCATTGTCCCCTGGCCGAGCCCCTCAACCGGGTCTCACCCTTCTGCACCAGGCTGGGGGTGACGATGGGCCGCGAGGCATTTCGAGCCCTCAGCCCCGACCTCGATGTTAACTACACCATCCCCCGAGCCCTGTCCCAAGGGGACGATCATTGCCAGTATGTGATTGAGCTACGCAGTGAGCCAATTGACAAAGGGAGCGGAATGTGCTATTATTGATTAACCCCTCCCCTTGGGGGAGGGTAACTATCAGTGTGCAAGCAGGTCCTGTAATTGGCTATCTCACGCGAAAAGGAGGTGATGAGCATGGCCAAGGATCCAGTCTGCGGCATGGAGGTGGATGAGAAGGAGGCGGCAGCTACAGCAGAGTACAAAGGGAAGACCTATTACTTCTGCGCAACCGGCTGCAAAATGGCCTTCGAAAAGGACCCGGAAAAGTACGCGGCTCCCGAGAAGGAAGATTGCTGCTGCCACTGATCCTCTCCACCGGCACGGGGTCAGAGGGTGGCCATAGGCGGTCGCTCTCTGACCCTGTAACGGCCTGTTAGACGTTGCCAGGGTAAGCAGATTGCATTTTGTGATGATGAGTGGTATAAAGATGCATGGTTCCGGTCAGGAGGACCCGCCGTTGAGCCGAGTCGGTAGAGAGATGGTTGAAAAGTCGTAGAGGGTGAAGGGCGTTCGCTTGTCCAAGAAAGGGATGACTGTTTCTTGATGGGAAAGGTGGCCATGGGCATTAGATACAACTGTTTGATCATTGTCTCGCTACTCCTGGCATTGGTGCTTTCTCTCGGGGTTGTGTTGGTCAGTCCTATGGAGGTTCATGCCCGACAGGGGCAGGAACTGACCATTGCCCAGATGAAGGTTTCACTCTGGCCTGAATACGATGACCCTCGCCTGTTGGTGATCTACCGCGGCCGGTTTGCCGCTGGCTCCCTGTTCCCTCAGGTGGTGACCTTCCGTATCCCGACTGGGGCCCAGGTACACGCGGCGGCCTACATCGCCCCTGATGGTACGCTCTACTCACAACCCTGGGAGGCCACGACAGAGGGTGATTTCCAACTGGTCAGGTATACTCTGCCTGTTGATACCTTCCAGTTGGAGTTCTACCATGATGTCATCGAGGGACAGGCCGACAAGAGCTTTACCTTTACTCTTCAATCTCTGTACCCCGTTGACTTGCTGGAAATAGAGGTCCAACAACCGCTAAGGGCCTCCAACTTCACCGTCCTCCCTGAACCGGGGGAGACCACGGTAGACGCCAGTGGCTTCCGCTACGCCCTCTATAGCTTCGAGGGGGTGGCCAGGGATGAGAAGATAGAGCTTGATGTTAGCTACACCAAATCAGACCCGAACCCGTCTGTACCCAAGGCCCAACTGACCCCGGTTTCTGAGCCCCGTACCACCGTGCCTGGCCCTAAGGGACAGATTCCCCTTCTACCCATCGTGTTGGCGACCTTGGCATTGCTGGCCGCGCTTGCTTCTATCGCCTCTATTTTGCGCTCACGGAGGGGAGGGATTCCCTATCTCCCAGCCGCCTTGGGAGGGGGTGGGAGAGAAGAGGTAGAAGGCTACTACTGCACCAGGTGTGGCGCCCGGCTGCGGGAAGGAGATCGCTTCTGCTGGCAGTGCGGTCAGAAGACACACAAAATCTCCACATCTTCTTCATAATTTCTTCACAAGGGTAGGCTACAATGAGCTCAGAAAGTTAGAGAGCCTACTCTAAACAATAATTCCAAAAAGGAGGATGTGGAAATGAATGGAAAGCTAACTTTAGTCGTAGGCGCCGCCCTGGTGGCGTCGCTGCTGGTCGTACTTCTTGCTGGCTCGGCTCTGGCCCAAGGCCCTGCACCGAACGATGGATCGTGGGGTGATTGGATGCGTGGGATGATGGAACGGTTCCATGGTCCAGGCACCTACGATGAGATGATCGAGCACATGGAGGAGGTACACGGCGAGGATGCCTACCAGGATATGATTGAGCACATGAACGAGATTCATGGCGAGGAGGGTGCCTTCGACGAGATGTACCAGTGGATGGAGAACGGCCGTGGCTGCCATGGCGAGGACTTTGAGGGCATGATGAACGAAGAAGGGCGGTTCGAGCACAGAGGCGGCATGATGGACGGCAGTTTCTTCATGGGTGGCATGATGGGCAACCGGTAAAGACTCGACATAGACCGCATGCCGCTGCCAGGGCAGGGGACGGAGGCAGAAGCTTCCTCACCCTGCCCTATTTTATTAGGGTGCGGCTAAGACAAGTTGGAGTCGAGGCTTCAGCCGGTTTTTTCCGCCTGAAGGCTTCGTCGTGAGCCCTTCGTCCCGCAGTTCGTCCCGC
>JBHIDP010000308.1:0-2666 GCA_046760185.1 Anaerolineae bacterium
ACTGATATGTATATATCACAAATATAATCAGATGTCAAGCAAAAAAAGAAAAGGGCAGCGATTCCGCAACTTCCCTGTGAAGAGTGCCGATTCCACTCAATTCGGCCACTCATTCCAGAGTATTCCGGCCACCAATTCCAAGGCAAGTCGGCCACCCCATCGGAGCGAAGCGACGCTGGTTTATTACTCTTTCTCATAGGTATCACTTTGAGTCAAGTCTGAGTCTTTCTTTCTCATGGAATCTCCTTTCAGATTGATTCTGTGTGCTTTGTGAACGAGGCGGTCGAGTATGGCATCAGCGATAGTTGGATCGCCGATGTTTTCGTGCCAGTGTTCAAATGGCAATTGGCTAGTGACGATCGTGGACCCTATGGTATATCTGTCTTCGATGACCTCAAGGAAGTTTCTCCTATCGGAATCTGTCATAGGAGCAAGTCCCAGGTCGTCTATGACGAGCAGATGGGTTTTAGCCAGCTTGGTCATCAGTTTTGCGTAGTTGCCATCTGCCTTAGAGATGGCGAGCTGGTAGTAGAGCCTGGGTGCACGGCTATAGAAGGTACTGAAGCCTTCACGACAGGCCTTGTTGGCCAGAGCACAGGCCAGAAAGGTCTTTCCAACTCCCGTTGCTCCTGTGATGATAACATTATGGTGTTTTCTTATCCAATCACAACTGATGAGGTTCATGATGACGGACCTGTCGATGCCCCGGGGGCTTCTGTAGTCGATGTCCTCAACGCAGGCATTAAGCTTGAGTTGGGCGTTTTTAAGGAGCCTTTGCATACGTCTGTCTTCTCTCCAGCTCCACTGGTGGTCAACCAGAAGGCCGAAGCGTTCTTGGAAGGAGAGCTCCTCTACTGCTGGGTTGTTCATCTGCTCCTTGAATGCCTCTGCCATAGCGGGAAGCTTCATGGCGTAGAGTTTGTTGATGGTCTGTTCATTGAGCATGGTTTTCCTCCCATTAGCGGTAGTAGTTATGCCCACGGATGTTTGGATGGATGAGGGTTTTTTCTGTCTGTCTTTCATCACAAGGCAAAGCCTGCCGGTCGAGTCCGCTTTTGAGGATAGATGCCACGCTTTTGTAAGAGAGGGCCTGGATCTTCATAGCCCTTTGACAGGCGCTCTCCAGACGATCGGGGGAGTATCTTTTGCCAAGGCGCATGATCCCGAGGCAGGATCGGAAGCCCTGCTCGGGATGGGGCCTGCTCTCAAGGATCTTGGTGACCAGTTGCTTGGTATGGGGGCCATTTTCCCCGGCCCAGTGGATAATCCTGCTGGGGCTCCACTCCAGGTATTTCTGGTGGGATTTGGGACGATGTTCCATCAGAGTAGTGAAGGCCCCCTTTTTGTAGCTTCTCCGATGGCTTGCCACCCGTGTGTTTTTCCGTAGGACCTCCACGGCACGGGCAGTGAGCCGCACATCGACTTGTTGTCTGACCAGCTGATAGGGGACGCTGTAATAGTGGCCATCGACCTCGATGTGATAATCGATGTTGACGGTTGCCTTCTTCCACTGGGCAAATTCATAGGGCCGAGGGGGAAGGGGTTTCAAGGCGGGCTTATCAAGGCTTTCAAATAGTGCCCTGCGAGTAGTGTCGAGCTTTTTGAATTTGCGGTTGTTGAGAATATCCAGTTTCTCTGAGATAACTCGATTCACCTCTGCCAGGCTGAAGAAGGTGTGGTTTCTCAGGGCGGCCAGTATCCAATGCTCTGCTACAAGCACGCCGGCCTCCACCTTGGCCTTGTCTTTTGGCTTTTTGGACCTTGCCGGAATGACGGTGGTCCCGTAGTGCTGGGCCAACTCCAGGTAAGTGGGGTTTATGTCCGGCTCGTAGCGGCAAGGATGGGTGATCGCGGTCTTTGTATTATCAGGCACAACGATCTCTGCAACGCCTCCGAAGAACTCAAAGGCATGGATGTGGGAGGCCATCCAGCAGGGGAGGCTCTGTGATTCGGTGGCCTCTACGAAGGTGTAGTTGCTGGCCCCAAGGACCGCCACAAAGATCTGGGCATCATGGATCTCACCGGTGCTGGGATCAACGATGGGAATGCTTTGGCCGGCGTAATCCACAAACAGCTTCTCACCAGCCCGGTATGACTGGCGGAGGCAAACATCGAGCTTTTTAGCCCACTCACGGTATAAATCACAAAATCGGCTGTATTGGTAACCATGTGGATTATTCTGTTTATACTCGTACCAGAGCAACTGAAGCGTGACGCCTTTGTGTCTGAGCTCCTGGTGGATATATTCCATCGAGGGCATTGGACGTCTTTTGGGGGATGTGGAATCAACAGGTGGAAAAAGGAGGTTTTCCAAAGAAGCGTCGTCCAACTCGGGAGGCAGAGGCCAGTTAAGCCTCGCTCTTTGAGCACGGAGTAGATAGTCTCCTACTGTGCTGCGGGCCATGTTGCAACTTCTGGCAATCTGTCGTTCGGAATAACCATTCTTCCACTTTAACCTAAGTACTTCTCTGATCTTACGCATGGATAATCTCCTTGTAGCCATTTGCACCTCCTGTTAATAATTTTCCCAAGAGGTTAATGGCTGGTGCTTTGATTATCCAGCGTCGCTTACCACTCTAAACCAGGGGTGGCGGGATACTTCGCAATGGGTGGCCGGTTTGCTTCGGAATGGGTGGCCGAGATAAATCGGAATGAGTGGCCGGAAT
>JBHIDP010000309.1:0-2656 GCA_046760185.1 Anaerolineae bacterium
AGGCTCTCCGATCCTCAACAGGGCCAGGGCCAGATTGCCTCGAGCAAACAATTCTTCGGGATCAAGCTCCAGGGCCCTTTGGGAGGCCTCGATGCTCTCCTGGTATTTCCCTTCCAGGTAGTACATCCAGCCGATATTGACCCACAAATCTGTGTCATTGGGTGCTAGTTCAAGCCCGTTCTTGTAATCGGCTTCTGCTTTATCAAATTCCCTGAAGGCTACATGGATGGAGCCCCGACTGGCATAGAACTTCTCATCCGGAGTTCCCAGTTCCGCTGCCTTGTTGTAGTCGGCCAAAGCTTTGTCCAGTTCCCCCATGTTGCGGTAGATATAACCTCGATTGAGGTAGAGGTAAGCCTCCTCAGGGGCCAACTCGATGGCTTTATTCGCATCGGCCAGCGCCTTTTCATATTTCGAGAGCTCAAGGTAGGTAAGGCTTCGTTGGCCATAAGGTTTGGGCTCCTGGGGATCCAGTTCGATGGCCCGCGTGATGTCAGCCAGGGCATCCTCGTATCTCCCCATAGCTCCACGGTAGACGGAAGCGCGTGAGTTGTAGGCAAAGATATGTTCAGGGTCGAGCTCAATAGCCTGGCTGAAATCGGCTATAGCTTCCGGCCACTGGTACTGCTCCTGGTAGCTTCTACCGCGGAAGAAATAGACATCGGCCAGCCCCTGTGGTTTTTCACCGCCAGGCCGGTTTTGCAACGCCAGGTTGAAGAGGGTTAAGGCCTGGTCCCATTCCTTCTGCTCGAAATAAACCTGTCCCAGGGTGAAGGCTGAGAAGTAGGCCATTTCCTGGGGTAGTCCCTGGGCGATGTACAGGACAAAGCGGTCGGGCTGAGATGGCAGGTTGAGCACCTCGCTAATTTTGTACTGCTTGATCTCCTCCGCTGCCCTGGTGAGCCCGTAGTTGGGACGGATACCGATGTCATCGTACTGGCCCCAGATGACCAGTGTGGCGTTGTACACCTGGCCCAGGGCCTTGGCCTCCTCGGCGGTCTTGACCACCTCCCCTATCTGCTCGATGCGGGTGTTGGGCACCTCGGCCGCCGCCAGGTCATCGCGCAGGCGGTTGAAGATGCGCTCTGTCACGTCAATTCCCTTGCCAGCGAACTGGGCCACCACGATCAGACTCTCCTCCTCGGTGGCCGGGGCGAAGGCCAAGGGGGTGGCAGTGGGAACAGGGGTAGGCAATACCTGTCTGACACCGGGAATGGCGCTGAACAGGATGAGGATGAAGGCAACCACGACCAAGGCCACGGCAGCCAGGCGGGCTGGCGTCAGCCACACCTCCTGCCAGCTCTTGGGACGACGCAGATCCAGGATCCGTCCGTCCGGAGCACGCATGAAGAGAACGGGGATGGCCCAGTCAATGTTGTCGGTGCCCAACTCACTCCAGATCACCTTCCGCGCCTCGGCCAAGGCAGCGTCAACCGGATAGTTGTCCACCAGAGCCGAGTAGAACTCCCGGGAGAGGATGGTGGCCGTCTCGTCCGGTATCTCCGTCTGCATGGCTACCACCGCCGGCATCCCCGCCTCGATCAAGGCCGGGGCCAACCCCAGACTGGACTCCCGCTGGGTGACCTTGGCCGATTCACAGGCGTTGACGAAGAGCAGCCTGACCGAGGTCCCCTTCAGCACATTCCCCAGGGTCTGGCCGTCAATCAGATTCTTCCCTCCCCACTCATCCTCGAAGATCAGATACCCCTTGCCCGATTCCTCTTCTAGGATGCCATGCCCGATGAAGTGGAGAACGTGGTACCCCTCCCGCACCTTGTCCACCACCTGGGACATGGTCGCCTTCTCCAGGAATTCGATCTGGACTGCCTTCCGCTCGATCAACGAGCCCAGAGCCTCCTGGAGCAATCTCTTCTCTTTGTCAATATCCAGGGCTGGAAGGTCAGGGGGGCAGGCGGTGACCACCAGGATGCGCAGTGGAGGCCTGGTCTGCAAAGGGAGGATCCGTTCCGGACAGGCGATGTAGCGGGTGAGGGGCTTCTGGGGGGAGAGGGCGATAAACTCCTGTCTCTCTTGGTCGTACAGGAACTCCCAGGGAAGGACAGAGAGCTCAGGTGGAGCGAGGCGCAGCCGCAGACGGAGTCCCCTCTCCTCTCCCACCATGCCCAGGCTTTGGGCGTAGAGGGCCTGGACCGAGCCTGTGAAGAGGGCACGGTACAGTTTGCCTCCGACCTCCTTCAGGAAATCCTGGTCGGTGTCGAAGAACTGGGTCCGTTCCAGGATGTTGTCCAGTTCCCTCTCGTCGAAGGGGAGGACAAAGGTGGCGCTGGTCTCCCCGGCCGGCGAGTCCACCTCCACTGGGTATTCCCCCTCATACCCTTCACCGATGCGAATCTCAAAGTCCTCATACTCTTCGAACATTTTTGCCTCCTTCTGCTTTGCAGGTTTAGCATATTATACCATAACTTTGGATATTTGTATCATTGGGGTATGGCAGCGTTGTCACCTGCTGTGTGGGGACAATGGTGGCTTTGACGAATTCTGTGAAGTAGACTACAATAGTGGGCGAGTGGGGATGGGATTGAAGGGAGGACCTTCCCCTAACTTCTGATAGCGTGCTCCCTTCGGCTTTGCCATCTAGGGATTAGGGATTAGTCTTCTGGTAGGGGGACAATGTTTGAGAACCTGACCGACAAGC
>JBHIDP010000310.1:0-2648 GCA_046760185.1 Anaerolineae bacterium
CTTTTCAATTTCAGCCAGAATTCCATTCGCTGGCTTCGGGAAGGCCGAAACAAATTGCTCCAATTGTACTAAGCTAATTAGTAGAATTTTAAGGTTCCGAAGCTTGACAAAGTGCCTTAAAATTGATATAATTGTAGTAGTTCGATTAGTACAATTTTGGGGAATTTTCCACACGAGATGGAAAACGGGGGACTGGGGGTGTCCCCCCTATTCCCTCTGACTTTTCGACGCGAAGTGGAAAAGGCCATAATTTTGGGGGATAGGGATGGAGATTGAGATCAACCTGGAGAGCGGCGTCCCGATCTACATACAGATCATGGACCGCATCAAGCATCTGGTAGCCATGGGACGCCTGCAGCCTGGCGAACAGTTGCCTACCATCCGCCAGTTGGCGGTAGAGCTGGGAGTGAACCTCAACACCGTAGCGCGGGCCTATACCGAGTTGGACCGTGAGGGAGTGATCTCCACCCAGCAGGGGCGAGGCTGCTACGTTGCTCAGAGGCCTGATGAGAAACAACTCCTTGAGATGAGGGGAGAGAGGCTGCGGGCCATGCTAGGTGAGGTCTTGCTGGAGGCTCTGAGCCTGGGCTATCAGAAGTCCGAGATCCGTGAAGTTTTCGATGAACAACTAGACCTGCTGCAGAGAAGCAACAACTTTGAATCATTTTCCACATGAGAAGGAGGCTAAGATGCCTGTCACTTTCAAATCAAGCAGAAGGAAAAAGAGAACAAGTGAGGACCGGCGAAGGGCAGAAATGGCAGCCAAGGTAGCCAATCCCGTCTCCACCACCCTCTTTCTAATCGTCCTGGCCGTGACCACCCTGATCGTCATTCCTCTGGCTATCGCAGAGGTGGCCGACTGGATCATCGCCTCAGTAGTAGTGGTTGGCGTATTGGTCGGGCTCTATCTCCTCTTCGCCGTCAAGATCGCCAACCAGTGGGAGAAGGCGATAGTGCTACGCTTCGGGAAGTTCCGAGGCCTTCAGGGACCGGGGCTCTTCTGGATCATCCCCATCGTGGACACTATCCCGGCCTGGATTGACCATCGGGTCATCGTCACCCCCTTCGCGGCAGAGAAGACCCTGACTCGCGACACCGTCCCGGTCAACATTGATGCTGTCCTCTTCTGGGTGGTCTGGGATGCGGAGAAAGCAGCTCTGGAGGTGGAGAACTACAGGGAGGCCATCGCCTGGGCGGCACAGACCGCCCTCAGGGACATCATTGGTACCATGATGCTGGCCGACATCCTGGTTGGCCGGGAGAAGATTGACCGGGAACTACAGGAGATCATTGACGCCAAGACCGAGCCGTGGGGGATCACCGTCCAGTCGGTGGAGATCAGGGACATCGTCATCCCTGAGGAGTTGGAGGATGCCATGTCCCGTCAGGCCCAGGCGGAAAGGGAGCGCCAGGCCCGGATCATCCTCGGTGAGTCAGAGAAGCAGATTGCCCGCAGCTTCCTGGAGGCCGGTCAGACCTATGCCGACAGCCCCACCGCCCTGCACCTGCGTGCCATGAACATGCTCTTCGAGGGGCTGAAAGAGAAGGGGGCCATGATCATCGTCCCCTCCAGTGCGGTGGACACCATGAACCTGGGGGGCATCAGCGGCCTGACGGCCTTGGCCAACAGCATGACCGTTGTCCCGCTTGACGAGAGGAGCGGAGAGGACAGGTCGAAGGACCAGGAGTAGTTCCCGCCCCTTGGGGGTGTCGTCACAGTGCCTGCCAGGAAAGGAGTTTAGGGAGATGAAGACCAAAGCTTTCAACTGGCGAGAGTTCGGGCTGCTACTGGTGGCGGGAATCTTGGGGGTGATAGCCGTCCTCCCCTACACCCTTACCCTGCAGGCGCCGCTGCTGGAGAACCTCCCCATTCCTCTGGCCATCCTCCTGCCCCTCCAACTGCTACAGAACGCCGTACTGCTGGCCGTGGCTGTAGGGTTGGGGCTGCTCCTGGCCAACAGGACCGGCCTGGGGGCGCCGATCATCGAGGGCTGGTTGGCCGGGGAGCAGGTTGGGCCGCGTCTCAGGAGCATCCTCACTCCCTCCGTGCTGTGGGGTGTGATTGCCGGCGTGGCCGTCACCGCTCTGGAGCTATTGATCTTCGCCCCGCGTCTGCCCCAGGCTTTTTCCCAGATCGCTCAACCACCGGCCTGGCAGGGGTTCCTGGCCTCCTTCTACGGTGGCATTGACGAAGAGATTTTCATGCGGCTCTTCCTGATGTCGCTGTTGGCCTGGCTTTTGGCCCGCTTGTGGAGGACGGAGGAAGGATTGCCCACCGGCGGAGCGATGTGGACGGCGAACGTGGCCACGGCCGTCATATTTGGACTGGGGCACCTGCCGGCTACAGCAGTCCTGATGCCGCTCACCCCCCTCGTCATCGCCCGTGCCATCCTCTTGAACAGTGTGGCCGGGGTAATCTTCGGCTATCTCTACTGGAAGCGGGGGTTAGAGTCGGCCATGTTCTCCCACTTCTCGGCCGACATCGTGCTTCACGTCATCCCTCCCCTGCTCGTTGGATAGTCCTTAGTCCTAAGTCCTAGGTCCGAAGTCTATCTGACCGGACACCTTCTGGTTTGGAGACCCTGGCTGCTTTGGGGTACAATAAAGTCGGAGGGTCAGATAGTCCCAGGTCCGAAGTCCAAAATGGA
>JBHIDP010000311.1:0-2630 GCA_046760185.1 Anaerolineae bacterium
TGGTGTAGGGAAACCCCTCTTCCGGTGGGATCATGGGCCTTAGGGCCGTCTCAGCCAGAGCTCCATGTCCGATCTCACGCCGTTTTGGACCTCTTAAGAACCAGGTCTCACCAGTGCTGAAGGGTGGAAAGTTGTAGTGATGGAGGTACCGTTTGGACTCGTGGGGGCTGAGACCGTCCAGCATCTGCTCCTGTCTGATCGTTCCCAGGGTGGCTATGGTCAGCACCTGGGTTGCTCCTCTGGTGAACAGGCCGGAACCATGAGCCCGTGGGGAGAGGCCTACCTCGCAGTTGACAGGTCGGATGGTTACCGAATCACGGCCGTCGGGGCGGCGGTTGTGTTCCAATATGGAACGGCGCGCAGTTTCCTTCAACACCGCCTGAAAGACGGTCTTGACATCGGCTTCCTCGAATCGCTCGCTGAAATAGGTTATGGCCTCGCTGCGGATGGTGTCCAACGCTTCTTCACGTTCTTCTTTGTCGTGAGTCTCGCTCATGACCTGGGCCAATCTGTCGCCTAACCAACTACGCACCTCAGTTTCAACCTCTGCGGCGGGCAGGAAGGCTCGATATTCTCTCTTCGGCTTACCGATCTCCGCCCGCATCTGGTTCTGCAGCTCGATAATTCCCTGCATAGCCTGATGACCGGCACTGACGGCAGCCAGGATGGTCTCCTCATCAACTTCATTGGCCCTGGCCTCGATCATCGAGATCGCCTCGGATGTGCCAGCCAGGCGCAGGTCAAGGACACTCCTGTCGGTCTCGGAGATAGTGGGATTGAAGACGAACCCTCCATTCTCGTCCAGGCTTACCCTAACGGCGCCCACCGGCCCATCGAAGGGAATGTCTGAGATGGTCAAAGCGGCCGAAGCGCCGATGATCCCCAGAATATCAGGGGGATTCTCCTGGTCGGCGGAGAGGGCGGTGATGATGATCTGCACTTCGTTACGATACCCGTCGGGGAATAGGGGGCGCAGGGGACGATCTGCGAGGCGGCAGAGGAGGATGGCAGATTCACTAGGGCGACCCTCACGGCGGAAGAAACTGCCAGGTATCTTACCGGCAGCATAGAGCCGCTCCTCATAATCTACTATGAGGGGAAGAAAATCGGTGCCCTCGCGGGGCTCCTTAGAGCTGGTGGCCGTTACTAGAACAACGGTATCACCGCTGCGTACAGTTACGGCTCCATCGGCCTGACCAGCCAATTTGCCTGTTTCGATGATGATCTCATGTTGACCGATGGTGCCGCTGTACGTCCATACTTGATTGTTACTGTTCATGGTATCCTTATCCTCCAAATGTACTGATGTAGGTACGGAGTTGGAACACCGAGGTGGATTTTGAAGCTGCACCCCGCTGCTCACAACTCAGTACCAGGGTTTAGGGTCGGCATTGGAGGTCAGGGACTGGAGACTGAGTCATAGCGCACTTCTATGGCTCACTCTCCAATTCCTAAACCTCCTAAACCGACCCGGAACTACAACAGATTTGAGATCGTAGTAAGCCTGTTCGCCAACGGCTGATACAGTTTTGGCGGATCAGGCGATTGCGTAATCCCAATCAGCGAGAATTTCCTCGACGGACATGCCAGCCCACACCCAACCCAGACACCGACTGGCCCCAGTTCAAGTCGGCTGCTGTACACTCTGGACCAACTTAATATTCACCCTAAGCCATTCGTTTACTAACTGTTGAACATTGATGCCTTTCTCATCTGCAAGTTTGTTCATAAAGTCATCAACGTCTGGCTCAAGGTAAACCGGGAAACTAAACTCGGCGTCGGGATTATAGAATTTGCCACGTTCGCCTTGGGAAAAGTCGTATTCCGCTTTCATATGCTTCTCTCTCTATATTGCCTTGCCTCTCTCCTTGTTGCTTTGCGTGCTGAGATGATACGGATTTCGCACAAACTCTCGCCGATTTGCTCGAAAGTATGTACAACTACTCGTAAAACACCGGTGCTGTCAACACCGATGGTTATCCAACGGTCTTCGACCTCGCTATACTCTAATGCCGAAACCTCCTGATACTCCCCCAACAAGCAAACCCAATAGACAGCTTAGCGAACGCTATCCAGCAGTGGCGCAAATCTCTATCGAGTGGAGCAACCGATCTATTTTCTGAGGCCAAGTCGTGCTACAATCTCCTTGTAGCGCTTGGCATCCTTCTTGCTCAGGTAAGCCAGGTGTCGTCTGCGTTGCCCAACAAGTTTCAAAAGCCCTCGTCGCGAGTGTTCGTCATGCTTGTGTATCTTCAGGTGCTCGATCAACTGGTTGATGCGGGTGCTCAACAAAGCGATCTGCACCTCAGGTGAGCCTGTGTCAGTGGGATGGATGTGGTAATCCTTGATGATTGACTCCTTCTCACTCTTCTTTAACGCCACGTGTGCCTCACTCCTCCCTATCCTAACAATTCTTCCCAGACTTGGCATAATTATAACACATTTCACCTCGCTTGGCAAATGGCAGGAACGGCGACGGGCGCCATAGGTGCTTGACAGGAAACCAATATCGGTGTATAATTCCTAGTAAGTTACTAGGAATTAGCAGTGTTCATAGTGGCGGCTTTAGTGTTCGTAGTGGCGGCTTCAGCCGCTTCAGAGCGACTGATGTCGCCACTACCAGCAACTTT
>JBHIDP010000312.1:0-2613 GCA_046760185.1 Anaerolineae bacterium
GCGGCGTGGATGCTTCCCTGCCACTCCTCAGCCACCTCTGCCTGTCTTCCCCCCAGGGCTCTGTGGCACTCCAGGCAGTTGTTCTCTCCCACGGGTGGTGGAAGCCCTGGCTCACCGGCGTTGATTAGGGTGGGGAGGGCAAGAGCGGCAGCCAGAGGAAGCATAATGATCAACAGTACAAAAGAAATCCTGGGTTTCATCTCAGCTCTACTTCTGTCCGACAAGTTTTGGCTGTCAAGATCGGCCATACAGTAGGGGGGAGGCCCCCCAAAAAATCTGTCCCCTTCCGGTCTGGCATGACTGGTGGTCTGAGGGAGGCCTCCCTGTTAAATCTGGCAGCCCATTATCAATCCTCAAGCTCAAGGTCCTGTGATAGCCTGGATCAAATCTTCGGTCTTGGTGACCGTTTTGTGCTCTCTATGGTAGATACTGATCTCATTGGTGTTGAGACTGAGGTTGACCAGCCTGGCCCCTGTCTTTTCTTGAATGAGGCGCGATATCGCTTCTATCAGCTCAGGTGCGTCCCCTTCGCTTTCGACCAGGATGACATCAGGTTGAAGGGACTGGATACTCTTCAGAGCCTTTTGCTGATCGGTCTCCGTACCAATCAACTCGATTCCTTCCCGCTCGAGGATAAGTTGAACCGCTTCGCAGAGCAGGGGATGAGTGCATATCAAGAAAACGCGGCGCTCTCTCATTTCTCACCAGCCACGCCCATGCTTTGGAACCACTTCTTTGTTGGACGGTGGTTGGGTTCCTGACCACTGGCATCTAGTGATAATTGTAACAAATGAACCAGGGTTTGGGTATCATGCAAACAATGATATTCCAACAAAAAAGGCGCTATTTTGGAATAGCGCCTTTCTTTATGTCCCACCCGATTATCATCACATAAACTCTGGTGAGGGCATAGCGACGACGATTATCACTGCCAGGGTCGCAGGCCCACCCCGAGGGGACATATGTCGTCCTTCTATTGGTTAGAGGCCTGGTCTTTGTAGGCCCGTCGTGCGGTTAGCGCCGCAGCCTGAGCAGCACTCCGCTGGTCAGAATGGCTAACCCAGCCAGGCCAAGACCGACCATGTAGACGACGGACCCGGCCACTGCGCCACCAGTTACCGGTAGAGCCTCGGGAGCTCCCGTTGGCAGGGACTGAGCATAGGCCAGGACGTCCACGACATCCTGCATGCTCCAGTCACCCTCAATCGCCGCCGGCATAGCAGTCCCGGGCTGGCCAGCCCTGACCTTGTGGAGAAACTCCCAGGGGTTCCCACTGGCTACCGTTCCCACGTATTCAGGCTCTTCCGGCGTCTTGAAGTTTATCTCGGTCCCATCATCGCCATGACACGCAGCGCAGAGACCGCTGAACAGCTCCTCGCCGTGGCTCGCATCACCGCCTATGGGCTTCTTCGTGCTGTAATCTATGTACTGGGCATTATCAACCAGCCCCTCTTTCAGGAAGTTCGCCAGGTCGGTGATCGAAGTGTCGTCGAGCACGGAGGAGAAATCATGGTCGGCATTGGTGGAACCCTTCAAGATGGCTGCCAGTTCCTCAGCCGACTTGGTCTGGGCGGCATCCCACACGCCCACGAAGCCGGTGTAGTGAGAACCGGAACCGTAGGCACCGTCCTTTCCTTTGTAGTCCCAACCGTGGCACTCCTTACACCGCCACGTAGCGGAGCCGCTTCTGGTGTTGGTGGTCTGCAGAGCCCACAGGGGATGATCGGTCGTGGGGGCCTCAGCATCAATCACCTTCCACCATTTGTCGTAGAGCCTGCCACCCCTGGCCATGCTGGCAGCAGAGCTACCTTGTGCATAGGCTGTGGCGGCTAACAATCCAGCCACGATGAGCGACAAGCACACCAAAAGGAACAATACTTTCTTCACCTTTCATCCTCCTTTTCTAGTCTGAATCCCAAAGACATCTGAGCCGTCAAGTCACCTGTTCTAGACAACGACTTATGGTCCTCCCTCCTTTCCCTTTCTTATCGAACCGCTTTTGGTAGAGCTTTTTCGGAAAATTCAGAGTCAGTGGCATTTGTGATAGTTATAACAACTTCGTGATAATTATAACAACTGAACCAGGGTTTGGGTATCATGCAAATAATGATTTTTAAATCAAAAAAGGCGCTATTCCAACATAGCGCCTTTCCCTATACAGAGCAAGGAAGCAGCCTACCTGCCATTCCTCAGCAGCAGGTAGGCCGATCACGGTTCGCTTTAGGGGTAGATAGAGACATCAAGTGATAGACAGCGAAGGAGGCATCGAACGATCTTCGAATCGAAAGGTTCCTGCGTCCGATTAGACCCTACTTCCTCGCTGCCGGAAGAAAGCGATAGCACCTGTGGCCAGGGCGATCAGGCCGATAGCACCAGCCCCTAGAGCTACAGTTTGGGCCCCCTTTGCCGCAGCCACCTCACCCTTCAGCTTCTCATTCTCGGTGGCCAGCTTGCCCAGGTCACCTGTGGCCTTGTCAAGCTGGCTCTTGAGGGCGGTGATCTCTTTCTGGGCTGCCTCCTGCGCAGCCTTGGCCGCGGCTTCTGCTCTAATGTTGGCCGCTTCATCCTTGATCTTCTGCAAGGACTCCTTCATAGCAGCCCAGCCATACCAGT
>JBHIDP010000313.1:0-2609 GCA_046760185.1 Anaerolineae bacterium
AAAGTGGGGGAGTCGTCGGCCAGGCGATCCCGCCTACCGCCGATGGTCGGTCATGCGTGAAGGAGCAGGCCAGGTCAACGCAGGTAATCCCGCAGTCGCCGACTGCGCTGCGGGTGGCGGAGCCGTTGGAGAGCTTCGCTTTCGATCTGGCGGATGCGCTCGCGGGTGACGCCGAATTTCTCGCCTACTTCTTTCAGCGTGTGACTTCTGGTTCCTGACAGGCCAAAGCGCAGCTCCAGAACGCGCGCCTCACGAGGGGTGAGGGCTGTCAGGACTTTCTCTATCTCCTCCCGCAGCAGGTGCTGCAAGGCCATGTCCCCGGGGGCAGGTATGGTCTGATCCTCGATGAGATCCCCGAGTTCGGTGTCCTTTTCCTCGTCTACAGGATTCTCCAGAGACAAGGGGTGTTGGGAGATGTGCAGCATCCAGATGACCTTCCTGCTGGGAAGTCCCATCTCCTGGGCAATTTCCTCGGGAGTGGGCTGACGCCCCAGTTCCTGCTCCAGACGCCGGACAGCGCTGTAAAGTCGGCGAATGCGATCACTCATGTGAACCGGCACACGAATCGTGCGCCCCTGGTCGGCGATGGCTCGGACGATGGACTGGCGAATCCACCAGGTGGCATAGGTGCTGAACTTGTAGCCGCGGCGGTAATCGAATTTCTCCACAGCCCTCATCAGCCCCATGTTGCCTTCCTGGATGAGGTCCAGGAAGGGGACCCCCCGGCCAATGTATCTCTTGGCCAGGCTGATCACCAGCCGCGAGTTGGCCTGGATCAGTTGTTTGCGTGCCGCATCGCCGTCGCGGACTTCCCACTCCAGACGCTCACGCTCCGCGGCACTCATGCTGCGATTCTTTGCCAGTGTGATCTGGGCGAGCCGTCCGCGCTCCAGTCGTCGGCTCAGTTCCACTTCCTCCTCGGCGGTGAGCAGGGGGATGGTGCAGACCTCACGCAGGTATAGGCTGACGGTGTCATCGCCGTCGATGTCTCTCAGGTCGAGAGGGGGGATCACGTTTTCGAAGTCTGTTGCGCCACCTCCGTCCCCGGTGGCATCGTCTCGCAGCTCGATGCCCTCACGCTCGAGGAAAGCTTCGATCTGCAACAGGTGATTCTCGGGCTCTGGCACGACGGCAAGCAGGTCGTCGATGGTCAGGTAACCTTGAGCACGGGCCCGCTCCAGAAGCTCGTCGTCCAGGCCGCCCAGTTCGATGCGATTCGCACCTGGCGTCATACGGGCTCCTCCAAGGAAAAGGCGGCGAACCGTGGGAGGCACGGCCGGCCGCCGTAGGTGGGGACATTCTACCACAAGAGGAAGCGCTTGTCAATAGGGCGTGTCAAGTGTGACTGTTCGACAGCTGGTAAGATTGGGTGTAGAATTGAGGCAGACCACAAAAGGAGGCCCTGAGCGATGCGTTTGCACCTGATCCTTCCCCGCGTAGAACCAACGGAGATCGAGCCACCGGATACCTGTCCCTATGAGGGGTGCGATGGCACCTGCTTTCGCTTCCATCAGGCCGTGGGAAAGCCCTTGCGGGACACGGAGTATGACCGAGTGACCGCTCATCGGTATGAGTGTTTGAAGTGTCGGCGCACCTTTCGCGTGTATCCTCGGGGGGTGACCCGCGCCCAGACCTCTTTGCGCGTCAAGGGTTTGGCGGTGATGCTGTATTTATTGGGGCTCAGCTATGGGGCGGTCTCGCTGGTGTTGGAGGCCTTGGGGGTTTACCTGTGCAAGAGTCGGGTATATGACGCGGTCCAGGAGGCGGCGGAGCGGGTGCCGGGGCTGAAGCGGGAGCAGGTGTTTCAAGGGGTGCGGACGCCGGCTTTGGGGGGTGATGTGACGAGTGTGAAATGCCAGGGGGAATGGTTGCCCCTTGGGCTGACGGTGGACGATGTGGAAGGTCTGGTGTTGACGGTGGATGGTCTATCGGGGGAGGATGCGGAGACGTTGAAAGCCTGGATGGAGCCCATTGCCGAAGCAGTGGGAGCCCAGATCTTGATCAGCGATGATGCGGATGCCTTCAAACAGGTGGCGGATGAGCTGGGGCTGGAGCAGCAGGTGTGCAAGAGCCATGTGAAGCGCAACACCGAGGCGCTGATCGCGACCCTGCAGCCGCTGGCGGCGGAAGATGTGGACGGTTCGCTGGCCGCCATTGGGGTGTCATCGGAACAGGCGGTGGCGGATCTGAAACGGCTGGGGGAGCTTATCCGGTTGCGTCGTCCAGAGGATGAGGGGAAATTGGGAACGCTGCATGCCCGGTATCAAGGGGCCGCACCCCCCAAGAAGGGGGAACAGGCCAGCGTGGCCTATCGCATGCGCATGCTCTTTCTGGACCGCTGGAACCTGTGGCGGCGGCTCACCCGTTACCGTACCTGGAAAGGGCCGCAAGGGGAGACCATTGATGGCACCAATAACCACACCGAGCGCGGCATTGGGTGGTGGATCAAGGAGCGGTACCGCACCATGCGGGGCTACAAGCGTCCGAAGTCGGCCATCAATGTGAGCCGCCTATTGGCCTGGTGTGGCAACCACCTGGATCGTGGCGGCGCAGATTTGGGGTTGCTCCTCGCCTAAAAGCAGGGAGAGAAAGGGGGATCGTACCCCTCA
>JBHIDP010000314.1:0-2592 GCA_046760185.1 Anaerolineae bacterium
TTGGCGGCGTGGCACTGGGCACACTTATCGGAACCGACATAGGTCGGCTCCTGGGAAGAGACGGCGCTAAAGGATAGAAGGTACAGGACAGTCACCGTCAGAGCGATAAGCAGAATTCTCTTCATTGTCGTCATACTCCGTAATTGTTGATCGGCTGCGAGATGGTCATCTTGAGACCAGTGGAGTTTGACCAGGCCTTACACTCTGGACAGAGCCTCAGTCGGTGAGCAAATGATCCATCCTCCCTCTGGACTCGTTCCAGGATGCGCTGAAGCCACACCTCGGCTACATGGGGGCGGCTGCAAGCGGGACAGATCACTGACGGCGAGTGCATCAACGTCTGCCGCTGGTTGGGGAGAGGGCTGGACGAGGGGTGGCACCTCTCAAGGGTGATAGCCCCCTCAGGGCAGAATCGCTGGCAAACCTGACAGCCGTTGCAATCAAGAGGATCGAAGGTGAGACTGACAAGGTTATCCTCCAGGTGCAGGTGAAGAGCCTTTGGGGAGCAGACATCGGCACAGGTGCCACACAGTGTGCAAAGCTGTCGGTGCAGGTTAACCCACCCCTTGAGCGGTAGGGTTGATGGCCCGGAGGGTGCTTTCTCCTTTTCAGGGGAGAGCCAGCTCTCTATTTGTTCGATCTCGAACTCGATGTACCGACTGGCCAACTGGGCCAGGGTGGTATAGAAGGGATGTGCATCTGCCGTTATGATACGATCACAAAATGATGGCAACCAGCGGCCCAGGTGGTTTAGCAGGAAAGTCTGCTCTTTATGCAAGTACCGTTGAGCTTCCAGGAGCATCCCCTTCTGCCGGGCTTCTGCCTCCTGTAGAGTGAGGTGGGTCATGTATGCCAGTTGGACTGCTACATGGTCAGGTAATTCCTTACGTTCGGGGCAAAAGAGGAGCCCTTCCTGGGCATACAGATGCAGGGACTGAACTGCTGCTTCACCCATGACTGAATAAACAGGCGCAAGAACTTCGGTTTTTGACGTCGGTTTTGCTAGAAACTTGTGGGTTGAATCCGGCATGAATTGCGCCTGTTTATTTAGACCCTGGGGGCTGCCATAGACCGATTCATAGGGGTGGGCCAGCGGACGGCCCGGGCCAACGAAGAGGCGGTTATAAGCTATCTTCAACTGGAGAAGGCTTCCCTCATCAGGCCAGGGGGCCGATAACTGTAACCGCTGGAGTCTGGCTATCACCTGTTGCAGACCCAGGGTGGTGAATGTCGTCTCTCCCTGCTGGACCGCGCTCAAGAGTTCATCCACAACCTGGGGAAAGGAATCGGTCTCCGGCGGGTAGAAAGCCTGGGCCAAGGCTTCGTATAGCGTACTCCTCAGGGCGGTGTTATGCATTTGTCGTATACTCGGTGATTTCATAACTAAGGGCTTTTGGCTGGCGCACCGGCCGGGGCGACCCCTTCTGGCACTATTCCTTCAGGCACAGCCAGGCGCTCTCGTTCTCTCCCTTCTCGTACCTCCCAGATGGAGATAATAGGAAACACTTTGGCGAAGAGCACGTATAGGAAAGCGAACAGAGCGAAGCAGCCGATCAGAATCGAGATTTCTACCCAGGTGGGCCGGTAGATTCCCCAGCCGTAGGGCAATCTCGGCCGGGTCAGGGTGGGCACCACGATGGTAAACCTTTCCAACCACATCCCGATGTTAACCAGGATAGAGACAGCCACCGTACCGGCAATGGTCCGGGTTCTGGGGTTGACCAGGATGATGAAGGGGATGACGAAGTTGAAGGCGACCATCGTCCAGAAGAGGGGGAAGAACTCGCCCAGGAGCTTGGCAGTGAAAACGCTCATACCGGCTGGCTCACCGCCGTAGAACTCAGTCAGGTATTCGGAGAAGGTAAAGTAGAACCAAAAGAGGGACATGACCAAGAGCAAGAGCCCCAGGTTATTGAAGTGTCTTGGAGTCAGATATTCCTCCAGGTGGAAGACCCGCCGGATGATGGCCATGACGATGATGATGGAAGCTATCCCGGAGAAGATGGCTCCAACCACGAAGTAAGGACCGAAGATGGTGCTGTGCCACATGGGCTGAATGGTCATGGCGAAAACCCACGAGACCACGGTGTGCACCGAGACGGCGATAGGGATGATCAGCACGGCCATGATGGTGATGGCCCGTTCCAGACGGTGTTTCTGTAATTCATTGCCGGTCCAACCAAGGGCCAGTTTGCTGTAGAGCCACCTCCGCCAAGGGGCTAGATTGGGCCGGTCACGCAGCAGGGCCAGGTCCGGGATCAGGGGCAGGTACAGATAGGTGATACTGGCTGTCAGGTAGATGGTGATGCTGGTCACATCCCAGAGGAGTGGCGACTGGAATCGCCCGTAAATGATCATATTCAGGGCTCGGTCGGGCCTTCCGATGTCAATGATGATGTTGGAAGCGCCGAGAATCAGAGCGAAAACGGTGATGGCCTCTGCCGCCCGGGTGATCGGTCGGCGCCACTCCGCCCTAAACACCCGCAGGATGGCTGAGATCAGAGTGCCAGCGTGACTGATGCCGATGAAGAAGACGAAGTTGGTGATGTAGATGCCCCAGTAGACAGGGGTGTTCATGCCGGTAACACCCAG
>JBHIDP010000315.1:0-2534 GCA_046760185.1 Anaerolineae bacterium
CCATCACGCTCTCTGAGCGCTTGCTCCTCCTGCCATCGCCGGACGACGAGAGCTGTAGAGCCAGACAAAGAGCGCAGCCATCAGGAAATTGGCCACCAAAAAGGTCAGGGCGGTTAGCAAGGAGCCCGACCAGCCGATGCCCCACCACCCCTGGGTTCTGGTGAAAGAGTTGACCAAGCCGGTGACCATGATGTTGACCAGGGCCAGAGGTACCAGCACCTTCCAGGCCAACCCCATCAACTGATCCACCCGCAAGCGGGGCAAAGTGCCACGGAGCCACATCATGACGAAAACGAGGATATAGGTTTTGATCAAGAACCAGGCCCACGGGGGCAGAAGAGGCCCTTGCCACCCTCCCAGGAATAGGGTAGTGGCGATAGCGGAGATGGCGAAAGCGCTGATAAATTCCGCCAGAAAATACATAGCGAACTTCAGGCCGCTGTACTCAATATGATAGCCAGCCACGATCTCTGACTCGGCCTCGGGGATGTCAAAGGGTGAGCGGTTGACCTCTGAAACCCCGCTGATCAGGAAGATCAGGAACCCGATGGGCTGCAGCAGGATGAAGGGCAAAGATGCCTGGGCATCCACAATGACTCCCATCGAGAGGGAACCGGTCAACAGAATCACGCCCACCGCGGCCAGGACCATCGGGATTTCGTAGCTCACAAACTGGGCTACCGCCCGCATGCCCCCCAACAGAGAATACTTGTTGTTGGACCCCCAGCCGGCCATCAATATGGCGATGGTGGAGGTTGAGGAGATGGCCACAATGTAGAGGAACCCGATGTTGAGGTCAGTGGCGATCATCCCCCGCCCAAAGGGGATGACGGCGAAAACCATCAAGGCTGGTATTACTACCACGATCGGGGCCAGATTATACACCACACGGTCAGCCCCGACAGGGGTTATATCCTCCTTGGTCAGCAGCTTGATGGCATCAGCTATCGGTTGCAGCAGCCCCAGGGGACCCACTCGGTTGGGGCCCAGCCGGTCCTGGATGCGCCCCACTACTTTCCGTTCCATCCAGGTCATGAACAGCATGGTAAAGACCAGGAAACCCAAAATGACCGACACTACCAGGATCATCAGGATGAGAGTTGTGGCCCAAGACGGCAGAAATCCGCCGAGCACGCTCTTTAATAGGTCGCCAACGAAAGCAACAGGATTGTTGATTATATCAATGATGCTCATTTCTTCTCCCCTAATCCTTTAAGAGGGTGTCGGAAAACTGCTCCCAGCACCCATCCCCGGGGGCGTCAACGGCCCGCGGACGGGCCTCAAAGCGGGTTTTCCGAAACCAACCCTCTAATCCCTTACTGCTCCTCTAGACCCATCGTAGGTCACCCTTGCGCCAGGCGTAGATCAACCCGGCAACCAGGATGGCCAGGAAGATAAACATCTCCACCAGGGCAAAGAGGCCCAACCTGTTGTAGACCACCGCCCAGGGGTACAGAAAGATGGTCTCGATATCGAAGATGACGAACACCAGGGCATAGATGTAGTACTGAACCTTGAACTGCACCCACGTCTCGCCTATCGTTTCCAAACCACATTCGTAAGTTGATCTCTTGATAGGGTTCGGCTTGTGAGGACGGACGACGAAGGCTGTTAACAGTCCCGCTATGGGAAAGAGGATAGCAACGATGGCAAACACGCCGATGATGGTGTAATCTGAAAGCATGAAGAAAGCCCTCCATTATGTTCAACGAAGCCCCTTGTGGCGTTTGTGGATTATATCACAATATCTACCAGAAGGCAAAGTTGCTTATTTGACAGTCAGGTGGGTGTGGTGTAATATTAAAAAAGTCCCTTCCTCCATATCCTTCTGCTACACTTTTTTAAGGTGGGGATATAGAGTTCTTCCGACGCGAGCGCAAGTGCAAACATAATAGGAGTGACTATCCCATGAAGTTCCTGGTAATTGTGAGCTTGGTGGTTACCTTAACCAGCCTGGTGGCCTGTGGAGCCACACCCATAGGGACCGCTCCCCCGCCCCCACCCCAGGTCAAGGTGGCCCCGACCGACACGCCAGTGCCAGCCACCGATGAGGAGGCTATCGCTCAGTTGCTGTATGCCGAAAGCGAGGCAGTGGTACAGCAAGATATAGATCGCCTTGAATTCATCTGGGCCGAGGAGGGCGTGGTGACGGACGCCAACCACACTCCCAACAATGCCGATGATGATCTGATGTGGAATGGGTGGCCAGCCATCAGGGAGCGGTACGTAACCCTGGTTTTTCCCTCTAACCCTCCCGAGGCTGAACCCCTGGATATGGAAATCACCATTGAAGGGGATGAAGCGATTGTGATCTCCACCACCCACATCGGGGTCGAGACCTCTCCGGCGGGAGATCGCTGGACATTGACCAAGATCGAAGGGACCTGGAAGATCACCAGTCTGACATACAACCTGGAACCCCGGTAGTAGGGACTGACTTTTACCCACATTTCCGAGGCCCACGCCGTGAGGCGTGTGGAGAGTCACAGCTTACCCAGAAGGCTGCTCCCCTTCGACTGCGCTCAGGACAGGCC
>JBHIDP010000316.1:0-2526 GCA_046760185.1 Anaerolineae bacterium
TCTGGAGACCGATGACACTGGCACCACCGTCGCCCGGTACACGGCCGGGTTGGAGATGGACAACTGGATTGCCATGCAGCGTGACGGGATTACCTATACCTATCACCGCGACGGGATGGGGAGCATCACCGGCCTGACAGACCCGACCCAGAACGTGGTCGCCACGTATCAATACGATGTCTTTGGCGAGCTCTCGGGGCAGACGGGCAATGTGGCTAACCCTTATCGGTTCACCGGGCGGGCATATGAACCCCTGAGCGGACTGTATTACTACCGGGCGCGCTTCTACGATCCCCTGACCGGCCGCTTCGTGAGCCGGGATCCGGTGGCCGGGTTTCCCCTCTTTCCTGTGACTCACAACGGCTACGTCTACGCCTTCAACAACCCACTTGCCTACGTCGATCCAACTGGAGAGTTCGGCTTCTTCACAGCGGTGGCTATTATAGCTGTTGGCTACCTGGTTGGACAGTTGTTCATTCAGGCGGCTGCTAACACCTATGAAGCCTGTCAAGTCCATTAAGTTCGTACCCCTAGTTGTCCAGAACTACCGTACCCCCTAAGCAAGAGGGGGTATAATCTCTCCCGACATGACTTTGTGTCTTGAAGGGAGAGAGCAATGGGTAACAGACGACCTTTAACAGTTTCAGAACGCGAGGCCATCTACGACGGGAAGCTGAGCGGCGAGCGGCTGATCGACTTGGCCCGAGAGTGTCAATGTAGTTACAGTTGCGCTCGCAAGTGGTGGCGTCTTGGACGGGAATATGGTCGAGATGCCTTACGCCGACAACGGCAGTCACAAGCGAGCGGCGCTCTGAGCCGCTTCGAGCCCATAGTCGCTGAGCGTGCCCTTTACTGGAAGCGATTGCATCCCAAGCGTGGGGCCACTCGTATCTTGGTCGATATGGAGGGAGATCCACTTTTGGAGGGCGTGCGTTTACCGAAAAAGAGTGCCCTGGCAGCCTTCTTTCGTGAAGCTTGCCCCGAGTTGCTCCAACATCGCAAGCCACGACCGAAGCCTCCTCTCCGGTCAACCCACGTCCACGCACTATGGGAGATAGATGGTAAAGAGAACGTTCGCCTGGCGGATGGCACTATCGCCACCGTGTTAGATGTCCGTGAACCTCTGGCTTGCTGCTTCCTGGGATCATTTGCCCACGCAGTGCAGACCGAGAAAGCGTGGCGCAAACTGGACTTACGCGAGATTCAGGCTGACTTGCGCCGGGTTTTCACCGAGTTCGGATTGCCTGTGGCTATTCAGACGGATCGCGAGAGTGTTTATGGCAAACCACCGGAAGAGAACTTCCCAACTTTGTTCACCCTGTGGCTGGTGGGTCTGGGCATCAG
Source organism: Anaerolineae bacterium (assembly GCA_046760185.1). Taxonomy (GTDB): domain Bacteria; phylum Chloroflexota; class Anaerolineae; order JBHIDP01; family JBHIDP01; genus JBHIDP01. The sequence goes on from JBHIDP010000316.1 coordinate 1,345, forward strand.
CCATCAATTCACTCGCCCAGGTCAAGCTACTGACCAAGCTCATGTCGAACGAGGTCACCAAACTCTCTGCGACTGGATTGAAGAACCGCAACCTCTGGCCAACTTGGCTGCTTTGCAGTCGGCTCTCGATGAGGCGCGATTCATGCACAACTGGGTGCTGCCATCTCAGGCCGGTGACTGCCAGGGCCGTCCGCCTCGAGAGGTTCATCCTGAAGTTAAGGTTCCCTTGCGTCCTTATTCACCCGATGCCGAGCTAGCTCTTTTTGATCTGCAGCGTGTCGATCGATTCTTGTCTCGCTTTGCTTGGCCTCATAAAGTGTCAAAAGTAGGTCAGGTCACAGTCGGACCTCATCTGTACTACGTTGGCGTTGCCTATGCAGGCCAGACGGTTGATGTACGTTTTGATCCTAGAGACCGCCACCTGACCTTTCACAATGCACAAAACGGTCATTTATTGCGTCGTCAGCCGACAAAAGAGTTGACTGTAGCTGCCATTACAGGCCTTGAGGTGCCGCCCCTTCCAACTGGTGATCCTGTTCAACTATCGTTCCCCTGGTAGGGGGTACGGTAGTTCTGGACAGTTTGGGGGTACGAACTTAATGGACTCGACACCCTGCTGAGCAGTTGACCTTAGCACTGTTTTGGGCTGTAGTATCCCTGTAAGCGAGAGAGTAAGACGCCGAGGGAGGGCGTCCGTAGGGACGCCCCCAGCCCGGTGCCCTGGCGGATACGTCCCCAGGGTGGGAGGCCTGCCTGTACGCGGGCGGGGAGGTCTCGTGACCTCTCAACCTGGAGCAGGCCCCTCGGCGCAGCTCGCTTCTTTTGTTTTCTACGCGCCTCAGAATCTCTCCCCTTCAGGTGGCTTGTCGCCCCGCACCACATAGAGGAAGTGCAAACCGTCGAGGACCGGGATACCCTGGTATGTCCCGCCAAGGATGTGGAAATGGGGATCGTAGGTGACGATGTGGGTCGCACCACCTGCAATAGCGCAGGCCAGGACAAGGTCATCATCTGGATCGGCGGCGATGACGGGCCTGACATCCTCGGGCGCGACCGCGACGTACTCGCCCAGTCGCACCAGGTCGGCCACATATTGGTCGGCAATGTCAGGGGCAATCTGCCGGGCGATGAACTTCTCCTGCAGCTCAGCCAGCATGTCATCGGAGTACAGTTGGATGAACT
>JBHIDP010000317.1:0-2514 GCA_046760185.1 Anaerolineae bacterium
ACGGCGAAGCCTGCCCAGGGCACCCGCAAGGGGTGCCCCTACCCGAAATATTATCTGAACATCTATAAGGTGGTTCCCAGCGGATGGCCTGGTGAGCAGTCAATCACTGAATACGGCCAGACAAGACCCACCGCAGATAGGACTTCAAGCGTCGAAGGAAGAGGCCAGGTCCTTCATATCGAAGGCTGTACCAGGCCTTGCTGAGCAGGGAGCCGCGTGGGTAGGGCAGCGATGCTATGTCAGTCGTTCGCCACAGCTCGTTGGTTGCTATGGAGATGTCTCCCTTCTGTCTGTCCGCCGCCCTCTTCGGCTCACGACAGTAATTTGCCAACGGTTCTATGACCCTGCTCCAGGCAAACTGCCTGGCCACCTTCTGGAATTTGCTCCGGTATCTCTGCCGCAGGTCCGGCAAGGACAGCAACTCCAGCAAAGCTTCAACCAACCCCTCCACATCCTGTACGGCCACCGTCCTTCCCAAATCATGCCTCTCAATCAGCTCGGCCATCAGATCCCCCCTGGTAGCCACGATTGGGAGGCCGGCCCAAATATAGTCCAGAATGCGAGTTCTGAATGACAACCGCGTTTCAAGGTTGTCCAGATGGAAGCTGACACCGATGTCAGCTTCAAGCAGGTAGTTCTGCCGCTCGTCGTAGGGAACCCAGCCGTGGTTGAAAAAAACATTACTGCCGTATAGTTTTAATTCTTTGCTCAGTTGTATAGCGGCGGCAGCTTTTCGGGATTGCACTACCTCGGGGTTTGGATGCCGCATACCCATGAAAAGCAGCCGGGCGTTCGGCTGCGTGTCAACAACCATGCGCATACTCCTGATCAGAGTAATGGGGTCAAACCAGTCGTATATGCCGCCACCCCACAATATTAGCCTATCCGTGGGAGCAATGCCCTTCATCACTCCTTTCACCACATTTTCGCTATGAGTTGGTGGCGAATCTTCCACACCAAAAGGGACCACATCAATCAAGCTCCGCAAACTCTCATCAGAACCATAGGTCAGGGGGTTCACCCGGCCCAGGGCGATGAGCATACCCAACCAGAAATCGCGCTGTTTCTCGCTGGCACAGATGAAGAAATCCCCCACCTGTAGTTGTTTGACCAGAGGAGCCATGTTTCGTTGAAAGGCAAGCTCTTGCAGATCGCCCCGCTCCCCCCATACCTGAGCCAGAACTTCCAAAGGGAAGGGATCATAAAGGTCAATCACCAGGAATCTATCCGCCTCCGCCAAGAATGGACACGAAGCCAGGATTTTCCCCTGTAATATTAACACCTCGTTTTGATAAGCAAGCTCTCCTAATGATCTATCATCGTATCTCTCCAGACCGAATGCCGAACTTTTAACATCGGTCTTGTTGGGTACGGCTAAGAGGACATCGTTGGTCTTTGAAAGCGCTTTTGCCAATCCCCAGCAGCGTACGGCAGGCCCGGCCATCCGTCGTCCCACACGGTCGCTGCTCACGATGAGAACCCTGGTCAAGAGACAGTCCCCTTTCTTGAGTACTCACCCCACTTTAGAAGACAGTGTTTTATCCACATCTCAGTAAAACCCACGTGAGGCCCTCGGCGTAAGCCGATGGGAATCGTCACAGCTTGCCTAGGGAATAGTCACCTGGGTAGGCTGTGACGCTCCACACGCCTCACGGCGTGGGCCTCAGAAATGTGGGTAAAAGTCAGCTTTAGAAGAATGGGGGTCTTCAGGCCACGTTTCTCCACAAGCCGCATCCTTTCAGACGCGGTAGAGATAATCCCTCCACAGGACCGATTTCTTCACCAGAACCACACTTCTAGCCCTGCGGGCAGTCAATCACCGGGGCAGTTGGGAGATGGCATAGACTAGAGCACCAAATAGTATAAGGTAGAGGGAGAAGACCACCACATAAAACCATTTGTTGCCCCAGAAGAGTGTCTTCTTCTGCGCCATTCGCTCGAGGATTGTCTCCAGGGTTTCCAACACGCCTCTCTTACAGTACACCCGGAAGGCCAGGTCTCCTTCAATGGCTGAGCCGTTGATATAGGCTGTGCCCTCCTCATAAACATCAGCAGGCTGATACCAGATACCTATCGCATTTCCCGGTTTTGCCTGCGGAGACTCAACGTAGAAAAGGAACCTCTTGCCCGCAGAATCCTTGAGGGGAGGAAAACGAAAGGCATAGTAGGTCTTGTCATCCAGGTGAGAGGCATTGACATTGATCGTCACCAGATCTTGATTGCCCCAGCCATCGGTTTGCAGGTGAAAGGCTACCTTCGCAGTATTCTGTCGTTGAAATGTGGCAAACAGGAGATCAACCCGATATAGATTCTGACAATCAGCCGTGAAGGACTGTCCAACTTCTTCTGTGCCGAGAATCTCCGGCGTAGGCTGTTCAAACAGCGGCTGGCTCAGCCAGATCCAGCCTATGGCCCCGTTGAAAATCCAATTTCCCACCAGCAAAGCGCCCAATATTGTGGAGGAGACAAGCGTGACTACTATTTTCTTCTCTCGAAGAGCACCCATTGGGCTAG
>JBHIDP010000318.1:0-2473 GCA_046760185.1 Anaerolineae bacterium
AAATGAATAACCAATGCGAGCGGGTCTTGGAAACAGTGGCAGAACCCGATATGATTCAACAAGGGGACTTTGGTGAATTACTTGCTGTTCGTTTTTATCCTGAAACACCGTTGACCAGAAATTTTTGGTGGTGGTGTATCGGGAAGTCAGCTCAGAAGATGGATTCATCCTGACAGCTTATCTGACCCGTCGGCCATCGGCCAGGAGGGTAACGATATGGAAGCGATAAGAATTTTGGAAAAACCGACGACTATCACCTGGGACTACGACGAAGAGGCAGATGTCCTCTATCTCTCCCTTGGAGAACCTCAGCCGGCTGTGGGTGTGGACATCGGTGAGGGGGTCATTCTACGCTACGACGAAGCCCGCAGAGAAGTAGTGGGGCTCACTTTGATCGGGCTGCGGGCCCGATTGCTGAAGGGCCTGACTGGCGGCCATTGAACAGGTTGTGTCTCGGCATTGTCAACAAGATGGACTCCTTTTGGTGGGGGGAAACTAGCCTGGGATAAGCGTGCAGGCATGACGGGGCGTCAGGAGGGGGTTGTAGAGCGCTTGGCTGATGCGGTGGGGGAAGAAAGCGAGGGATCAACATGACCAACAAACGAGGACGGGGTGGCAGTGGCATAAGCTGGACTCAATTTATAACCGTCGTCATGGCCGCTTTGCTTATCTTCGTCCTGGCCGATTTCAGCAACAAGGCCGTGGCCTGGTATCACCTCTATCGCGAAGCAGCGGAGCTGGGGGGGCGGGTGCAGGCCGAGCAGGCTGAAAGTGAACGTCTGGCCAGGCAAGCAGAGTGGGTACAGAGCCCGGAATATAGGGAGTTGGTGGCTCGCCGAGAGCTGAAGATGGGCTGGCCGGATGAGGTCCGCGTGGTCATTGTTCCCAGGTCGTTGGCTGAGGTGGATTCAGCGGTGGAAGATGACAGATCGGCAGAGGAAACGGCTAGCAGGGTGCAGGAGGAGCCCCACTGGCAGAAGTGGTGGCGGCTGTTCTTTGACAATTCACCCGGCAGCTTCTAAGCACCCGCTAGAATTTGACCGTACGCGAGGTGTGTAGTATAATAGAATTGTGTGATGCGGGGTGGAGCAGAGGAAGCTCGTCGGGCTCATAACCCGAAGGTCACAGGTTCGAATCCTGTCCCCGCTACCTCATAGCCGATGGCCAATGGCAGATAGCTCATGTCCGAGAAGCGGCTAATGGCTATCTGCCATTAGCTATAAGCTATCAGCCAAAACGGCGGCGTAGCTCAATGGTAGAGCAGGGGACTCATAAGCCCTTGGTTACTGGTTCGAATCCGGTCGCCGCCACCAGGCAGGGAACTTAAGAAGAATCGCTGGTAGTGGCGATATTAGTCGCTCTGAAGCGGCTGAAGCCGCCACTACGAACGCTTTTTGGAATTTGAGCAGGAGTCCGCTCTGGAAAGGGCGGATTTTTGCGTTTGCCCTCTATCCACTTATCCAACGCCTGGAGATGACCGCTCCCGGTATCTCCTGACCCCGGTCTTCGGCCAGGAGCATTTCCGCTAGACGCGCCCTCTTCTCCTCCGTGGCCTCAGGAATTTCCCGATATTGCTCTCTCAAATGGTGCTTGTAGTCTTCCCCCACCGGACAGACCTCCAGACAGCGGGGACAGGCTCCGTAGGCCCCCACCGCTCCGAGCGTTGCCTGCCAGAAGTTGATGCTATCGGCGCTGCGAACCAACTCCCATTTCTCTTCCCTCGTCTTGGCCTCTAAGAACCTGTTCAGATGGGTGAAGAGTTGGCTCAGACCATAGGCTTGAGCCCGGGTGGAACAGCGCCGTTTGTCCAAACCCCAGTGACGCACGGCGTCTGGAGGACAGGCCAGGAGGCAGCGTCCGCAGGAGGGGCCGAGACACAACTGTTGTGAGAGACGACCATCAGCCGATAGATCGGCATCGGTGAGCACGGCGGTCAGATAGACCCGGGGACCATATTGGGGGGTGATCAGCATCATGTTCAACCCTAAAGTTCCCAAGCCTGCTTCTACCGCGACGTGCCGCAGGGAGAGGGAACCGTAGGTACCCCGTTTCAAAGCGGTATCGGTATAGGCCAGGGGTGTGGGAGCGGCATGATTCCCCTGCTCTTCCAGGAAGTAGCACAGATCGAGGGCCAGGGATTCCAGTCTGTTCATGACCAGTTGGGGCGTGTAGCGGGTGACGACAGCATCGCCAGAGCGGTAGGCACCCCAGGGCATCCGTTTGGCCAGACAGATGACGGTGCGACACTCCGGCCACAGCTTCGAAGGTATCTGTGGCCATTCAGCATCCGGGGGGTTCTCGTTCAGCTCGCTGGCAGACGCCAGTCCAACCAGGTCAGCGCCCATCTCCAGGGCCGCCTTCTTCACATCCTCACTTGTTAGCATCTCTGATTGCTCCTTTTTCATTTAGTACCTATCTGAAAACTAGCTGGGCTGGCTCCCACGCCCGCCCAGTGGGGGCATGGGAGCCCCCG
>JBHIDP010000319.1:0-2440 GCA_046760185.1 Anaerolineae bacterium
TCTTTCTCGACGATCACTTCCTTCTCGACCACCTCAGGAGTAGGCGCGGCGCAGCCTGCTGCCATCACAACTATGATGGTCACCAGCAACATGAGCTTCCAAATCACACTACACTTGCTATTCATTTTTTGTTCCTCCTTTTTGGTTTGAACTGAAAGTGAAACTCGACAGCAGTAACCCCAGGTTGCTATGCTACATAGGCCCTCCTCCTTTCTCTTTTGCTGTTCTGCGGGATGGTACTACTGGTCTCCCTGTCCTCATTTCTGCCTATTTCCAGATCAAGGGGAACCTTCCTGCCCGATAGGACACGCTAGCTCGCAGTACCGGCAGGGTTTCGTGACCATGCTGGGTTCTTCTATCCCCATGATCGAACCATCGAGCATTTCCGCATGGGCCTCACGATAGTCGTTCTCCTCCTTACAAAAGGCCCTCTCGAAGGCCCCGCTTCGGAACGCCCCTCTCGGACAGGCCCGATGGCAGGGCATCTCGCAGCCATCGCAAGGGTCGAAGCCGGTCATCGGACCGGTCGGCTCAAGCTCAGGCTCCATAAAGAGCCCCCGAAGGCGGACACGTGGCCCAAACTCTGGCGTGATAACGAGGTTGTTCTTGCCAATCACTCCCAGGCCAGCCAGAACGGCGCCGTCTTTGAGGAAAATCCCCCCAAACTCGACCTGGTATGGCAGCGAAAAGGCCTTGAATCCAAACTCCTCCTCCATCCAGATGCGGAGCTTTCTCGATTGCATCCTCAGCACCCGGTTGCCAGGGGTAAAGCCCTTGACCTTCATGCTCCACCAATCGAGCACGGGCTCGGATGGTGGATGGACAAGCCCCCACACCAGTACTGACTTGAACTCTTCGCGCCACTTCACGCCCTCAAACTTGAAGTAGTTCGGCGAATCGTGATCGTATAATTCGTAGAAAGGAGATTGGGCATAGGCCTCAGGGGAGGGCGCAGCCTTCAAGTCTTCTATGCTTGCGATTCCTACCACCGAAGCCCCTAACTCTTTCGCCTTCTCGATGATGGTTTTCTCGATCCGCCTTCTGAATTTCATGCGTTTAACTCCTCTCCACAATGATCAGCGCATCAGCCGCAACTACCCCTTGACCTTCAGCCAGGAGCAGTAGGGGGTTGATATCGAGTTCGACAATGGACGATGGGTCATTCTCTACCATGGCCGCAACCGCCATGATGACATCAACAGCGGCCTTCAGATCGGCAGGTGGAGCCCCCCTAAAGCCACTAAAGAGAGGGGCACACTTAAGCCGATCCAAGGCACGCAAAACCTCCTCTCTGGTGACCGGTAGCAGGAGTGACTCGCTGTCTTTCATCAGCTCGACCAGGATTCCACCCCCTCCGACCAAGAGATACGGGCCGAATTGCTCATCACGGGCCACGCCAACGATGAGCTCTGCCACGGCACTGACGATCATTTTCTCGACCAGATAGGACTCGGCAAGGCTCGCCATCTCCGCAACCGCCGCTGAGACCTCTTCTGCGCAGCCGAGGCCAGCTCTGACGCCTCCAACTTCGGTCTTGTGCGTGACGCCCAATGCCTTGACGACGACCGGATAGCCCAACGCCTCGGCCGCCGTTGCTGCCTCCTCGGGGTGGCGAACGACTCGCGACGCAGGGACCGGCACACCCCACCGCGCGAGAAGGGCCTTGGATTCGGCCTCGTCCAACACCTTGGTGCGGACATCCCGCCGCTGACCGAAGCCTGCGAGCAACGGCGGGCTGGCAGGCCGGCTCCAGGCAGCACCTACATCAACTGCCGCCTGAATGCCCGCCAGCCCGTCATCAATGCCGGCCAACATAGCCACGCCCTGTTTCATCAACCTCTCCGCCACCGACTCGGAAATCGTATCCGCAAAGGTGGCCAGCACCGCACCCTTGGTGCCAGTTTGCTGTACTGCTCGCACAAAACCCCTCTCCGCCCCGCCCCAGGTTGACTGGTCACAACGGTCTTCTCTTGGGTAATCGAGCAAACACAGCGCCACGTCAAAGCCTTCCGACAAGAAGGCAGTGAATTTTCTGGCCATCTGGTCTTCGTCATCCCAGTCGAACATCTGATAATCGAGCGGATTGGCGGCCACCACCCGCTCGTGCACAATGGCGCGCAGGCGCTGCGCCACTTCTTCGGACAGCGGGGGCATGGTCAGGCTGGGGCCCATGGCGTCGGCGAGAAGCGTGAGATCACCGCCCGAGGTGCTCGCCGCCCCGATCCGTCCGCCCTTCAGCGGGCCAAGAACGTGCAACACCTTCAGCGCCTCCATGAGCGCTTCCAGGGAATAGACTCGAGCCACACCCAGGCGCTCGAACAGAGCACTCACCAAAGCGTCGGAACCGGCCAGCGAGGCCGTGTGCGATACCACCATTTTCTTAGCGACCTCGGAGCGTCCGGTCTTGATGGCCACGATGGGCTTGCCCAGCTCCCGGGCC
>JBHIDP010000320.1:0-2418 GCA_046760185.1 Anaerolineae bacterium
TGGATGACCAGGGCCATGTTGTCAAAGTAGGAGGAGACCCGTTTGTGGCCAATCCAGGAGACGGAACGCAGCGTGGCATCGTAGGGATCGTGGTAGATCAATCCCTGGTCTGTAGCTCCAACCAGCACCACAGTGTGCTCATAGGGAACCATCTTCACCCTCTGACCGTCAGGCATGGTGATCAACACCGGCCTCTGATAAGTATCCCGCCAGGTGTTCCACCAGATGACCGGATGCCCGGCCTGGAGGTGGGCCAGGATACCGGCCTTGAACTGGTCGTATGACTGCCCGTGATAGACGGTCGAGGCATAGCCCAAGCGCGCCAGCCCGATCTGTAGCCCCTGGGCATAGACCCCATAGTCCTCCAAACTGCCGAGCCATGGAGCGTTGGGCCGACCACGGATCCCTTTGAAGGGGTTAGCGTCGCGCGGCATGACCCTGACCAATTGATCCTCGCTGAAGGCACCCCTGGCAGCCATGGCCGCCGCTGCCTCCTCGCAGGTCAGGGTCTGCCGTTGACGGTAGAGAGGGACATCGGTCAGGCGGATGTTGAGGGGAACAGTTTGGACTGATCCCTGGGCCGATGCCTGCTTGCCGGGGATCACCAGCCGTTGACCAATGTAGATGATGGATGGATTGCGCAGGTTGTTGGCGGCCGCAATATGCCAGAAGGTGGTTCCGTATCGCCAGGCGATCTGGGCCAGGGTCTCTCCCCGCTGGACGACATGGATGTAGTCATGGCCAGTCGTGCTCCCTTTCCCCTGCTGCTCCTTTGCGACCGTTGGCGTAGGACCACTGTTCCCTTTGGGAATGTGCAGCCGCTGTCCAACGTAGATGAGGGAGAGGTTTCGCACGTTGTTGGCCTGGGCGATGGCTTGAACTGTGGTACCGTGCCGCCAGGCTATGGAGTAGAGGGTATCGCCCCGACGCACCCTGTACCATGAATCCTCCCCCGCAGTCCCCACAGCCCTCTCACTCCCTTTCACCGGGATCACCAGCCTCTGCCCGGCGTAGATCCAGTGAGCACTGCGAAGGTGATTGGCGGCCACGATGGCCCGCACTGTCGTGCCGTAACGCAGGGCGATACTATAGAGTGTCTCGCCCCATTTAACAGTATGGACCACCGGCTGGTCGGCTGGTGGAGCGGCATGGGCAACTGAGGGAAAGAGGGTCAACAAAAGGACGAGGCAGACTAGAAAGAGGAGCAAATCAGAGATCTGAGCGCTGGTCTTCACCTTCCTGACCGTCCATGCACAAGGCTGCATCCCATACCTGGTCTACGGTATCAACCAGGATAAAGCTGAGGTCTTCTCTCACCTCCTCTGGCAAGTCCTCTAAATCCACCTCGTTGCGCTTAGGGATGATAACCGTCTTCAACCCGGCCCGGTGGGCTGCCAGTACCTTCTGTTTGATGCCCCCGATGGGCAACACCCGCCCCCGTAAGGTGATCTCCCCGGTCATGCCTACGTCAGCCTCCACACAGCGTCCGGTCAGGAGGGAAGCCAGGGCCGTGGCGATGGTTACACCGGCGGAAGGCCCATCTTTGGGGGTAGCCCCCTCCGGGACATGGATATGCAGGTCGTTCTCCTGGAAGAAGGTTTCGGGGATATCCAGTTCGTTGGCCTTGGAACGCACGTAGCTCACGGCCGCCTGGGCCGATTCCTTCATCACATCACCCAGCCGCCCGGTGATGGTCAGGCCCTTGCCACCCTTCATCTTGGTGGCCTCGATGAAAACGATGTCACCACCGACAGGCGTCCAGACCAGGCCCGTAGCCACGCCTGGGGTCTCAGTCCTCTCAGCGGCCTCAAAGTAGTACCTGGGTTTGCCCAGAAAATCAGAGACATTCTCCTCCGTCACTACCACCGCTCCCTCGGCCTCTCCAGCAGCAACCTTGGTGGCAATCTTACGGCACACCCGACCGATCTCCCGTTCCAGGTTCCGCACCCCTGCCTCCCTGGTGTAATCGCGGATAAGCTTGCGCAAGGCCCCTTCGGTGAACTCGATCTCCTCCTCCCGCAGGCTGTTGGCCTTAATCTGGCGAGGTACCAGATACCCCTGAGCGATGAATATCTTCTCATGCTCGGTGTAGCCGTCCAGGGTCAATATCTCCATCCGGTCCCGCAGAGGGGGAGGGATCGGGTCCAGCAGGTTGCCCGTGGTGATAAACATCACTTGCGAAAGATCGAAATCCACGTCCAGGTAGTGATCGCGGAAGGCGTTATTCTGGGCCGGGTCAAGCACCTCCAGCAAGGCCGATGATGGGTCACCTCGCCAGTCGGTGCCGATCTTGTCCACCTCGTCCAACATAAAGACCGGGTTCTTCGTCCCCACCCGTTTGAGGGCCTGGATAATGCGCCCGGGCATAGCGCCAATGTAGGTGCGGCGGTGGCCCCTGATCTCTGCCTCGTCCCTCAT
>JBHIDP010000321.1:0-2417 GCA_046760185.1 Anaerolineae bacterium
AAGGAAGCCAAAGCCCTTACCTGCTCCGAAATGGGCCAAATACGAAACAGGCGAAACGGAATAATGTGAAGAGTGAACGTCTGGAGCCGATCTTCATAAGGGAGGCCCTGCTGCAGGAGCCGGCCGACGGACGGGTGCGCTGTCTGGCCTGTGAGAGGCGCTGCCGCATCACCGAGGGGGGACTGGGCTGGTGCCGCACCCGCCGAAACGAGAACGGTGTGCTCTACACCCTCATCTACGGCGCTGTCTCCTCCCTCTCGGCCAACCCCATCGAGAAGAAACCGCTCTATCACTTTTATCCTGGCAGCCGGGCCCTGACCGCGGGCAGTTGGAGCTGTAACTTCGGCTGCCCCTGGTGTCAGAACTGGGACATCTCCAAGTCACCTCCCCGCTTGGTTCACACAGATTACTGGCCGCCGGAGCGCTTCGTGGCCGAGACACTGCGCCGGGCCTGCCGGGGTACCTCCATCAGTTTCAACGAGCCAACCCTCTCCTTCGATTGGTCGCTCGAAGTCTTCAAGATTGCCAGGGAACAGGGGCTGTACAACACCTACGTCACCAACGGCTACATGACCCCCCAGGCCCTGGAGCTGTTAATCGAGGCTGGCTTGGATGCCATGAACGTGGACATCAAAGGGGACGCCCAAAGGGTGAAGAAGTTCTGCAAAGGGGTTGACGTGGAAAGGGTGTGGCGCAACTGTCGAGCAGCCAGGGAGGCGGGGGTACACCTGGAGATCACCACCCTGGTTATCCCCGGCGTCAACGACAGCCCGGAATGTCTACAGGGGATTGCGGCGCGGATCAAAGAGGAGTTGGGCCCTGAGACCCCCTGGCACGTCAGCGGTTACTATCCCGCCTACCGCTTCACTGCCCCACCCACCCCCTTGTCCACCCTGGAGCAAGCCTGGGCCATCGGCCGTGAGGCCAGTCTGGACTATGTTTACCTTGGCAACGTTTTGGGCCACCGCTGCGAGAATACCTACTGTCCAGACTGTGCCAGGCTGCTCATTCAACGCTATGGCCTGCGGCTGACACGTTACGCCCTGGCCGACGGCGCCTGTCCGGAGTGTGGCCGGACTATCGCTGGGCTGGGCTGGGATTGGTCTCGGGCGGCAAGGACGTAGCCCAGACCACTGTCGTGATCTCATGACCATCATTTCAGGGGGGGAGGAGGCTCCAGATGAAGCCAGGAAAGAGTGTTTTACAACCAGACCTTCAGCTCAAAGAGGTTGAGACCAGGCATGAACTGCTGGAGTTCATCACATTCCCATGGCGCGTCTACCAAGATGACCCCTATTGGGTCCCCCCGCTGATCAGCGAACGAAAGGCTTTCCTCGACCCACAGAAGAATCCCTTCTTCGTGCACGCGGAGGTGGCCCTCTTCCTGGCCCGGCGGAATGGGGAGACGGTGGGCACCATCGCCGCTATCATCAACGACAACCACAACACATTCCACGAGGAGAAAGCCGGTTTCTTCGGGCTTTTTGAAGTTTTGGATGACTACGCCGTGGCCGAACAGTTGCTGGCCAGAGCCAGGGATTGGGTCAGGGGGCGTGGGATGGAAGTCATCCGCGGGCCGATGAACATGTCCACCAACGATGAGTGCGGACTGTTGATTGACGGCTTCGACTCCAGCCCGGTGGTGCTCATGACCTACAACCCCCGTTACTACGTTGACTTCATCGAACGCTTTGGTTTTGTCAAGGCCATGGACCTCTATGCTTACACCCTGGACACCGCTGTCTACGAACGCCGCGCCGACAAGCTCCCGGCCAAGCTGCTGCGGGTGGCCGAGATGGTGAGAAAGAAGCAGAAGATCCACATCCGCAAAGTTGACTTCAGCCACTTCGATGAGGAGGTGGCACGGGTCAAGGAGGTCTACAACTCCGCCTGGGAGAAGAACTGGGGCTTCGTCCCCCTGACCGACGCCGAAATAGACCGCCTCGCCGCCAACCTCAAGCAGTTTCTGGATCAGGACATGGTCTTTTTCGCCGAGATCGAGGGCAGGCCGGTCGGCTTCTCCCTCCCTCTGCCCGACGTCAACCAGCCCCTGAGACTGGCCTATCCCCGGCCCGGCGAGCCGGAGCTATGGACTCTGTTGAAGCTGGTGTGGCACTGGAAAATCCGCCGCCGCATTGACACCCTGCGCATCTTTGCTCTGGGGGTCATCGAGGAATACCGGGGGCAGGGTGTTGACGCCCTCCTGTACGTGGAGACGGCCAGGAAGGCTTTTGAGAAGGGATATGTCCGGGCCGAGATGTCCTGGATCTTGGAGAACAACGTCATGATGCGGCGCGCCATCGAGCGGTTGGGGGGCACCATCTACAAGACATATCGCATCTACGAGATGCCCCTCTGAGGCTCCCGGAATGGCAGACAACTTTCCCTCAAATGTGATACTGGCAGTGGCCGCCGGG
>JBHIDP010000322.1:0-2400 GCA_046760185.1 Anaerolineae bacterium
GGGCTCACTACGGGGCTCAGGGCGGGGCTCAGCCGAACGGCTCCACTCCCCAACCCATTCTAGTCAGACTCGTTTTGTTATCAGCAGACATTTGACTTTTGCCAGTAGGTTAGCTATGCTTTCACCTGGGCAGGAAAGGGATAGTCAGATGACGGGCAAAGTCTTGGTTGTAGACGACGAACGGAACATAGTCAAGGTGGTAAAGGCCTATCTGGAGCAGGCTGGTTTCCAGGTGGTGACGGCCTACGACGGGCAGGAAGCCCTGACCGTTTTCAGGCACGAGAAACCGTCGTTGGTGGTACTGGACCTGATGTTGCCGGTCATTGATGGGCTTGACGTCTGCCGTACCATGCGGCGGGAGGCCAACGTACCGATAATCATGCTCACGGCGCGAATTGAGGAAACAGACCGGCTGATCGGTCTGGAGCTTGGGGCGGATGACTACGTGACCAAGCCTTTCAGCCCCAGGGAGTTGGTGGCCAGGGTTCGGGCCGTGCTGCGCCGCACTCAGGGTGAACCGGAGACGCCTCAAGTGCTGACAGCCGGTGACATCGTCGTTGATCTGACCCGGCATACGGTGACCGTCCAGGGTAAAGAGGTCAATCTCACCCCTACAGAGTTCGATCTTCTCACCGTCCTGGTTCAGAATCCGGGTCGGGTCTACAGCCGCCTGCAACTCCTTGACCGGGTACAGGGATACGCCTATGAGGGGTATGAGAGGACCATTGATGCCCACATCAAAAACCTTCGGCAGAAGATCGAGCCTGATCCCAAGAATCCCCGCTACATCATGACCGTCTACGGGGTGGGGTATAAGTTCGAAGTGGTCAACTAACAGACCAAGGACCAAAAACATGCGTAGTCTACTTTTCAAGCTGATGGGGGCCTTTGCCCTGGTCATCGTCATTGGGGTAGCCACTGTCACCCTGTTGGCTAATCAGGCTACTACCCGTGAGTTCCGTCACCTCATGTTTGGTGGTGGTATGGCTGGCGAAGAGGAGGTGACGGTCTCCCTGGCATCCTACTACGCCACAAATCGTAGTTGGCAGGGGGTCGAATCGTTCCTGTCTGAGCAAGGAATGTTTGGGCACGGGCACATGATGGGCATGATGGGCGCGATGGGCGGTCGAATCATCGTCGCCGATCAGGACGGCCAGGTGGTGGCCGACTCCCTGGGCCGTTTGGAGGGACACAGGTTGTCCAAGGACGACATGAGGGCGGCCTCTCCCATAAAAGTGGAAGGCCGCACAGTTGGCTTCCTGCTGGCCGAGACCATGGGCATGCCCATGGCGGTCGCTGAGGACGATCTACTCTCCCGGGTCAACCGGGCTATCCTTTTGGCCGGGACTGGAGCAGGGATTGTGGCCCTGATTTTGGGCTACGTTCTCTTCCGGCAGATCACTGCCCCTCTGAGGGAGTTGACCGCTGCCACACGCCGGATTGCAGGTGGGAACCTTGACCAGCGGGTGACGGTGAAGGCCAACGATGAGATCGGTGAGCTTGGCCAGGCTTTCAACTCCATGGCCGCCAACCTGGCCCGGGCTGAGGAGTTGCGCCGTCACATGGTGGCTGACATCGCCCATGAGCTGCGTACTCCTCTCTCGGTCATCCAGAGCAACCTGGAGGCTATGCTGGATGGCGTATATGAGGCCACGCCCGAGAATATCGCCAGTGTGCACCATGAGACCCTCCTCTTAACCCGGCTGGTGAATGACCTGAGGGACCTGGCTCTGGCAGAAGCCGGTCAACTGGTAATTGAGAAGGAACCGACCAATGTGGCCGAGTTGGTACAGGGAGCAGTTGAGGCCCTCAGGCCCCAGGCTGTCGAGAAGGGAGTTGATTTGACGGTCCAGGTGACGGAATCCTCGTCCTGGGTGGAGGCAGATAGCCAACGCCTCAGGCAGGTCCTTGCTAACTTGCTAGATAATGCCTTACGTCACACACCAGGGGAGGGGAGGATCAGTGTCAGGGTAGAGCAGGCCGATGGGGCGCTACGGGTGAGTGTGATTGACAGCGGGCCGGGCATACCAGCCGCTGACCTACTGCACATCTTCGAACGGTTCTACCGGGGTGACAGATCGCGCACCAGGGCCACCGGAGGTTCGGGGCTGGGGCTGGCCATCGCCAAGCAGTTAGTGGAGGCCCACGGTGGTCGTATCTGGGTGGAGAGCGAGGAAGGGAAGGGGACTAAAGTTACATTTTCCTTGCCTTTGAGGTGAGGATTCAAATAGTTGACAAGGAGAAAGAGAAATGCGAGCTTCAGTGCGTTTGGGTAGTCTCTTCGGCATCCCCATTGGCATAAATTACACCTGGTTTCTCGTCTTCATCTTAATCGCCTACTCCCTGGCGATCCACTACTTCCCCATGCTCCATCCCGGATGGCCGGTGGGGACCTATTGG
>JBHIDP010000323.1:0-2343 GCA_046760185.1 Anaerolineae bacterium
TCTAGAAGAGGGAGTAAGGGTGAAGGCAGGCAAACGTCAGATAGTGGAAGCAGCCACCATTGTCATGGCTGCTTTCGTGGTCAGCCGTGTCCTGGGGCTGGTGCGGGAGATAGCTATTGGCCACCAATTCGGTACCAGCCGTGAACTGGATGCGTACCTGGCCGCCTTTCGCATCCCTGACATCCTCTTTCAGCTCATCGCCGGAGGAGCTCTGGGATCGGCCTTTATCCCCACCTTCACCAGCTATTTGGCCCGTCAGGAAGAAGAAGAGGCCTGGCGTCTGGCTAGTGCCGTCATCAACCTGGTCCTCCTGGTCCTGACCCTGGGCGCCATCCTGGCCGCCATCTTCGCCCCCCAACTGGTCTCTCACTTCGTGGCCCCTGGCTTCGCCACCGAGGAACAAGCTCTCACCGTCCTGCTGATGAGACTGATGCTTATCTCGTCGGTGGTCTTTGGCGTGAGCGGCATAGCCATGGGCATCCTCAACTCCTACCAGCACTTCCTCCTGCCAGCTTTAGCCCCGGTTGTCTACAACCTGTCCATCATCGGCGGGGCCCTCTTCCTTGCCCCCTCGATCGGTGCCCGCGGCCTGGCTGTGGGCGTGGTAGCAGGCTCCTTCCTCCACCTGGCTATCCAGGTCCCAGGACTATACAGGAAGGGACTCACCTACCACCCCTACCTGGGGTTAGATCATCCCGGTGTGCGTGAAGTGGGTCGTCTGATCGGTCCGCGCATGCTTGGCCTGGCCACAGTGCAACTGAACTTCCTGGTAAACACCATCTTGGCCTCCGGTCTGGCCGAAGGGAGTCTGGCTGCTCTCAACTACGCCTGGCTGCTGATGATGCTACCCCAGGGGGTCTTTGCTATGGCTATCGCTACCGCGGCCTTTCCCACCTTCTCCGCTCTGGCGGCCAGAGAGGAGGTGGATGAGATGCGCCAAACTCTGGCATCCACTTTGCGCGGCATCCTCTACCTGACCATTCCGGCCAGCGTGGGTCTCTTTGTCCTGCGCGAGCCCCTCATCCAGCTCCTTTTGCAACGAGGGCGTTTCGACGCTGCTTCCACCCAGGCAGTGGCCTGGGCCCTGCAGTTCTACGCCATCGGCCTTTTCGCGCACGCCACGGTGGAGATCGTGACCCGCGCCTTCTACGCCCTGCACGACACCCTGACCCCGGTGCTGATCGGCGCGGGGACCATGGCCCTCAACATCGTCCTGAGCCTGCTCCTCATCGGCCCCCTGGCCCACGGTGGCCTGGCTCTGGCCAACTCCACAGCCACCATCCTAGAAATGGCCGTCCTTCTGCTTATCCTCAGATCACGCTTGCTGGGCCTGGAGGGGGAACGGCTGCTGGGCTCACTGACGCGGGTCATGGCCGCGGCCGGGCTGATGGGCTTGAGCCTGGTGTGGTACCTTCGCTCCCTGGGCGAGAGCAACGTGGTGGCCCTGGCCGGAGGGGCCATGCTCCTGGGGATGGTGGTCTACCTGGCCAGCTCCCACCTCTTCGGCTCCAGGGAGGTTGTTACCTTGTGGCAACTCTGGAGGACCAGGACCTGAGCGGCTCGCACAGCGAATACCCGGGGAGCACGAGGTGACGCGCCTGCACAACGGGGATTGTCCTCCCAGTGTGACATCGTGATAGCATAGTTGTGCAGTCGCGTCAGGGGTGTTCCCTCGTCTCTCCTTCCCCCTACATCTTGGGGCTTGCGGCTAACTGCTGCGCAAGGACCTGAGCTCCGATTTGTCAAATAGGGCGAAGGGGCGTATAATGTTACTGTCACCTTTGAGCCCCTACCTCCCACCAGGGGCTCTATTTGTAAGCGAACAGGTTCTCGGAGAACATGTACCATGCTGGATAAATTGGCGCTCATCGAAGCCAGATATGAAGAACTGAACCGCTTGATGGCCGATCCTGAGGTAGCCACTGACCACCTGCGCCTGAAGGAATATGCCCAGGAGCAGGCGAAGCTGGAGGAGTTGGTACGCCACTATCGGCAGTACAAGGCCACGGTGAAGGAGTTGGAAGCCACGCAGGCCATGCTGAGTGACGATGGGGACGAAGAACTGCAACAGTTGGTCAAAGAGGAGATCAACCGGCTGGAAGCCCGTCAGGATGAGCTTTATGAAAAGCTTCGTTTGCTTCTCCTGCCTCGTGACCCCCATGAAGAGAAAGATGTCATCGTGGAAATTCGAGCCGGTACCGGGGGTGAGGAGGCTGCCCTCTTCGCCGCCGACCTCTACCGCATGTACACCCGTTACGCGGAGAGCCAGGGATGGAACACAGAGTTGCTCAGTTCCAACCCGACAGGCATCGGTGGCTTCAAAGAGGTCATCTTCGAGGTCAA
>JBHIDP010000324.1:0-2339 GCA_046760185.1 Anaerolineae bacterium
CTCTGGGGGTCTAATCCCTCGTCAACGATCAGGTCCGCAGCGTGGGCACCTCGGATTTCAACATGGGCTCTGGTGGAATCGAAGAACATGTTGCTCGGAATGTGATCGCCGGACTTTGTGGTGTAGGTAAATAGTATCCGCTCGGCCGGGCGTCCTTGGTGGGTGGGAACGAAATGCTCGAAGCCAAATATCGTTTTCACCACCTCTTGTAGATTGTAGAAGTTTTTGCAACCAGCGTACGACTCGTCTCCTGTCACCAAACCGGCCCATTGGTTGTCACTGAGGGCCGCTGTACCACTGTCGGTCAGGAGATCAATGTAGACATCCTCTGCCCTCAACAGCAAAGGATTATATCCCGCCTCCGCCAGAAGCACTTGTCGTTCCTCCCTCGTTGTCTTTTTTATGGCTTCAATGACCTTGATCCGGAAAGGTTCAACAATATACTCGGCCATACCTGCCTCCTGTCTGTCAAGGTTCAAGTTCCTTCATGGTGCCCCATCCTTTCGATACGCATGATCACGTTACCGGCTGGATCAGGGCAGATGACGTGCCAGTCCTCCTTCATCCAATCATCATCCTCCAGATGGCGCTGCTTGGCCGGCAACAACGGCAAAGCAGCGTGGAGCGCGTAGAGGCAGAAATGCCTGTCCTTGGGAATGTACAGGCGTCCACTGCGCAGGATAAAGTGGTCGCCCGGTTTAAGGCCGGATGTGCACTTGCCCATCACTTCCTCAACTATCACCCTGATATCATATAGCATCTCGCTCCTCCGCTCAGGTAGGGGGAGGGCTAGCCCCTCCCCTACTCCTTAATCTTGCCCATCCTCTCGATCTTGAATATCACCCGTCCATTGGGGTCCGGACATTGAATGTGATGCACCCGCCACATCCAATCCTCCTCCCTTCGCTCCACAATATGGCGTTCTTTGGAGGGCAATAAGGGAATTATACTCTGAAGGGCCCACAGGCAGATATGCTGGCCCTCCTCAGGGATACGGATATCACCGTCCCGCACTGTGAAGTAGTCGCCAGGCTTCATGGGTGGGTCGGAACTGCACTGGCCCAACACCTTGGTCACAGTCACTTTCAACTCGTACATGGTTGCCTCCTGTCATAACCCGAGTTCTCTCGGAAATGCGATAACCTTAGCTAAGCGCCGAATCCCCAGGTCAATCTTCTCCTCGTCACAGGCAGAAAAGTTGAGCCGCATGGTGTTCTCTCCACCACCGTTGGCAAAATAGCAGGAGCCTGGTACATAAGCCACTTTTTCAGCGACGGCCCTACTGAAAAGCTCCATGGCATCCATGCCAACGGGTAAGGTCACCCATACAAAGATGCCTCCTTCCGGCCTCGTCCAGGTCACGCCTGGGGGAAAATGGGTCTCCATAGCCCGAAGCATGGCATCTCGCCTGGAGCGATAAGCGGCAATAACGACCTCGAGATGGGGTTCCAGGAACCCACCGCGGAGAAATCCGTAGGCGATCCTTTGGGACAGAGAATTCGTGTGCAGATCCGTGGCCTGCTTGGCGAAGACCAGCTTCTCCATTATCCCCTCGGGTGCGATCAACGCGCTTAATCTGAGTCCAGGGGACAATATCTTGGATAAACTCCCCAGGAAAATTACATTTCCGTTGGTACTCATAGATTTCAAAGGTGGCAGTCGTTCGCCGCTGTAGCGCAGGTTTCCATACGGATCATCTTCAAGGATGGGCACTCCATACTCATTGGCGATCTCTACCAGCTTCTTTCTGCGGTCCAGCGACAGTGTTACGCCGGTAGGGTTCTGGAAATTAGGCATGACGTAGATCAATTTGACTTCGTTTTTGCTAAGGATGTCCGGCAACAGCTCTACCCGCATCCCGTCCTCATCCAGCGGAACGGTGATGTACCGCGCCCGGAAAGTGCTGAACGTTTGAAGAGCGGTGAGAAAGGTTGGATCTCCCAAAACAATCGCATCTCCTTTGTCAATCAAGAGCCTGCCAACCAAGTCAATTCCCTGTTGTGAACCTGATGTGATCAATACGTTCCCCTCATTGATCTGAAATCCCTCTTCAGCATATTTTTCAGCAAGGTATTTCCTGAGCGGTAAGTACCCTTCGGATGGTCCATACTGCAGCGCACCAGGGCCATCGGTTTCCAGTATGCGATTTGTGACCTCCTTGACCGGTCCCACAGGAAGGAGTTCTGAAGCCGGGATGCCCCCGCCAAAAGATATGATCTCCGGATCAGCCATCAGGTGCATCAATTGCCGGGTCATTGACCCGAACATAGAACCCACCCGGTCGGCATACCGATGCTCCCATTCAACGGTCATAGTTGCCCCCCTCTCACAAACTGACC
>JBHIDP010000325.1:0-2317 GCA_046760185.1 Anaerolineae bacterium
GCCTGAGTACGGCCACCAAACTCTTCATCGTCCTCGACGTGCTGGCGGTCCTCGTCATCGTCACACTTCTCCTCGTCACCAGCACCATCATCGCCCGCCGCATGCGCGTCACCGCGGACGAGGCTTTACGCCACCACATCACCAGCCTGCGCACCGTCCTCGCCTGGGAGAGCTACTATCTGCGCGCCGAGGCCCGCACCGTGGCCAGGCTGGAGGGCATTGACGAGGCGCTGCGAACTGCGGATGCCCAACGCATCGGCCAACTGCTGATGCCGCTCCATGTCACTCATGACCTGGATGCCATCTATGTCGTAGCCCCCGATGGCCAGGTGTTGGCCACTTTGGGCCAAGAGGGACCTGACCCCGCCAGCGTGGGAACCCTGGACCTGGTGCGACAAGGCTTCGAGGGCAAAAACCTCAGTCACCCCATCGTGGCCAATGGGGGGCTGTGGCTGGCTGGTGTTGCTCCCCACGTCGGGCCGAAGGGCATTGTGGACACCGCTTTCTTGCTGACCCGTCGGCTAGACCATGACTTCCTGCTTGGTTTAAGTCATAACCTGGGACCTCACATCGTGCTGACCGACGGGGACTTGGTGGTGAGTTCCTTCTTCCCAGATGATCAGAAGGACCTCCTTGCCAGCGGGCTCCTCCCCGGCTCCGTGGCCAGCGGCGAACAGCGCCTGCACGATGTGCGGCTCGACAACGGTCCCTACCGCCTTTTGGTGGCCCCGCTGAGCGCCAATGGTTCCCCCACCCTGGTCGTCGGGCTCCTGCAACCGACCGGGCTCATCGAAGGCGCTATCAGGCAGACCGTGGGCCAGATCGTGGTCCTGGGCATCCTGCTCATCGGCGTAACCTTCGCCCTCATCCATTTCCTGATTCGGCGCGTCTTCTGGCCGTTGCAGTCCCTGATGCAGGCGGCCGAGGCCATGGCCGCGGGGGACCTCAGCCAGCCGGTGTGGGTGCGGGGCACGGCCGAGGTCGAAGCTCTGGCTGCCGCCTTCGACCAGATGCGCACGAGCCTGCAGGCCCACATCGAGACCCAACGTCGCTGGGGCCAGGAGTTGGAGGCCCAAGTCCGGGCGCGCACCAGGGAACTGGAGGCGCTGGTTCGCGTGCGTGACCGGCTGGTGGTCAAGCTCATCTCGGCCCAGGAGGAGGAGCGACAGCGGGTGGCGCGGGAGCTGCACGACGAGACCAGCCAGGCGCTGGCCAACCTGGTGGTCACCCTGGGCACCATGGCCCGATTGACCCCCGATATTGACACGCGTCAGCGCTTGAGCCAGGTGAAAGGCCGGGCCGTAGAGACCCTGGAGGACGTGAAGCGCATCGTCCTTGACCTGCGTCCCCGGCTGCTAGATGACTACGGCTTGCTCCCGGCTATCCAGTGGTACGTGGAAGAGCGCCTGGGCCAGGCCGGGGTGAGGGCCACCGTCGAGGTTCAGGGCTCGGAGAGGCGTCTTCCCCCGCCCATGGAGACAAGTCTCTTCCGGGCGGTCCAGGAAGCCGTGAACAACATCGCCCGCCATGCCCAGGCCTCCCAGGCCCGGGTCCGTATCTCCTGGGAACCTGAATTGCTGATCATCGAGGTCGAGGACGACGGGCGGGGCTTCGACGTCCAGGAGGCCATGAGCGACACCAAAAGTGGCCGGGGTCTGGGCTTGCTGGGGATGAAAGAGCGCGTCACTCTGGTGGAGGGCACCCTGACCATCAACTCGGCTCCCCAGGCCGGCACCCGAATCGTGATCCAGGTCCCTTTGCACTCGTGCAGAAATAATATCCCTATTGTGTCCTGACTTTGCCCTTGTGAATGGGATCAAAAGCGGGAAGTTATTATTGCACGAGTACTTTGCCTGAGGTAGGAACCTATGTCGAAGATCAGCGTGTTGCTAGTGGATGACCACGTCATCCTGCGGGCTGGCTTGCGGGCCCTGTTGGAGACCTATTCGGATATCGAGGTGGTGGGCGAGGCCAGCGACGGCGAAGAGGCCATCCGCAAGGTTCACGAGTTGCGCCCCAACGTGGTGCTGATGGACGTGGCCATGCCAGGCATGAACGGCCTGGTGGCTACCCGCTACATCCTGGAGCAGAGCCCTACCACCCAGGTCCTCATTCTCACCCAGTACGGCAACAAAGAGTACGTCCTCCCCCTCCTCCAGGCTGGCGCCTCCGGCTATGTGCTCAAACAGGCGGCCGACACCGACCTGGTCACCGCCATCCGCACCGTCCACCGCGGAGAGTCCTTCCTCTATCCCCCCATTGCCAAGATGCTCCTTGACGCCTACGTCTCCGGCGAGGAGCGAATAGACCCCTACGA
>JBHIDP010000326.1:0-2305 GCA_046760185.1 Anaerolineae bacterium
TCCTTCACGTTCAACTGTAGCCTTCGCTCGTCCTGCCACTCGTTGACCTCAAGGGTGTAGGCTACATCAATGTGGGTGGGGAGCTTGTCGGCCCAGTGAGCCTGATGGAAGGCGATGGCGTCCCATGCTAGGTCGCCCTCCGTCAGGGTCAACTTCAGGTGATCTTCTCCTACCAGGCGACAGCGGCGGACCGTGACACCGCGGGTCAGGAAGATCGGTTCCGGATTGCTCTGGCCGAAAGGCTCCATCTGACTTAACAGAGCCTGAGTTTCCCAACCCATTTCCGCCAGAGACACTTCGGCGTCAATGGCCAGGACCGGGCGAAGGTCGCAGCCGGCCAGTTGACCCTCGGCCAGCTCCAACATGCGCTCCTGCAGGGCGGGCAGGTTGCGGTTGGCCACGGTGAATCCGGCGGCCATGGCGTGGCCCCCGTGCCTGAGCAAAAGGTCCTGGCATTGGTCCAGAGCGGCCACGATGTTGAATTCGGGGATGCTGCGGCACGAACCCCGGCTCTCCTCCTCCCCCAGCTCGATGACCACTGCCGGCCGGTAGAACTCCTCCACCAAACGGCTGGCCACCAGGCCCACCACGCCAGCCAGGTAATCCTTTCCGGCGGCGAAGAGTACGGGCTGGTCCACTCCGACGGCCAGAACTTCCTCCCGGGCCTTGTCCAGGGTCTTGACCGTCAGTTCCTGCCGCGCCCGGTTCTTCTGCTCCAACTCTTTGGCCAGGCTCTCCGCCTCTTCAAGGCTGCGGCTGGCCAGGAGCCGGTAGCTGACCATGGCATGGTCCAGGCGACCGGCCGCGTTCAGCCGGGGACCGATAATGAAGCTGATGGCCGTACTGTCAATCTCCCCCGGCTTCAACCTGGCCTTGGCTATCAACCGTTCCAATCCCTGTCGCTGTGGCCGGTTGAGTCGCTCCAATCCCCACTTGACCAGGGTCCGGTTCTCACTGACCAATGGCACTACATCGGTCACCGTGCCCAGGGCCACCAGATCGAGGAGGTCCTCCTCCGACAAAGAGAGGTCCCCCGACCCGACAGGCACTTTCCTTTCTACCAGAAGGAGGGCCTGGGCCAACTTGAAGGCCGTGCCCACACCTGACAGTTGCTTGAAAGGGTAGCGGCAGTCCTCCTGATGGGGGTTGATGACGGCCACGGCCGGGGGCAGCTCCTTTGGAACCGAATGGTGGTCGGTCACTATGATGTCCAGGCCCAACCTCTTTCCGTAGGCAACCTCCGTCACGGCCCGTGTTCCGCAGTCAACGGTGACTACCACTTTGACCCCTTTTTCAGCCAGGTGTCGCAGGGAGGAGTTATGGAGCCCATACCCCTCCTCGGCCCGGTGGGGGATGTAGGGTTCAGCCCTGGCTCCAAGAGCGGTGAGGGTATCCATCAACAGGACCGTGCCTGCTACGCCATCCACGTCGAAGTCGCCGTAGATAGCTATGGGCTCACCCTGGCGGATAGCCTGACGCAGGCGGGCTACCGCCTCGTTAACCCCCTTCAAAAGGAAGGGATTGCCCCCTTCGAACTCGGCGTCGAGGAAGGCTTTCACCGCCGATGGTTCGGTTATTTCTCGGTTGTACAGCAACTGGGTAATGAGGGGAGGTAAGTCGGGGAAGCGCTCCAATTGAGCCGCCGGGGCCGGTGAAGCTACCAACCATCGCTTACTTTGCAGGGTCAAGTCATGCCTCTCTGGATCACCATCCGTTCGCGAAACGCGCTCCAGTCGCCGTCCCCGGCGATGTTTCCCAGCATAAGTCGCGCCGAGGACGGCGCTCAGAGCAGTTTTGCACCAAAAACTAGGCAGGCATTACACCCTTTCCAGCCACTTCTGCTGCACCATGAAATTGGTCAGCACGGGGATGTCAAAATAGTTCCCCTGATAGGCCAGGTAGGCGTAGTACACGGCTGGAATGAAGGGGACCAGGAAGATTATCCACAGACAGAAAGCACCGAAACCAAGGGTTACGATAGAGCACACAACAAAGACCACCGCCGCTATCACTTCGTAGATGACAACAGCCACGAAGAAACCTAGAGACTGGACGGCATGGTATTTCTGGTACGCCCTGGCTTTCAACTCCTCCGAAACAAGCATGATCAGGGGGACGATGATAGGGACGATGGCCTGGCTAATGTAGGCCAGAGCGGCCATCAGTTTGTCGTTGTCGGTCACGTCGGCCCCGACAGGTCTAACCTCTTGAGCCATGATCTCTTTCCTCCTTTTTAATTGTTGAGTTCCCTGGTTCCCCACTATCCTTATTTTAACACCTCTTGGCTAAAAGTCAATAGCTGCTG
>JBHIDP010000327.1:0-2301 GCA_046760185.1 Anaerolineae bacterium
AGAATTGTTTGCTCGAGGCAATCTGGCCCTGGCCCTGTTGAGGATCGGAGAGCCTGAACGGGCCTTGCCGGAGTACCGCACCTTTGTGGAAAAGGCTCGCTCTCCCCGCATTATAGGCTTTATCATAGCCGATGTGGAGGACCTGATCGAGGCCCAGCCCGACACGCCTGGGGCACAAGAGGCGCTGGAGATGCTGCAAGAAGCAGCGAAGGCCTTGGAAGAGTAAATAAGGGTGGCTCTCAAACAGAAAGTTCTGCAAACTGCGGCCAAATACGAACTCTTCTCCGCCGGTGAGACCATCGTCGTCGGTGTCTCTGGCGGACCTGATTCCCTTTGCCTGCTCCACCTGCTGCGGGAGTTGAGGGAAGAGCTACGTATCGAACTGCACGTGGGACACCTGAACCATCAACTGCGAGGGGAGGAAGCCGAGGCCGATGCAACATTCGTGGCTCAACTGGCTGAAGAGTGGGGCCTGTCAGCCACCGTGGAGGCACGGGATGTGTCAGCCTACGCCAGGAAGCACAAGTTAGCCATCGAGGAGGCAGCCCGCCGGGTGCGCTACCAGTTCCTGGCCGAGATAGCTGAGCGCGTGGGGGCCAAGAAGGTAGCGGTGGGCCACAACGCCGACGACCAGACCGAGACGGTCTTGATGCACTTCCTGCGCGGAGCAGGGTTGGCGGGCCTGCGCGGCATGCGCCCCCTCTCCCCTTACCCCTATCCAGGTATCATCAGGGCACCCGGCCTTCTGTCGCTGCTGCGTCCCCTGCTGGAGGTTCCGCGCCTGGAGATCGAGGCCTATTGCCGCCAACACAAGCTGCGGCCTCGCTTCGACCGTTCCAACCTCGATACCACCTACTTCCGTAACCGCCTGCGCCATGAGCTGATCCCTATCCTGGAGACCTACAACCCCAACATCCGTGAGGTGATACGCCGCGCGGCCAGGGTCATAGCCGACGACTATGCCTACCTGCGGCAGCAGGGTGATCGAGCCTGGAAAGTCGTGGCCCAACAGGATGAACAGACCATCACCTTCGATCTGGAGAAATGGCTGGCACTACCCCTCAGCCTGCAGCGACAACTGCTGCGGCGTGCCATCCGGCACCTGCGCCAGGACCTGCGAGACATTGACTGGATTCACGTGGAGAACGCCCTGGAAGTGGCTCAGCAGAAGACGACCGGCAGCCGCGCCACCCTGCCCAAGGGACTGTTCCTGTTCAAGGGTTACGACAAGCTGGTAGTTGGCCAGCAGATGCCAGAACCGGACAGTCCCCTGTTGGACGCCGACTGGCTTGAATTGACCATTCCTGGCACAACACCCTTGCCAGGCAGCAACTGGCAGGTGGCGGCGAACATATTGAGCAGGACCGAACTGCCCGATGAGGCTCTACACAACCAGGACCCCTGGCAGGCCTACCTGGACTACGAGCGCTGCGGGCCTCAAATAGCTCTGCGCCGGCGGCGCTCGGAAGACCGTTTTCAGCCCCTGGGCCTGGGTGGCCGTTGGAAACCGTTACCCCAATTTATGACCAACGTCAAGATCCCGGCCCAGGTCCGGGACCGGTGGCCTTTGCTCGTCTCAGCAGAGCAGATTCTGTGGGTGGTGGGCTGGCACATTGACGAACGAGTCAAAATCACTGAGGAGAGCGAAAAGGTGCTGCATCTCCGTTTCCGAAAAGAAACGAGGTAACGATATGAAAGGAACAAAGGGGGATCCTTCTATGACACACGAGAAGTTCAGGGGGGAGGTTGCCGATGACGTAGCTGAGGTCCTGCTCACTGCGGAAGAGATACGGGCCAAGACAGTCGAGTTGGCCCGCCAGATCTCCGAAGACTATCGCGGAAAGGACCTGCTGCTGGTCTGCATCCTCAAGGGCGGCATGATGTTTTTGGCCGACCTGATCCGGGCTATAGACATCCCCCTGGAGATAGACTTCATGGCCGTCTCCGGCTACGGAGGCAAACGTACCAGGTTCAGCGGCGTGGTGCGTATCCTGATGGACCTGGAGACCAATATCGAAGGCCGCAATGTGCTCATCGTGGAGGACATCATTGACACCGGCCGCACCCTCAACTACATCAGACAGAACCTCAAGACCCGCCGTCCAGCCAGCCTCAAAATCTGCACCCTGCTCGACAAGCCGGCACGGCGCGAGCTGGACATCCCTCTAGACTATGTCGGTTTCACCATCCCCGATAGATTCGTCATCGGTTATGGGCTGGACTATGACGAAATCTACCGCAACCTCCCCTTTGTCGGGGTGCTGAAAGAGGAACTGTACAGCAGCGAGGAAGAAGATTAGT
>JBHIDP010000328.1:0-2277 GCA_046760185.1 Anaerolineae bacterium
GGCAACATGACCAAACGTCCGCTCATCAATCTGGCCAGTGCCGCTCTCGCCCTCTGGCTGTTCCCCTACCTGATAACCCACAATCTGCCGCCCCTATGGGAGGGTGTCCTGATCGTGGGCTGCACCGGCTGGACGTATCTCGCCTCGTGGCTGGGACGCCGCGCACTGCGGACGCGGTCGGGTCCTACCCCTTCGACAGGGCTTCGACAGGCTCAGCCTGACTGCTCAGGGCAAGCCATCAGCACTGCTGAAGGAATGGCCTGGGTCCAACTGGTGACCAATGTGGTCCACTACGCGGTGGCTATCCCCCTGGCCACATCGCTGATCCTGGCGGGCAAGTGGGCCGTAGACGGACGCGCCCTCCGGCTGCCAGCGCTGGGCGGCTTGACCGCTGCTGCGGGCTGGGTGCTCCTGGTGCCCGGTGCAATCCTAGTAGTCGCGGCGGTGCTCAATCTGGCGATCAAGGGGTTGGGCGCACCGTGGGCGGCAAAGCTCAGCGCACGGCTGGCCAGCGACTGGCTCTACCGCTACACCCGCAACCCCATGGTGCTGGGCGGTTTCGGCACGATGCTGGGGCTGGGCCTGGTCTGGCATTCGGCTTTGTTCTTTGGCTGGGCGCTGGTCGGTTGGATCCCAGCGCTGGTCTTCTTTCTCAAGACCTACGAAGAAGAGGAACTGGCGGCCCGCTTCGGGGCTGATTACCTGGCCTACCGTGCCCGCACCCCCTTCTTACTCCCATTGCCTCGGCGGCTAGAACAATGGCTAGAGCAACTACGGTTGCCACGTGAAAAAGGCGAACAGTTGTGATATAATTGACGTCAATACTGTCCAGCCAACTTTAAGAAAGGAGCTAGCAATGGCACATCTGGCCACAGGGAAGGGGCCGTACTTGGACCTGGCCCAAACTCTGAACCGGTTCCCCATCGGGGCCCCGCCCACCAAGGAGCTGTACCAAATCCTGAAAATCCTCTACTCTGAGGAGGAGGCCAAACTGGCGGCCCAGTTTCCCCTGAAACCGGTGACCTTCGACCAGCTTCAGGAAACGGTTAAAATTGAGCCGGCCAACCTTAAGTCCCTGGTGGAAAGCCTGACGCAGAAGGCTTTGGTCTTGGACTACAAACGGGGCGACCAGACCTTCTACTTTCTGACACCAACCGTCATTGGCTTCTTCGAGTACACCTTTATGAAACGCGACAGCGACCTTCCCCTGAAGAAACTGGCCAACCTGATGCATGACTATCTACACAAGGGAGGGATGGGGGAGGAGATCTTTGGCTCAAAGACCCAACGGGCTCGCACCTTTGCGCTTGAAAGCACCGTCACCGGCTTTGGAGCTGAGGTACTCCCCTACGAACGGGCCTCCGAGGCCATCAGGGAGGCCAGCTACGGTGCCCTGACCACCTGTTTCTGCCGGCACAAGGCCCGCCACCGTGGAACTTCCTGCACAGCCCCCCTCGATGAGGTCTGCACCGTGATGGGGCCGGCGGCTGAGTTTCTGGTACGGAGGGGATATGCCAGGAAGGCCGACACCCTGGAGTTGCTCGAGATGCTCGACAAGACGGAAGAACTGGGGCTGTGCCACATCGGGGACAATGTCCAGCAGCGGGTGGCTTTCATCTGCCACTGCTGTCGTTGCTGCTGCGAGCTTCTGAGCGGCAACAACAAGCTGGGCCTGAGACATTCCGTTGCTCCGAGCAACTTCGTCTCCAGTGTGGATCAGGAGAAATGCACCGGCTGCAAGACCTGCTTGAAGAGATGTCCGGTGCACGCTATCTCCCTGGTGAAAGTGAAGCAAAACGGCAGGGTGGAAGAACGGGCCAGCGTGGACGAAACGATCTGTCTCGGCTGCGGGCTCTGTAATTCGGTCTGCTGGCAAGAAGCACTGAGCATGGACAGACGGGCAGAGCCGGTGGTGACCCCGCGCAACTTCCGTGAGCAGCAGATGCTCATCGCCTCCGAGAAGGGCCGGGTCTAATAAACAACCCATAGGGTTCAGACGAGGGAATCGAGCCTTCAGGTGGTTTTCCGGCTAAAGCCTCGACTCCGATTGTACAAGTTCTAACTGGTCTCTCTAATAAGAAGCTCTGTCCCGGGACAAAGTTTGGAAGTGCCCCTGGCCAACTTGCCCAAGGAGGGAGGAAAGCAGAGAGGATAGAAAGATGCAGCCCAAGACACGCCAACTGATGACACAGCTCTTCGAGAGCCGCCTCCAAGCTATCAGTGTTTTCCGGCTAAAGCCTCGACTCCGATTGTACAAGTTCTAACTGGTCTCTCTAA
>JBHIDP010000329.1:0-2274 GCA_046760185.1 Anaerolineae bacterium
GGCCGGGTGCAGGTGCGCGGCGAACTGTGGGTCGCCGTTTCCGATCAGCCACTCCCAGCAGGCGAACGGGTCAAGGTAGTCGGCTTTCAGGGGATCAAAGCTGTAGTTAAGAGGTTGGGTACGGATCGGAGTGAGAGTGGAGAAGCGCTATACGAGCATTGAGCTGACCTTTCTGGGTGCGGCTGAAACCGTGACCGGATCCAGGTTCCTGTTACATGTAGACGGGCGGCGATACCTGGTGGATTGTGGGCTGTTCCAGGGTGGGCGTCGGCTGAAGGCTCTGAACTGGGAGCCCTTTCCCCTACCTTCCCAGCGGCTAGACGCGGTCTTGCTCACCCATGCTCACATTGACCACAGTGGCTACTTGCCTCGGCTGGTGCGCCAGGGCTTTCGCGGGCCGGTCTATGCCAGCGAGGCCACTTGCGCGCTGCTGGAAATCATGCTCCCCGATTCGGCCTACCTGCAGGAGCAGGACGCCGCCTACGCCAACAAAAAGGGCTACAGCCGCCACAAACCTGCCCTGCCCCTTTACACCGTCGCCGATGCCGAACGAACGTTGGAGTTGTTGCACCCTGTCCCCTTTCAGCAGCCACTGACTCTGGATGGCGTGACGGCCACCTGGCAACCGGCAGGCCACATCCTCGGCTCGGCCACCTTGGAGGTAACGGCCAACGCCGATGGTGGCCAGCGCCTGGTCTTCTCCGGCGACCTGGGCCGCTACCACGGCGAGATCATGAAGGCCCCGACGGGAATCGCAGAAGCCGACGTACTGGTGGTGGAGTCCACCTACGGCAACCGGCTGCATGCTGAGCAGTCCATTCAGGACGCTCTTGCCGATGCGCTGGGCTACGTCATCGAGCAGAGGGGTGTGCTGCTCATCCCGTCCTTTGCCGTGGGTCGCACCCAGCAAGTGCTCTACCACATCCGCCGCCTGCAGGACCAGGGCTGGATGCCGGACCCTTCGACAGCCCTTCGACCCTTCGGCAGAGCTCAGGGCAGGCTCCGCTCAGGACAGGGCTCGGGGCAGGCTCTGCCTGTCTTCATTGACAGCCCCATGGCCGTGGAAGCCAGCCACATCTATTGCCGCTTCGGGGATGATCACAACCTGGACGTGAACCTGCTGATGGACGAGCGGGTCTGTCCCCTGCGCTGCCGGGAGACCCACTTCGTACGCGACGTGGAGGAATCCAAGACGCTCAACACCAGGCCTGGCCCGGCGGTGATCATCTCGGCCAGCGGCATGTGCACCGGCGGTCGTATCCTGCACCACCTGAAGTGGCGGTTGCCCGACGCACGCAACGCCGTGCTTTTCGTCGGCTACCAGGCGGAGGGGACGCGGGGGCGGTTGCTGCTGGATGGGGCGAAGCGCATCCGCATTCACGGCCAGGAAGTGCCCGTGCGAGCGCGCATTACATCCGTGGACGCCCTCTCGGCCCACGCCGATCGGGACGAGCTGCTGCGCTGGATTGCCCAGATTCAGCCACCACCGCAGCGCGTGTTCGTGGTCCACGGCGAGGGGAATGCCCTCGTAGCATTGGCGGAAGGCATCCGGGCCCTGGGGGTCTCGGAGGTCGTCATACCGGAGCACGGGGAGACAAAAAAGCTGTGAGTGGACACCGGCACGATCATCCAACAGGTCTACGGGAGAGAAAGGCATCGTATGCAAGATCCATCGTCCTTTGACTACGGTCTGTGGTCCGCGGTGCTCTTCAACGCGGGATTTGTCCTCTTTTTTGCGCTCAGCTATCTGGCACCGAAGCGTCGGGTGGAGTGGCGCTCCATAGGGCTCTTCACCGCCTTGCTGGTGGCCCTATTCACCGAGATGTATGGCTTCCCGTTGACCATCTACGTTCTCACCGCTCTGCTGGGCCGGGCCTATCCGGTGCTCGACCCTTTCAGCCACAAGAACGGTCACTTGCTTGTCGCCCTGGCCGGCGGCTCAGAGGTCGTCTGGATGCTGGTGATGGGAGTGACTATGGCCCTCTTCTGGGGTGGCATCATCGTCATGGAGAAGGGATGGCGGCAGATCCACCGGGCCCAGGGCGCGCTGGTCACCGACGGCATTTACGCCCGGGTGCGCCATCCTCAGTACAGCGGTCTTTTCCTGATCATCGTCTCTTTACTTATCCAGTGGCCGACTATCATCTCGTTGTTGATGGCGCCAGTGCTCGTGTGGACCTACCTCCGCCTGGCAAGGCAGGAGGAGCAGGAGATGGAGGCTCGCTTCGGCGAGGCGTACCAGGCATACAAGTCGCGAGTGCCGGCCTTTATCCC
>JBHIDP010000330.1:0-2263 GCA_046760185.1 Anaerolineae bacterium
CTACCCAACCACTTCTGGATCGGCCTGGCCGACAGGTAGCTACCTGAATGCTGGGTCGGTTGTGGTGCAGGGGGGGTTGCACCCCCGCCACTAAACGGTTTGGAGCCTATCCCAAAATTCATTGAGAGCGGCTTCCCCGAGTCGTCCTGAGGTCCTTGGAGCGCTTGCGGACGACATAGGGATGCCGCTGTCAGAGTTTTGGGATAGGCTCTACTTGTAGACCGTGAGGGGAGTAGGGTATCGGTTCGGGACTTAGGCGGCTCCCGGCTCCTGGTGAACCCGTTGAGATACTGGGGAAAATGTGGTAAAATAGTTGTGTAAAGTCAATAGAAAAGCTGTGCTGTTCATCGAGGCCACCGTCTGGCTGGCCTTGTTCGTGACGCTGTGGCAGCCGGTGATCGTAGCCAACAGCGATTATGTGGCTCCAGAGACAACCAAAGGCTACACGCACGTGAGCCAGAGGGACCTGGGCCGGATTCGCAGCTCGCTGGATGGGTTGAATTTGGCGGGTGACCGGGAGCAATGAACTCGTTAACAACCAGAGATTCACCCAGGGCATCCGGTGATGATCTTGTTCCCGAACGGGTTGCTGACCCAACGGGCGCACGTCGCCAGGCTGAGCCACTGTACGAAATTTCGGCCACTGCAAGTGACCTATGAACAACTCTGATCCCTTCGGGACGTACCCGCGAGAACTGCGGAAGAACAGGTGCATTACGTGATTTTTGCAGCTCGACAATCTACCAACTTGTGAGGTGGTATGAATCCAAAACGTTTCCTTTACCTGGGACTACTCATCGCGACCCTGATCACGGCCGCCTGCACGCCCAAGGCCACGCTGGAGCCAGCGGCCACGCCGACGCCGCTGCCACCGACCGATACGCCGGCGCCGACAGCGACCACGGAAGAGCCCGCCGTCAGCGAGGGCGAGGTACCCATGGGCTTCACCGCAGAGGGCGCGCCCTACCGCGGTAATCCCCATGCCCCGGTGACGCTGCTGGAGTATTCCGACTTCCAATGACCGTATTGCGCCCGTCATGCCCTAGAGACGGGCCCGCTTCTGTATGAAGCGTACATCGTCACAGGCAAGGTCAAACACGTTGTCCTCCAGTACCCAATCGAATCCATCCATCCCCAGGCACGGCCGGCGGCCGAAGCCTCGCTCTGCGCCGCCAAGCAGGGCGCCGAAGCCTTCTGGACCATGCACGAGCGTCTCTTCGAGAGGGCACAAGAGTGGAGCGGGCAAGAGAACCTGACCGAGCGGTTCAAGGGATACGCCGCCGAATTGGGCCTCGATTCCGATGCTTTTGTCGTCTGCCTGGAATCGGGGGAGACAGCCGCCCAGGTCCAGGCAGAGTACGAGCAGGGCGAAGCGGTCGGGGTGCGGGGTACCCCTGCCTTCTTCATCAACGACTGGTTTGTCTCCGGCGCGCAGCCGTTCGAGGTATTCCAACAGGTCATCGAGGCCGCGCTGCGGGGGGAGCATCCGCCTCCCACGCCCACCCCACTGCCGCCCGGCACGACGCCTTTCGATCCCAACCCGGAGCGGCCTGGCTATACCTACGGCGGTGATGCCTTCTGCGGCTCAGTCGAGGCAGAGATTGCCCTCATCCAGTTCGTTGACTTCCAATCGCCGCAAAACCACCAATACTTCCTGGAAGAATGGCCTGCGCTGGAGAAGGAATACGTGGAGCCGGGCAAGGTGCGGCTGATCGTCAAGCACTTTCCGGCACCTGATCATGCCCAGGGGTTCAAAGCGGCTGAGGCAGCCGAATGTGCTGGGCAGCAAGCAGCCTTCTGCTCCATGCACGATCTGCTCTTCCAACGACAGGAGGAGTGGAGCCAGGCGGAGGACGTCCCGGCTGTGCTCAAGGGGTATGCCGCCCAGTTGGGCCTGGACGTTGATGCTTTCGCCACCTGCCTGGACGAAGGCCAGACGGGGGAGGAGGTGAAGCAGGATTTCACCATCGCGCAGGAGAACCAGTTCCCCCCCGCACCGCAGTTCTTCATTTTCAAAGGGGAGCGGGGCGGCTACGTGCCTCTCGACCAACTCCAGCAGGTTATTGAGCAGTTGCTGACGCAGTGAGGGAGCGAGTGGGTGGGTAGGCAAGTCTGTGGGTCTGTGAGTGTGCGTGGCGTGCTGAGATAAGCCATGACATCAGACCATGCGCCTGATGGAGGAGATTGACGACCTGATCCCATCGTGGCTAATTGAGTGAGAGGAAGGACAGAAGAGAAGGCTGCTATTCGGCCGACGGCTTAG
>JBHIDP010000331.1:0-2261 GCA_046760185.1 Anaerolineae bacterium
GCCTATGATGAGCTGGTGGAGAAAGCCAGGCGCGTTATGGATCAGGGAGAGAGGATGAAGTTATACAGGCAAGCGGACAGGATCCTGGTCGAGGAGGCGCCGGTCATGCCCTTCGTCCACGCGCGGTGGGGCCTGCTGGTGAAGCCGTGGGTGAGAAGGTACCCCGTGTCGCCGACACGGCAGTGGTTCTGGAAGGACGTCATCATCGAGCCGCATTAGCTCTGGTTGCTGGGAGGTCACAATGATCTCCATCAGACTTGTATTCCGCACGTTGTCGAAGGGGTTATCGGGGCGAAGCAGACAGAGAGCTCATAAGCTTGCTACCGACATCGCCCAGCCAGGGGGACGAACCCGTCGGAGCTCAATAGATGCCGGTTTGTCGTCGATAGGTGGCAGCTAGGGAGCTCCAATGCCCATGATAGGCAGGTACGGCCCTTCCCGGTCAGCATCTTAACATAACTCAATGACCAATAGGCGCACTCCTCCCTGGGTGCTTTCAGGCCACGGTGGGCTGGCCAAAGATCTCGGCCGGCTGCGGGAAGCCCAGTACGTCGAGGATTTGCTGCTGCACCTTATCCGGCTTGGCGAATTGGCGCCCCAGCAAAGTCCCATCGCTGCCCTTGACCCGCACCAGGCCGTAGTGGGCAAAAGCCTTGAAGATCCGCTCCACCGTTGGCCGCAAATTGTCCCGGCCCTCGGGCATCAGGCCGCGAATCGGCTCCTGCAATTCGGCCAACACCCGGCGCACTTGGCGTTCGATCAGCCCAGCCACCAATGAGCCCACCATGATCAGGAAGATCAGGCTGACGATGCGCTGGGGCTTCTTCAGGAAGATGGGCCCCACGAAGAAGATTGCGTTCAACATGCGAAAGCGGTGTTCGACTTTGTATTGCCCTTTCCACTCCTTGAAGATCTGGGCGTCGTCCAACTGGGCCGCTGGCCCACCGGCCACCAATAAGTAGACACCGTCTAGTTCGGCATCCCGTTGGACCTGCTGCCAGTTTATCTGGTAGGTCAGTTCCAAGGGCGCTTCAGGCCGGTCGGCGTGCTCCACAACTTCGATGGTGAAGTAACGTTGCGCCCGCCGCTTCTTGAACGCTTTCTTCTGCACCCGCTGGGCGGTGATCTCAGCCGTCTTGTAGTCGTATTTGTTGACCAAGCCCTGAATGCGCCGGATCTCCGCCTCAATGGCCACCATCTCGTCCTGGCGACGGGTGGCCTCGCGAGCGGCTAAGGCGCTGGAGTGGACGTAGAGATGACGCACGTCATAGGCTTGCCCTGTCTCTTCATCGGTCAATGTCACGCTATGGCCCAGGTAGTGGTAGACTGTTCGCTTCTCCGAGGGCTTGTTCTGATCGCGCTGGGCGACATAGGCGCTCTTCTCCCATTCCCGACCCGCGTCCAGCAACCGACGAAGGGTCTGCCGATCCGCTTCTTGCATCGTGACGGGCCCGATATAGCCGATGCCTGCTCGCAGCCAGATCAGTTGATTCTCCTGCGTGGGCATCTTGCGGTCACCGATCATGATGACCTCTTCCAAGGGCAAGAAGGAAGCCAGATTGGCGTGCTGGCAGAAGGCTTCGAACTGGGGGACATAGGCTGGGCTGTCCCCATCGCCGCCGTTGAGGGCATCAAACCAGACCGGCAGCCCGCCGTCACCGGCGGCCAAGGCAAACAACTTGAGCTGCTTGACCCACTCGCCTTGAGGATTGTAGCCCTCCTCAAGGCGAGGCACGCTCTCATCATCGGGCTGGTCGGCAAACAACCCGGCGAACTTGATGGGCATGGTGTCGGCATGAAGCCGACTCAAGTCTATCTCATAGCGGCTGGCAGCGTTGGCCATCAACTCGCCCCAGATCAGGGGACGGTGTTCGTAAATGGCATCCAGCATCCGTCCTACCCGGTCGTCATTGAGCTGCTTCGCCTCCTCGATCTCTGGGTAAAGAGCAGGGATGTCATGTTTTTCGGCCCAGTCCACCATATCGTACAGTGCCCGGGGGTCACTCAGGCGACACTGGGTGACAACCTCTGCCATCGTCCCGTGATCGATGTTCCCCTGTTCCGCTATGGGACAGAGGCCGTTGACAATCCCGCGTAAGCCCAGACCCTGCAAAACTGGCGTCGTGAGCACCAGGGGGCCAATCGTGCGCGGCTCAAACTCAACGTCGTACCATTGCTCGGCCATCAGGGCACCTCGACGGTGATTTCGGTGCCCCTATTTTACCACATCCAACTCTATCTGAGAACTGCGGAATACAAGT
>JBHIDP010000332.1:0-2256 GCA_046760185.1 Anaerolineae bacterium
CCCCGGCCCTACGGGCGCGCGCCACTGTCGTGGGATGTCCATGATGTCCTCCTCAGCTCAAGGGGGGGAAGGATTCTCACTCGCACGCCTCCAGGATGTGGGTGATGACCGTTGCCCCGCTTCCCCCTATGTTCTGGGCCATGCCCAGACGGCAGTCCACCTGGTTCCGGCCAGCCTCCCCCCGCAACTGGTACCCCACCTCAGCGATCTGGTAGAGGCCGGTGGCTCCCACCGGATGGCCGCGACCCTTCAGCCCACCCAGGGTGCAGATGGGGATGCGTCCCTCCAGGGTTGTCTCCCCCTCCTGGGCCAGGCGCACTCCACGCCCCCGCTCGGCGAAGCCGCAGGCCTCTAACGATAGAGCAGCCATGATGGAGAAGGCATCATGCAGTTCGAAGAGATCAATATCCGAAGGCGTGACCCCGGCCTGATGGTAGGCCCTGTTAGCCGACAGTTGTGCCCCCTCCAGGAAGAGGGGAGCACGCCGGTCGTGGAGACTTATGGTGTCGGTGGCCGAGGCTGAGGCCACGACGTGCAGCGCCCGTCCGTTGTAGCTACGCCCCCTGGGGTTAGCACACAGGACTACGGCCGCCGCGCCATCGGCCATGGGCGCCGAGTCCAACAGATTGATAGGGTCAGCCACCATCCTGGCCCTGCCGTAATCCTCCAGGGAGATCGGATGGGGGAACATAGCGTATTCATTTCCCATGGCGTTGGCGTGGGCGTTGACGGAGAAGTAGCCGAAATCTTCGTGGCGTACGTCGTATTCATACATGTAGCGCCGCATCAGCAGGGCGTTCATGGCCACGAAGGAGAGGCCCTGGGCGGCCTCATAATCACCGTCAGCACCAGTGGCCAGGTAGGCCGTGGTGCAGTCGCTGGAACGGTCGGTCATCTTCTCCACACCGCAGACCAGGACGACATCGTGGAGTCCGCCAGCCACCGCCAGGTACCCCAGCCGTAGGGCGGCCGCAGCAGAGCCACAGGCTGCCTCTACTTTGACCGCTTCGATGCCCCGCAGGCTGGCGTAGTCGGCCACCAGGGCTCCCAGGTGCTCCTGCCCGGAGATTTCGCCGGAGAGCATGTTGCCCACGTAGAGGGCATCAGCCTCCTCTACACCCGCATCGTCCATGGCTGCCAGGAGCGCTTCTACAGCCAGATCACGCAGCGACCTATCCCAATGTTCTCCGACTTTGGTTTGGCCAATGCCGATGATGCTCACATCACGCACGATGATCACTCCCCCTTTCAGTGTAGACGGTACTTCTTTCTGAACCTAGCATAGGTAGCATAGTCAATCTCCTGCCGGCGGGTCAGGTAGTGCTGAGTGAGCGGTGCTCTATCCCGCCTGGCCTCGATACCCTCGGTAACCACGAAGGAGAAAGCATCACTTCCAGCCCCGGAGCCGAAGGAGACCAGCAGCAACCGGTCGCCAGGCTGAGCCGTATCCAGGAGGGCGCTCAGACCAAGGAGCGAGGAACCAGCATAAGCGTTGCCCATCCTGCGCACCAGAAGACCGGGCTCGATCTGCTCCCTGGTGAAGCCCAACTGCTTGCCCAACTTGAGTGGGAACTTGGTATTGGGTTGGTGAAAGACGGCCATGGCGTAGTCCCGGGGTGTGTATCCCAACTCCTCCATGAGGTGCCGGGCGGCAGCGGAGCTGTGTCCGAAGTAAGCTGGTTTACCGGTGAAGCGGTTGCTGTGTTGTGGATAGCGCTGATGTTCCCGCCGGAAGAAGTCAGGTGTATCGGTGACGTAGGAATAGGAGCCCTCAAGGTAAGCCAGGCTCTCATCCTTGGGACCGATGAGGTAGGCCGCGCCTCCGGCACCGGTGGTGTACTCCAGAGCATCGGCTGGCTGGCTCTGCGAGGTATCCACGCCGATGGCCATAGCATAGTCGGCCATGCCTGAGCCCACAAAGCCGAAGGCGGCCTGCAGCGCTTCGCTGCCGGCCTTACAGGCGAATTCCCAGTCGGCGGCGCTGGTACGAGGGACTGCCCCGATGGCCTGGGCGACGATGGTCGAGGTAGGCTTCACCGCATAAGGTTTGGACTCAGTGCCCACCCAGACAGCCCGGATCAAGTCCGGGTTGACCTGGGCCCGCTTGAGGGCATTGCGGGCGGCCTCGATGGACATGGTGGTTGTATCCTCATCCGGGCCCGGCACCGATTTCTCCTCAATCAGAAGGCCATCGCTGCTGCCCCGCCAAACCCGAGCGATCTCCTCGGCCCGGATGCGGAAGCGGGGCACGTAGGC
>JBHIDP010000333.1:0-2256 GCA_046760185.1 Anaerolineae bacterium
CAGAGGGGGCTTTCGAAGAGGAAATGACCAGCGAAGAAGAGTAGATCAGAAACCACTATTGTGGTAAGTACCCCATACTCATTGAGGGGCATGTGACGGAGGTTGAATTGAGGCAAGAGAAGGGAGAAACGCCAGCAGGCTGACCTTTCTCCCCTCCCCCTTTGTGGACAAAGAAATGATACCACAAAAGGGAAAGGGACGCAACCTCAGTCACTTGTCAATTCGGTCTCCTTGTTCTTGAAGTGCTGATACCAGTCCAAATGTTCTTGCACCAGGCTGGGCGAGAGGCCAGTTAGCAGACAAATCTCGTCGAAAGAGTGTCCGGCCTCATGGGCGGTGACGATGCGTTGGTGATCGTTGATATACTTATCCACCTGGGGTGGGTTATGGTTGGTGCGGCGGGCGATCTCCTGTGTAAGTAGGCCTTGGTAGTAGAGCATCAGCACACGATCTTTATGGCTCACCGTACGGCCCAGGTCGAAGATCACACCCGCGTGGGGCAAGACCTCGTCAGGGTGGGATGCATAGTACTGCTGGACCCACTTGCTGATGGTTACAGGCGAGAGGCCAAACAACAAGCCCACGATGTCAAAGGAAAGGACGGCGCCCTGAGTATATGCCTCTTTGATGATCCTAGCCGCCATGCGGGGTTGTAGCTCCCGCAGCGCCCTGCCTTCGGCCAATTCCAGAATCTCCTCCGGTGTGATGAGAGAGACAATGGCCGACTTGAGCTTGACATTGGCGATGCTGGTGCCGTAGCCGAACTTCTCCCCCTTATCTACGCCGATGACCATCGTTTGGTAGGGCTGCAATCGCCCAGGGGCCACACTGAACTCATCTACGATGGCCAAGAAACGTTCAATCAGCAAGTCGGCGACGAGGGCCATATTCTCGAAGCCAAAGTTGTTCAGCAACTCCCGTTTGAGAGCGCTGCGGAGCGTTTTCTGGCTCAAAGGGCCATAGATAGCCTTGTTGGAAAGCCGTTTGCGAGCCTGAGAATCCATTTTCAGCCCCCTTTTTGCGCCTGGCGAGCCTGTCCTGAGCCATGTCGAAGGGGCAGCAGCCCATCGGCGTAGAAGTCCAGGGTCTTGCACAAAGGGACAGCGAAGGTCTCATCTGCGGCCAGCTCCTGGTAGAGGGCGATGTACTCTTTGATCAGGAAGAGACTGAAGCCAGTGATACGGCTGATGAGCTGAGGAACATCACCGTTCCGATGAGTCAGCGCCACCCGCAGGAAACCGTCGATGTAGGCTTCGACGCTGGCCAGGGTGTGACCGGTGCGCCGAGCGATCTCCGTCTCGGGCACGCCCAGCAGGAACAGCTTGATGATAGGCCGTTTGTGGGTTACCGCTCGACCAGCATCAGTGAAGTGGGCGCGGGTGATGACCGTCTCTCCCTGAGCCTCCAACACAGCAATGTGGTCAGCCACGGTTCCTCGGTCCATGAGCAGGATGGCCCCCAGGTCTTCTTGGGTCAGTGGAGCACCCTGGGCAGCAGCTTCATCACTGATGCGTTTCAGGATGTGTCGCTTCAAGTTCAACAGGCCATGTTGATGGCGATAGGCAATGTCGTCCGGGTGATGCAACGTCAGGGTGACTGCCACATATTCGCAATCTTTGAGGGCTTTGCCAGCCGGTTCTGAGCTCTTGACTGCGTACCAGACGATTTGTCCATCCTGGCGACTGCCAGGCGCGGTCAGGATGCGCAGGTAGAGCGCGTCCTCGGCCAGCACTTCAGCCATAGCCGGGCTGAAGGCATAGCGAGTGCGCAAGTGGTTGACCAGCAGCCCTCGACTGCTCTTCTCACTGAGACGATCACGAGTTGGTTTTGTTTTCATGGTGACCTCCCATACTTTGATTGTGTTTGTTCTTGAACCTTAATTATACCTCTGTCAGTATGGGGTGTCCACCACAATCCAAGGTTTTTTTCGATGGGGTCGTTGCGGTCGGTTGCGTGTTCAGGGTCCTAGTTCTTCGCGAAAGAGTTCTAATTCGTGGAACTGGGCCAGTTCTTTCTTGAAAAACAGGGGGACTTTGCCAGTGGGGCCGTTGCGGTGTTTGGCCACGATGATGTCAGCGATGTTCTTCCGCTCCGTGTCAGGGTCGTACAACTCCTCACGGTAGACAAACATCACCACGTCCGCGTCCTGCTCGATGGATCCGCTTTCTCGGAGGTCGGAGAGGATGGGTAGGTGATCCTTACGGGCTTCGACGGCCCGGGATAGTTGGGAGACAGCCACCACAGGCACGTTCAGCT
>JBHIDP010000334.1:0-2254 GCA_046760185.1 Anaerolineae bacterium
AATGTGAGTAAAAGACCGAGCCACCGCCCCGTGCTTTGCCCGGGAAAGGAGCATAGTAATCTCGTTCTATGATGAGGATGTTGATAACCGGTGGGAGCGGACTTCTGGGAGGAAACCTGGCTCTCATGGCAGCCAGGGAGCATGAAGTCTATGCCACCTACTACCGGCATCGGACAGTTCTAAAGGGCTGCCAGATGGTCCGACTGAACTTGACGGACGAAAAGCAGATCCACGACCTCGTGGCAGATATCAAACCGGAGGTGGTGGTCCACACGGCGGCCATGACCGATGCCGATCGGTGCGAAGGGGAGAAAGAGCAGGCCTGGCGGGTCAACGTGACGGGCACAGCACACCTGGTCGGGGCCTGCGCCAGGACCGGCAGCAGACTGATTTACGTCAGCACCGACCTGATCTTTGACGGTCGAAAGGGGTTGTACAGCGAAGAGGACGACCCTAATCCACTGTCGTACTACGGTCGAACCAAGCTGGAAGGGGAAAAAGTGCTGGCCGGCCATGGTGTGAACTGCTGTATCCTCCGCAGCGCTCTGATGTACGGTTGGAGCCCTCATCCCGGTAAACCCAGCTCCTCCGAGTGGGTGCTGGAGGGGCTGCGCGCCGGTAGGGCCCTGAACCTTTTCGACGATCAATACCGCTCCCCCATTCTGGTCAACAACCTGGGTGAGGCCATCTTGGACATCTGCCAGCAGGAACTGCAGGGGCTCTACCACCTGGCCGGTCCGGAGCGGATAAGCCGTTACCATTTCGCTCGCATACTGGCGGAAGTCTTCGATCTGAATACTGAACTGCTCAGGCCCGGCAGTTTGGACAAAGCCAGGCTGGCGGCTGCCAGGCCGCGCGACTGCTCCCTGAGGGTGGAAAAGGCCCGCCAGGTCCTCAACGTCGAGCTTCTCGACCCTCGAAGAGGGATTCAACGCTTGAAAGAACTGGAGGATGGCGGGTACGTGGAGGAGTTAAGGCAGAGTGAAAGGAGCAAAGATTGAACGGCGGCAAGAGATCACTGAGCGCACAACTGGCCGACTTCCTGACGACCACCAGAAGTCACGATCTGCCCCCGGAAATCATCGAGGCGGCCAAATACTATGTTCTGGATTGGTTGGGCTCGGCCATGGCCGGAACGGCTACCGAGCCGGGGCGCATCCTCCTGGCCCATGCGGCTGCTCAGGAGGGGCGGGGAGCCACGGTCATCGGGCTGGAAGGGGAGAGGAGTGCTGGCCTGGCCGCCCTGACCAACGGTGGGCTGTCCCACATCGTGGAAATGGACGATTTGCACCGGGCTTCGGTGCTGCACCCTGGAGCGGTGGTCATACCGGCGGCCCTGGCCGTTGCCGAGCGGGAGGGGAAATCGGGGCTGGACTTTCTGACCGCAGTGGTGCTGGGATACGAGGTGGCCATCCGCATCGGCGAGGCGGTGGGCCAGTCCCACTACTTCTTCTGGCACAACACCGCCACCTGCGGTGTCTTTGGCGCGGCTGCCGCTGCGGGCTGGTTGTTGGGTCTGAACCAGGAGGGGATGATCTGGGCCCTGGGGAGCGCCGGCACCATGGCCGCCGGCCTGTGGCAGTTCATCGAAGACGGAGCCATGAGCAAGCACCTTCACGCTGGTCAGGCGGCGGCCAACGGGGTACTGGCGGCCGATCTGGCCCGGGCCAGCTTCACCGGGGCTGAGCGCATCCTGGAAGGGGAACGGGGTTTCTTCGCCGCCACCTCCAGGGATGCAGAACCTGACAAAGTGATTGAGGGGCTGGTCACAGGGATGGCTGACTACAGGATCAGCGGCGTCTCCATCAAGCCCCACGCCTCCTGCCGCCATACCCATCCGGCCATTGACGCTGCCCTGTCGCTGCGCCAGAAACACAACCTGCCAGCCGAAGAGATCAGCCGCATAGAGATCGAAACCTATCAGGCCGCTCTGGATATAACCGACAACCCGGCCCCTGCCCACCCCTATGCGGCCAAGTTCAGTCTACAGTACTGTGTGGCCTGTGCTTTGGTACGCGGTCACGTTGGCCTGGCCGATTTTGACCCCGCTGCCATCCAGGACCCTGCCATCCAGTCACTGCTGGCCCGCACCGCGCTCAAGCCAGACCCGGCCCTGGACAGCCTCTACCCTCAGGAGTGGCCGGCGCGGGTGCGGGTGACCACGGCTGACGGTCAGGTTGTTGAGGAGCTGGTTCGCAACCCCAAAGGGGACCCTGAGAACCCCCTGACCTGGGAGGAACTGGAGGACAAGTTC
>JBHIDP010000335.1:0-2252 GCA_046760185.1 Anaerolineae bacterium
GATCAAACTCTCCGTACTCCTTCAGGTAGCTTGCGCTACCGAAGTCTCTTGGTGACCCGAACTCATGTAGCCTTCCTACCACTCTTCAGTTGTCAAGGTTCAGCCTAACCTTATTCGAAACAGGCTGGAAAGTCTCTCCAGACCTGCTCGCATCCTACTAATCTCAATCCTGCCGAAGCAAAAAGAAACCGCCGTGGTCATCCATCGGCGGAGGCAGAAAGCCTAACTTACGTCCAGAAATCTCACCTGCTCGGCAGTCACCACGACCGCCTCTCTGCGATAGGCTTCTTGCCTCCTTTTCTTCCGTTGTAATCGGGGTACAGTGAAAACATAGCTACAGAGCTACCCCCGTAGTGTCCACATTATACCATAAGAGGACGTTCTTGTCAAGACCCTTTTGTCACGAATTTGCCTCACTTTTGCCTCAATTTCGACTTTTGGGCCCTTATTTCCTCAATGAGCAGCGGCAGGATCTGGTGCACGTCTCCAACGAGGCCCACATTGGCCCTTTCGAAGATGGGAGCCTGCGGATTGCGGTTAATAGCAACCACGTACTTGGCCTCCTTCATCCCCAGATAGTGTTGGGTGGAGCCGGAGATGCCGCAGGCGATGTACAGATCGGCTGCCACGCGATGCCCGGTGGCATCCACCTTCCTCTCGGCCGAAACAAAGCCTTCCTCAACTGCGCCGAGGGAGCCAGCTACCTCCCCCCCGAGAAGTTCGGCCAGCTCTTCCAACATGGCGAAGGACTTGGCATCCCCCATGCCTCGCCCACCAGCCACGATAACTTTGGCCTTGGACAGGGGAACCGCTCGTTCCGCTCCTTCCGACACCCGCAGGAGCTTCGTTCGGAGGGCCGATTCCGGGACGTCAACCACGATCTCTTCCACATCCCCCTGGTGGTACTCATCAGGCAGGGCTGGCCTGAAGACACCCGGTCTGAGAGTGGCTATCTGGGGACGATGTCGTGGGATGGCCAGGGTGGTGAGTAGCCGGTCGTCGTGGGAAGCGCGGGTGGTCAGCAGTTGTCGTTGGCTCTCGTCAATCTCCAGTTGCACACAGTCGGTGACCAGGCCGGTGCCCAGACGCTGGGCCAGCCGGGGAGCTAAATCCCGTCCCAGGTCCGTGGCCCCCAGGAGCACGATTTCCGGCTTCCTTTCGTTGATCAGCTCGGCCAGTACGACGGCGTATGCTTCCACTTGATACTGAGCCAACGCCGGGTCATCAGCCACGTAGACAGTATCTGCCCCGAGTTGAATCAGTGCCCTGCTCAATTCTCTTACCTGGTGCCCCATCAGGACGGCCTGTACGTAGACGCCCAACCGATCGGCTATGTCCCGCGCGGCCCCCAGGAGCTCATGGCTGATAGCGGCCAGTGAGCCATCCCTGCTCTCGGCCACTACCCACACATGGCGGTAAGCACTCAGTTCATCCTCCTCTTCCAGTTCGCCCATCAGGGCTTCGTAGTAGGACAGGTCTTCCATGTCAATTCCCTCCTCTGCTACCTTCGGCCAGCAACAGGCCGATTTCGGTTATATCCTCGATGGCATAATCCACGTAGGGAGCTACCTCGCTGCCCACCAGCACGGTGACCATG
The DNA here is from genome assembly GCA_046760185.1 of Anaerolineae bacterium. Taxonomy (GTDB): domain Bacteria; phylum Chloroflexota; class Anaerolineae; order JBHIDP01; family JBHIDP01; genus JBHIDP01. The sequence goes on from JBHIDP010000335.1 coordinate 1,598, forward strand.
CCCAACTGTTTGGCCGGCATCAGGTTGCGGGAGATGTCCTCCACAATGAGGCATTCCTCAGCGCTGGCTCCCAGGGCTTCCAACACCTTGCCATACACTTGCGGGTCCGGTTTGCCAATGTAGTTCATGAATTCCAGAGCGAAAAGGTAGTCAAAGTATGCCTCTAGGCCCAAGGCACACAGCACACGCCAGCAATACTCCTTAGGCGCGTTAGTGAAGATGGCTTTCTTGGCCCTTATCCCCGCCAGCACCTGGGCCAGCTTCGGGTCAGGGCTCAAGAACTCCTCCACAGGCACATCGTGCACGTAATGAAGGTAGTCATCCATTTTCACCTGATGGTGAAGTTGCAACCCTCGGGTGGTGGTGCCATACCTTCGCATATAGCCAGCCCGCAACTCCTTCGCTTCCTGCGGTGGCAATCCCAGCCTCTCAACCATGTACTGGTCAATGCGCTGGCTGACGAGGGGAAAGAGCCCACTCTCTTTTGGATAAAGGGTATCGTCCAGATCGAAGAGGACGAAGTTGACAGTGTCCCTCAGGGCCATAAAAGCGCCAATACCTTTTGCGTAGGCTTGTCTACAGAGTGTGTTTGAGAAATTAGTAAACCCTTGCATAATTCGTGGAACGGCATCCTGTCTGCTACAGAGGGGCGACC
>JBHIDP010000336.1:0-2244 GCA_046760185.1 Anaerolineae bacterium
GCAGTCAATGCCGGTGCCGGGGAGCCGGGTCAGAGCGTAGGGGATAGGGATTAGGGAGTGGGGAGTAGTACTACAACGTGACTTCCCGCCCCCACCTGTTATCAAGGGGCGTCCCCGCCCCGTCTCGGAGGGTCTGGGCCGTACAGGGCGGGGCGAGGCTTCGTCCTGAGGCGGTTCGTCCCGCAGTTCGTCCCGCGTCTCGACTGAGCCCCGCCCTGAGCGGGACGAAGGGCTCGACGAAGTCTCACTACGGGGCTCACCGCGGGGCTCAGCCCGAAGGGACGCCCCTTAGCAACTCTAGAGAGCGGATTTCCTCCTACTTTCAGGCAAAATCACGTTGTAGAGGTAGGGAGTAGTGCAGGTAAGCTTCAAACCCTTTCTTCTTCTGGTCATGACCTTAACGGCCGCTCTGGTCACGGGCAATCAACTCTTCTACCAGTTGACCTACCTGCTGGCCTCTCTGATCCTCTTCTCTCTCATGTGGACCTGGACCAGCGCTACCCGGGTCAAACTGGAACGTGAGTCACGCTCGAACCGGGCCCAGGTAGGGCGGCTGGCCGAGGAGCGGATCATCCTCAGCAACATCGGTCTTTTCCCCAAACTATGGCTGGAGATACGAGACCACTCTGACCTGCCGGGACATCGGGCGGGGCGGATTATCGAGTCTCTTCCACGTCAAAGTCAACGCAGTTGGACCGTGCGCACAGTCTGTCAGCGTCGCGGAAGGTTCACCCTGGGGCCAATGACTATCATCAGCAGCGACCCTTTTGGCCTGTTCAAGATGAAGCGGAAAGCGACTGCCACCGACACCCTGATCGTTTACCCGGCCACCTTCGATCTGCCAGCTTTTGCCACACCTATCGGCCGCCTGCCCGGGGGGGATGCCATGAGGAGACGCACCCACTACATTACGACCAACGTGGCCGGTGTGAGAGAGTACTTTCCGGGAGATAGTTTCAACCGTATCCATTGGCCGTCCACAGCCCGTCACGGACGCCTGATCGTGAAAGAGTTCGAGTTGGACCCCATGGCCGATATCTGGCTCTTTCTGGATATGGAGGAGGGGGGCCAGGTCGGTTCACTGGATGCGATCACAGAGGCCGATATGCTTCCCTCTATGTGGGCCACCGGACCAGCGCGGCGGATAGATCCCTCCACCGAGGAATATGGAGTGACTGTGACAGCCTCGCTGGCGAAGCATTTCCTCAATCAAGACCGAGCTGTGGGGCTGGTAGCCTACGGACAAAGGCGCGAGATCATCCAGGCGGATCGTGGTGAGAGACAGTTGGCCAAGATCTTGGAGGCCTTGGCTGTAATCAAGGCTGAGGGCAAAGTTCCCCTGGCTGAGGTCCTGACAGCCGAGGGGAGATATCTTGGCCGCCATATCACGGCCATCGTCATCACCCCCTCTGTCTGGGCGGATTGGGTTAGCGCTCTGCGTGACCTCAGTCGCCGTGGTCTACGCGGGATAGCCGTGCTCATCGAAGCCAGCACCTTTGGTAAGGCCCCTAGCTCTTTGGAGACGGTGAGCCTCCTGGCCGGCAGTGGCATCCCCACCTACCTGGTTAAGTGCGGAGACAGGATAGATGCGGCCTTGAGTCTGGGAGCTCAACAGAGAAACTAGATGATCATTCGACCAGCCAAACGGGACGATCTGAGAGCCTGCTTCACCATTGATAATTCCTATGTCACCGACTACGTGTGGCAGATGGAAGAACACGCTACGGAGGGGGAGATCACCATCGCCTTTCGCGAGGTGCGGCTGCCCCGCACCATGCGGGTCAGTCTTTCGTTGGACGACGATTACCTCCTGGAGAACTGGAAGAAGGGGGAGTGCTTTCTAGTAGCTGAGGAGAAGCAAGAGATCAAGGGCTATTTGGACATGACCGTCCAGCCCTGGCAGCGGGCGGGGTGGATAAACAACATGGCTGTGGCAAAACGCCTCCGCCGCCAGGGAATAGGGAGTGCGCTGATGCAAGAGGCAATCAGATGGGCAGAACAGCGGAGGCTGCGCGCTCTAATGCTGGAGACCCAAACCAAGAACTATCCGGCCATATCTTTCTACCGTAAGCATGGATTCGTCTTCTGCGGTTTTAATGATCAGTACTACACCACTAACGACATCGCTGTTTTCTTCACCCGCCGCTTGTAACGGGTCAATTCTACTTGACTAAACCACTTATGGATACAGAAAAAAAGTACTTGACTTGAGCACGAAAGAGTGCTATAATAACAAACGAATCC
>JBHIDP010000337.1:0-2243 GCA_046760185.1 Anaerolineae bacterium
GAATCATTGGAGGAAGATGGGTATTTTCATCCAGGTCAAGGTTGATGCGACAAAGCTAGACGCTGAAAAGGCACAAGCCTGTGCTACCCTCTGCCCGGTGGATGTCTTCGCCCTGGAGGAGGGACGTCTCACCGTAGTGGAGGAAAATGAGGACGAGTGCACCCTCTGTGAGCTGTGCCTGAAGGCAGCCCCTTCTGGGGCCATCACCATCGTCAAACTGTACAAGGATGAAGCTCTGGTCTCGCGTGGACAATGATTGGCAGTGGTTGCTGGCTATCTGCCTCATGTCGGCCAGCACCATGCTGGTCTTTCTCAATTACCCCGCCGTCCTGCCTTTACTCCAGGAGGAATGGAACCTATCCAGCGCCCAGGCGGGCATGATCTATGCCTCCTATCAGGTAGGGTATATCTTCTTCGTTGTCCTCCTCTCCACCCTGACCGACTACTTCAACACCAGGTACATCTTCGCTGGCTCAGCAATATGGGCCGGTGTGGCCAATCTGCTCTTCACCTTCTACGCCCATGGTCTGACTTCCGCCCTCCTCTTTCGCACCCTGGCCGGTTGTGGCCTGGCCGGCACCTACATGCCCGGCCTGCACCTGGTGTCAGAGCGTTTCAGCCGCGAACGCCGTGGCAGAGCTGTCGGTTTCTATGTGGCCTCTTTTACAACGGGAGCGACACTGTCTCTGCTGATCACCGGCTTGGTTACAGCCATGGCCGGTTGGCGCACAGCTTTCCTGATCACCTCCTTCGGTCCATTCATTGGAGGCGGCACAGCCTTTCTCTTCTTGAAAACTGAGGACAGGGAAAAGGGCCAGCGCCCCAAACTGGCGGAGATACGAAGAGGGGTTCTGGGTAACAGTCCAGCTCTGTTGATGATCCTCGGCTACGTGGCTCACATGTGGGAACTGTTCGGCATGAGAGGCTGGATCGCCGCTTTCCTGACAGCTAAACTGATTGAGTCCAGCCGGGAGTTGACCAACGCTACCGGGTTCGGGGCTTCCCTGTCCGCCCTGGTGATGATTATGGGGGCCATTTCCACAGCCTCGGCCGGCTACCTCTCAGATCGGTTCGGCCGTCTGAGGACTATCACCACGCTGATGGTGGCCAGTGGTCTCTGTACCTCACTGATCGGCTGGGCCAAGCCGTTGCCCTTTGCTGCTATCATGGGCCTCAGCCTGGCCAGCAGCTTCCTGGCGACCGCTGACTCGTCGGTGCTGTCAACCGGCATCACGGAGTTGGTAGCACCAGAGGTTCTGGGGACGGCTCAGGCCCTGCAGTCTTTTCTGGGTTTTGCCGCAGCCTCCCTCTCCCCGCTCGTCTTCGGCTACATCCTGGATTGGACCAATCCTGCTTTGGGCAGTGGTACCGTAAGAGTGGCCTCCCATTGGGGGTGGGCCTTCAGCTCACTGGGCCTGGGCGCGGTAGGTGGTCTGCTGGTTATGTCACGATTGAAGCGATACGGAGGGGACCTATGAGCGAGAAATCCTGGCGTACAGCCATATCTCAAGTCAAGCCGAATGAGATCCGCGTGCGTGGCTACGAACTGACCGAGTTGGTGGGCACGAAGAGTTTCGGAGACATCGTCTACCTGCTGTTCAGCGGGGACCTGCCCTCAGGGAAGGAGGGGCAGATGATTGAGGCCATCCTGGTGGCCTGCTGTGAGCACAGCCTGGTGGCTCCCTCCGTGGCCGCCGCTCGCTATGCCGCCTCCGGTGGCGTGCCCCTCCAGGCAGCGGTGGCCTCCGGGATCATAGCCCTGGGTGATTACCACGGGGGAGCCATTGAGGGTTGCGCCCGGATGATGCAGGACGCTTTGGGGAACGAAGAGGAAGACCTGGAGACCGCCGCCAGGAGGCTGGTGCAGGAAAAGCGGGCTAAGGGCGAACGCCTGCTGGGGTACGGTCATCCCCTGCATCGTCAAGACCCACGGGTGCCAAGGCTGTTCGGGTTGGCTGAGGAATACGGCTTGGCCGGTCGCTACATCCGTTTCTCTCAGGCCATAGAGGAGGCGTTGCGGCAGGAGACAGGCAAAAACATCCCCATGAACGTGGACGGAGCTATTGCTGCCATCATGTTGGAGATGGGGATTGACTGGCGTCTGGGCAAAGGGTTCTTCCTCATCAGCCGGGCCGCTGGCCTGACCGCCCACGTCTACGAACAACTGACAAAGGAGAGGCCCTTCAAGGAGATTGACTATCGGGACATTGACTATCAAGGGCCACCGTCCCGTCCTTTGCCCA
>JBHIDP010000338.1:0-2217 GCA_046760185.1 Anaerolineae bacterium
CTGCCCGAAGCGGGGCGGGGACGCCCCTTGGCAGCAGGGGAAGGCTTTCCTGATCTCTCTTAACCGATTTATGGCAAGGCTCTCTGGACCAAAAAAAGAGCCTCTCCCGGAGGTTGGCCGAGAAAGGCCCCGGGAGAGGCTCTGTACCGGTACTGAATTGTGGTTGGCTACTGCTCTCAGCGCTACATCGCTGATGTCATAACCGTTTCAGCCTAGCGATGTGCGCCCATGAGGACAGATCCCCCTTCAGGAGCGACACCCCGTCAGGCGTCCGAGTCCTTCAGATGCAAGCAGGGCATATTCACCAGTCGTTTGCTAGCCGAAGTTGCTCCTTCACACCCATCCGTAGGGCGTGACGCTACTGTAGGTCCGCCAGGTGAAGGCAGCGATGGCGATGACCAGCAGCACCGTCAGCCACAGTGGGAAGGGAGTCCAAACCTGCACCCCCAACATGGCAACGGTTAGTACCAGGAACATGCAGATGGAGGCCAAGCGCTTGCGGAGCAGACGCAGGGCACCAATGCGAGGTGCCACATCAGCCGGTACGGAACTGCTGGCCTGGGCAAACAGACCGTCAACCTGGGGTTGCAAGGTAAAGTGCACATAGGACAGAAGACCGACAATGACCAGGAGCAGCAAGAACTTCAGACCCAACACTGGAATCTTGACCAGCGCCTCTAGCCCCAGCCCACGCAACAGCATCAAAGCCAGCCCACTGACTCCCACAGTAGCTTGGAAGACGAAGCAGGGGATGGTGCGGTTCTTGATGATGTTCTCCATGTAGGTGTCTGCCCGGTCACCCAGTGGCGGGCCCAGCCGCACACGTTGGTTAACAGCAACCAGAGCGTAGGCAGGCCAGGCCATGAGGATGGCGGTGATGATGTGGATGACCCTGAGAACGTCAATGACGGTATCCATTGTTTTCCTCAGGCCAACGCCTGAAAACGGGAGGGCGGTTCATATGCATACCAATCATATCCGATTTCACTATTCGCGTCAATCGCCGGATTAACCATTCGGCATCATGCAAATAGCGATTTTCAAAGCAACATAAGTGCTATTCTAGAACAGCACCCCTCTCCATATAGAGAGCCTTGCATAATTGCTCTCGAGGGGCGTCCCTTCGGGCTGAGCCTCAGGACGAAGCCTCGGGCCGTCCAAACCGCGCCCGGGGACGGGCGCTAGAGCCTTATATCAAAACTTCAGGGTTAGTGATTGCGACCACACTCCGCCTCAAAGGGGCGACTAGGGATAATGCACACGCCTCAATCAACAGGACTTACCCTCGACCGCCCGGCAGATCGTTGGTGGTTTCCATCCTATCGGAGGACTTTCGGCTGTCAAGATCAGCTTACAGCAGGAGGAGGCCCCCAAAAGGCTTTGTCCCTCCCGATCTGGCTTGACTGGTGGTCGGGGGCCTCCCTGCGAATCTGGCAGCCCACTATCACCCCTTCAGCTCAAGCTCCTGTGATAGCCCAGGCCAAATCTAATGTGGCATAATTAGCTTGTCTCCCCGGCTCTTATGATCCAGGCCACAAGGGAGCCGTGGAAGGAGAGACACAGCGCTAAAACCACCAGAACGATCACTCCTCCTTCACCCATTTTGCCTACCCTCCTTTCCTCCGAAATATCTGATCAATTGAGTCTGGCTAAAATCTGTGGAGGAGTGGAGCCTTCAGGCGGATAAAACCGGCTCACCTGTCCTGGCGCACAGGTGCCAGGGAAAGCCTCGACTCCCACAAGTTTTGGCCACGCTCTGATCAATTGTCCGGTGCCCCGGCGGCGATCCACTCCTCAACGAGAGCGATTTCTTCATCTGAGAGGAGTTGGCTGGGGGGCATCGGCCCACCAATTGTCTGGGTGTCCTTCAGCTTTTGAAGCAAGAGACTCCCCTCCGCATCACCAGGGACCACGGCTGGTCCGCTGTCCCCGCTGTTTATGACCTCATCGTAGGAAGCGGCACTCCAACCGCCCAGGTTGCCGTGACAGGCTGAACACTTGCTTTGTAGCAGGGGCAGGATATCCTCGGTGAAGCTGGGCAGTTGACCACTCACCTCGTTCGACGGCTCGACTGAGCTCGCCGAAGTCTGAGGCTCACGAACGTCTTCCCCGACGCCGGTCTTTAACCCTCCTTCTGCACTGGCTGTGGAGAGGGCACCCTTCCAGGAAGTGATGAAGGTTACCAGCTCATCAATCTGCCCTTCTGTGAGCAAACCC
>JBHIDP010000339.1:0-2203 GCA_046760185.1 Anaerolineae bacterium
TAGCCTGCTGTGCCGGTTGAGACAGCAGCTTGTAAGCCCGCGCCGTCGCTTGAACCGAATCCAGCCGTTGCTGATCGGTTGAAAATCGAAGAGAAATGGGCTCGCGATCCCCTGGGGGGTGTTGTCCTCGGCTTTATCCTGATATTGGCCGGAGGCGTCTTCTTCCTGGTGACCAATCAGACCCTAACATGGGATACTGCCTGGGGTTATTTCCTCCTTGGCGTGGGGGTCATCCTGCTCCTGGAGGTGCTGATCCGCTACACGATGCCTGAGTATCGGCGGCCCATCTTCGGCCGACTGATCTTTGGCGTGATTCTGGTGCTCATCGGCGGCTCCGGGATTGTGGGCATTGAGGAGTGGTGGCCCTTGCTCCTGATCGTCATCGGCGTGCTGGTCATAATCGGCGCCCTGACTCAATCACGTAGGTCCTTCTGAAACGACTAAGCGTAAAGCGTAAAACGTAGAATGTAATGCACAAACACGAAGTGGCAGACTTTACGTTTCACGCATCACGTTTTACATAAGGCTGTCCCACAGGTAGCGCAGGCGGGCGAAGGGCCGTTCGCGGCCGATGCAGCGATAGTAGTTTCCCCCAAAGGATAGAATCAGGTCCCCGATCTTGTAGCGGGGGAAGGCGGAAGAAGCTGAAGTCAGGTTCAGAGTGCTTATCATTGGCTAACCGTGGTTGTAGCACTAATACACCATCTCTCCCCGGACAAAGGCTCTGGTACGGGGGTCGCGTGGTGAGGTGAAGAACTCGGTCACACTCCCCACCTCTATCAGTTTCCCCTCCAGCAACAGTCCCACCCTGTGGGCCAAACGCCTGGCCTGAAAGACGTTGTGAGTCACCAGGACCATGGTGGTTCCCCGCTCCCTGTTTAGAGCGGCGATAATCTCCTCGATCAGTTTGACGTTGTACGGGTCCAGGTTGGCTGCAGGCTCATCCAAAAGGAGCACCTCCGGCTCAATGATCAGGGCACGCGCCAGAGCCACCCGCTGGACCTCGCCCCCGGAGAGGTTCCGCACCGGCTCCCGAGCGAACTGGCTCAGCCCCACCTGCTCCAGGACCTCTCTGACTCGGCGATCAACTTCCTTCTCGCCCCGGATCTTGAGGCCGTAGGCCACGTTGTGATAGACGCTGGTGTTGAGCAGGACCGGCCTCTGGAAAACGGTGGTCACCTGGCGGCGAAGGGCTATGGGATAGGGGTTGTGAGTCAGAGGTCGTTGGCCGTTGAAGATGATGGTGCCTGAGGTTGGGGGTTCGAGAAAGTTCAATAAACGCAAGAGGGTGCTTTTGCCCGCCCCGTTGGGGCCGACGATGCCCAAAATCTCGCCCCTGAAGACATCCAGGGCACCGATGTGTAACACCTCTCGCTCGCCATACCGCTTGACCACCTCTTTGAGGCGAAACAAGGGTTCGGTCATCGGTTGATCACCCCTCCTTGTAAGCGTAGCAGGGCCGTGTTGGCCAGGAAAGAGAGGCTCAAGAGAACGATTCCCAGGGCCATAGCCAGGTCAAAGCTGCCCTTGCGCGTTTCCAAAACGATGGCCGTGGTCAACACTCGCGTCGAGCCCTGGATGTTGCCCCCCACCAGCATCACCGCCCCCACCTCGGAGATGATGCTGCCGAAGCCGGCGATGATGGAAACCAAAACCCCCAGCCGGGCTTCACCGAGGATGGTGAGGGTGGCCTGCCAGGAAGTTGCTCCCAGGGAAAGCACCTGTTGCCGCAGGTTCGGATCAACGCTCATCACCGCGGCCATGGTGAAACCCGCTACCAGGGGGAAAGAGATGATGGCCTGAGCCATGATCATGGCCCTGGGGGTGAAGAGCCAACTCAGGAAACCGAGGGGGCCACTATGAGAGAGAATCAGGTAAACGAAGAGGCCCACGACCACAGGGGGGAGCCCCATCCCCGTATAGAGGAAGGCGATGGTCAGCCGCCGTCCGGGGAATCTGGTCAGTCCCAGCCAGCTCCCTATAGGGATGCCCACCAGGGTACTGATGATGAGAGCGGTGCCCGTCACCCGCAAGGAGAGGAAGACCACCCGCACCAGCTCCGGGTCCCGAGCCATGATTAACTGAAAAGCCTGAATCAATCCCCGTCCAATCTCACCGATGGCAGCAGCCTCCTTTATTGCCCTGAGCTAAATGAACCGAGGCAAGAACTTTTGGATTCAACGGCTATTTTCCCAGGGAAATC
>JBHIDP010000340.1:0-2187 GCA_046760185.1 Anaerolineae bacterium
GGAGGGGCACTACTATTATACCACAATTGCCCAGTTTGTCAAGAGGAAGTTTCGAGCGTGCGTGGACAGCCTGGAAAAGCCGCCTACAGAATTCAGGGGAAAAGAGCTGGAAGGAGAGCCCACCGCCAAATTTCCGGTCCAGGTCAGGACGGTTACATCGGTTCCAGGCGCGGTCCTTCCGGGGTATCCAGCACACGCCAGCCAAGAGCGGCAATGCGCTGGCGTAGATCATCGGTGGTGGCCCAATCACGGCAGGCGCGAGCCGCCTGGCGCTCCTCTACCAGCACCAGCACCTCGGCCGGCGGTTGAGGTCTGACTTTGGCCTGGGCCTGTGCCGCCAGCACTTCTTCCCAAACGGCAGTGGATATCCCCGAGGCAGGTTCAGGCCGCCGGAAGGGCCCCAATGCTTCGAGAGAGAAATTCTCTCCATGCGCAAAGTGCTGCTCCTGCTTGGATTTGAGCAAGGTGACCCCGCCGCGCCCCATCACTTGGCCCAGGGCAGCACCCGGGTCAATCACCAGCGCGGTGTGTTCGTCAATTCCCACCAGGGTCACATCCTCTGGCAGCAGGGCAAGCAGTTGTGCAAAACGCGCCTGGCCCATGAAGCAGCGGCTGGTATCCAGGTCAGCGCCGCCCTCAGCGTTGTTCCAATGCGGGATGAAGACCAGCGAGAGGCCATACGGGCCGAAGAAGTCCAGCCCGCTGCGCCAGTGCAGTTCTTCACCGACTTTGTATATTTCGTAGACAGGCAGGGCCTGCGCGCTGGCAGCAATCGTCGTCGCACTGGCCAACACAATGGCCGCCCCCAGACGGTGACGGGCCACCAGCGAATGCCAGGCCCAGGAGGATCAGCAAGCCTCCGACCAGTGCCTCCATCCCCGGCACCAGGGGCTTGATGACCCGACCTGCCGACCCCAGCAGCGCACCAAGGATCACGAAGACGCTGACGGCTCCCAGAGAAGCAGTGAGACCACCTCCCACGCCGCGCCAGATCCAGGTGGCGGTACCTATCGTCTCCCCTCTCAGTCCTTCATCCCTGTCCCCTGCGTCAAGCCGCAGGTAGTAGGGGATGTAGGCCGTCAGCAGGGGGAAGCTGCAGGGTGCGAAGAGGGAGGCCAGGCCCGCCGAGAAAGCGAACATAATATCTACCAGGTTCATACCCACCTCCCTACCCTCAGAACATCAAGACCTGGTCCGTCGCCATGGCCCACTCCCCCTGCAGGTCCAGCGTCCCCATCAGCACCCCTGCTGACAGCATCAGGCGGTGCTGTCCGCCGGTCGGGCCAGAGAGGTCAAGAGCTCCTCCCTCAGGGCCTCCGGATCGGGGACGATGCCCTGGCTGAGCATCTTCTGGCCGATGAAGACAGCAGGCGGGTGCCATGCTCCCTTGAGCAGGGCCTCGAAGAGGTAGTTGAACCAGGGCTTGACCTCCAACTCGACATCCAGACCAAGCTCGGCGATGACCCGCTTCACCAGGCCGATGGTCAGGTCGCACTCCTCACAGAACCTCTCCGGCACAGTGAAGAATAGTTGCTTCCCCGTGAACCTGTAGATGGTGATTTTCAACTTATTGTCCTTCACTCCAGCCTCCTGCACAGCCAGTATAACCTTTAACGAGGGTCCTGTAAGTAACATAGCTTACATGTGGGGTCACGTTGACGATGCTCAAAACGGTTGTATAATAAACCAGGTGGAAGTATAGATGAGAGAGGCCACCGTTTTGTAAGCTGGATTACATACAAAGGGGCTTCAATTCGAATATACTATCTTTTAGAGCTTAAGCAACACCCTACGGGACGAAAGGAGATGAGAGAGTGAAACCGATCAGCCTCGAGGTGATCACACTGGCACCAACCCGCTACTTCCATTGAATGCACTGTGAGCAGATCTTCAGCCAAGCGGGCCTTGGCAAGGAAGTTCATACCGAGTTCGAGGAGTATCCCGAGGATTTCATCGAGGAAGCCCATCGCCTGGCCACCTGGATGCTAGATCTGGCGGACAAGTACAAGGAGCGGATCTTCATCCGGGTGATTGATCCCCAATCCCCCTTGGGCTTCTATAAGTCCCTGCGCCATTGGGTGCGGAAGTATCCCACCTTTATCATTGACGGTCAGGAGAAGTATGTGGGGTGGGGTAAAGAGGAGTTGGAGGCGCTCCTGCAGGCACGGATGGCAAGTGAGGCTTAGA
>JBHIDP010000341.1:0-2182 GCA_046760185.1 Anaerolineae bacterium
GCTCAGCCGAGCGGTTGGGCTCGGCTTATGTACAACTACCTTTTTGCCATAGGGCCGTGTTTGTCCGTGAAACCATGCTTGGGCGCAGTCAAGAGAGAGCCCTACCTGCCGTCCCGCTAACAAGCTTAGGCAGGTGGGTTCTGTCTCGTCAAAACCGGCTGAAGCCTCCACTCCGCCACGAGTGCTTTGAGCCAGTCTGTGGTTGTGGTATAATGATTGCAGTCAATCAAGGAGGCACGAGTCGTTAGGAGCAAATAGTCAAGCCAGGGAGGTGAGAAGAGATGACTATCATAGCGGAAGTCATACAGAAATACCCCCTACCGATTGATGCAGCCACCCTCAAGTTAACACTGGATGACATTGAGAAGAAAATTATTTTGTATGAGGATCTTGTAAAGGATTTTGAAAAGGAACACGAATGCGACCTGGAAGCTTTTCAGAAGAAAGTAGAGGAAGGCGAACTGCCGGAACACCCATCCTGGGAAATAGCTATAGAGTGGGGGACTGCGGTTGACGAGCTTGAGAGGCTGAGGGTCATCAAGAGAGCTCTACAGTGGATCCTCAACTTCTTGAGCTAGCTCTCATATTCGAGCAAGAGTGTAGGTACGTCATTTCGGTAGAGAGGCTTCCCACCAAAGTCAGATTCATTCTCGTAGGTGGCTACAACATTGACCTCTTCTACCGTTCCAAGACAGGGAGTTACTCCTATACCGTATTCAAAGCTGAGCAGCGAGTGATCGGTTGGGACAATGCTCCTCATTACCGGGAGTTAGAGAACTTCCCGCACCATTTTCATCGAGAAGATAGTACTCCTGTTACGTCTGCTTTGAGCAATATTCCAATAGAGGACATTGTGATAGTGGCCAGAGAGGTCAACCGGTTTATCGAGAACAAGCTATCGGAAGTTCACGAAGAGTGAGATATCACATTTGGACTATCGGCTGCCAGATGAATACGGCCGATTCGCAGCGGCTGGCTTCGGAGTTCGAGAGGCTGGGCTATGAGGCCACGACAAAGGCGGAAAATGCTGACGTCATTGTCCTCAATACCTGCGTTGTGCGGCAGAGCGCCGAGGACCGCGTCTACGGTCGTCTTTGGACCTTAAAGCCCTTGAAGGAACGTAAGCCCGAGACGGTCCTGGCCCTGATGGGATGTCTGGTCGGGAGAAAGGATGACCCCCTCCTGCCAGAACGCTTTCCCTTCGTGGACCTCTTCCTCCCCCCATCCGATGCAGGGAAGCTGCTGGAATTCCTGGAGGAACGAGAAGCCAGATCGAGGGCCCAGGATGCGGCCCAAAGGCGGCTGAGGTTCCCAGATGGCAAGGCCCCGGTAGCAGCCTATGTCCCCATAATCCACGGCTGCGACCACGTCTGCGCCTACTGTGTCATCCCCTACCGTCGAGGACGTGAGCACAGCCGCCCTCTGCCGGAGATTGTGGCCGAGGTGCAGTCGTTGGTCGAGCAGGGGGTGCGAGAGGTCACGCTGCTGGGACAAATCGTAGACCGCTACGGGTTCGACCTTCCGGACAAACCTGACTTGGCCGACCTGCTGGTGGCCCTCCATGACGTCGAAAGCCTGCAGCGCATACGCTTTCTGACCTCCCACCCCAATTACATCACTGACCGACTTCTGGACAGCGTAGCTACCCTACCTAAGGTCTGCGAACATCTTGAGGTCCCGGTTCAGGCTGGAGATGACGCAGTGTTGAAACGCATGCGTCGGGGGTACACTATTGACCAGTATCGAAGACTGATGGACAGCATAAGGGAACGGGTGCCTGGGGTGGCTATCGTCACCGATGTTATCGTTGGTTTCCCCGGCGAGAGCCCGCAGCAGTTCGGGGGCACCTACAAGCTGCTGGAAGAACTAAGGTTCGATATGATGCACATCGCCGCCTACTCACCCCGTCCTGGCACTGTGGCCGCTCGACTGGCCGATGATGTGCCCTCCGAAGAGAAGGAACGCCGCCGCAAAGCCATTGAGCAACTGCACAAGAGGATCGCCGGGGAGATAAACGCGGAGCTGGTGGGAAAGAGGGTGGAAGTGTTGGTCGAGGAAAAACACAAAGGGAGGTGGAAGGGTCGCACCCGCACCAACAAGTTGGTCTTCTTCGAAGATGAACGAGATTGGAGAGGGAGGCTGGCGCCGGTAGAGATCACCTGGGCCGGCCCGTGGTCAATGC
>JBHIDP010000342.1:0-2180 GCA_046760185.1 Anaerolineae bacterium
ACATTTGAACCTCGCTTACAACACATCGCAATTTCAAGGCACGCCAATGACATCATCGGTTCATTTAGACAGGGGCACCGTTCTGCGCTATAATTCTAGCCCACATGAGGGAAAACAGTCCCCAAAGTACTCGTGCAATAATAACTTCCCGCTTTTGATCCCATTACAAAGGCAAAGTCAAGACGCAATAGGGATAATTATTCCTGCACGAGTGCCAACCGGGAAGTTGCTTCTGAGCAGGCGTAAGTGGAGTGCCAAAATGACATCAACTTTGCATGGTCACCGTCAGGAAGTTTCAAACAGAGCAAGTGATTCCCCCGAGCTGTCCTTTGCTTTTCGTTTCCAACGCTACCTTTCCCACCCTACGATCATCAACCTTGGCCTTCGTCTTTTGAGCGCGGCGCGCATACCGATTGATACCTATGCCCGTTTCAGCTTCGCTGGGCTGCCGTATGAGGAGGTGCACGCCATCCTGACACGGATCAGGAGCCTGGCCGCATGGCCTGAGGAGTGGGCCAAGGCTGCCAGGGAGGATTACAAGCGGGCCGAAGAGGCCCTGACCGTTGGGCGGGCAACAACAGCCTGCCAGCTCTTCCTGCAAGCGGCGCTGAAGTACCACTATGCCGAGTTTATCCTCTACGATCGCCTCGAATACAAGCAGGAGCTCGTCCAGTTGTGTGCCAGGGCCTACCAGCGCGCCGCCCCTCTCTTCGATCCACCGGCGCGCAGGGTAACGATCTCCTTCCGAGAGGTAGAACTGCCTGGCTACCTGCGGGTGCCGTGGGAGGCCAGCAGGCCGCCCTGTGTTATAGTGGTCAACGGGGGCAACTCGGTCAAAGAGGAACTCCACGTCTGGGCTGAGGGGTTGTTGCAACGCGAACTGGCTGTGCTGTACATTGATGGTCCAGGCGGGGGTGAGGTCTGGCCTCAGATGAAGCTGATCGTTGAACAGGAGGAGGTTGCCGGCGCTGTCATTGACTGGCTGGCAAGGGACGGAACCGTTGACAGTGAACGGGTAGGGCTGTGCGGCATGAGCCTGGGGGGCTGGAAAGTCCTGAGGATGGCCGCCTTTGAGCCACGGGTGAGAGCCTGTGCCTCCATTTCGGCCCCCTACGACCCCAGACCCTACTACCGTTATTTTCCCGCTTTGATCCAAAGTGAAATCCTCTACGCCGCTGGCTTCCCCGACCAGGCCGAGATCAACCGCCTGCTGGAGGCAGCCACTCTTAGAGGGGTGGTGGAACGGGTCAGGTGCCCGACCCTGGTGGTTGGAGCCGGACGGGACATGCTCGTTCCCGGTAGTGAAGCTAGGCGCATCTACCAGGCCCTGCCAGGGCCCAAAGATTTCCTCTTCTACCCCAACGACAGCCACGTCTGTTTCGAACACTTTTCGGAGATGGCTTACCGTGTCTGGGATTGGATGGTGGGGCAGTTAGCAGACCAGGGAGGGGACCAGTGATAAGGGCATTGCTCTTCGATCTCGATGGGACCTTGTTAGACAACGATATGGAAACCTTTCTCCCTCCCTACTTTGAGGCCCTTACCAAGAGGCTGGCGCAGTTAATCCCGCCTGACCAGCTTATAACTCAAATCCTGGCCTCCACCAGCGTCATGATGGCCAATACCGACCCTACCAAGACCAACCAGCAGGTCTTCTTGGAGGACTTCTTCCCCAAGATTGGTTATCCTGCCGAGGAGTTGATGCCCCTCTTCGACGAGTTTTACGCCAACGACTATCCCAAGCTACAGCGCCATGTGAGAAAACGACCGGAGGCCAGGTCGTTGATGGAGACAATCTTCAGGGCTGGATACAGCGTGGTTATCGCTACTGACCCGGTCTTCCCCCTGACCGCTGTGCAGCAGCGCCTGCAGTGGGCGGGGGTCAGCGACTTCCCCTACGCCCTGGTTACCTCCTATGAGAATATGCACTTCTGCAAACCCCATGGCCAATACTACCAGGAGGTTGCGCAGCGGATTGGGCGAGAGACCGGGCAATGCCTGATGGTGGGCAACGACCTGAAGCGGGACATCGTCCCCGCGGCCCGGGTGGGGATGAGGACTTTCCTGGTGGCGGAGCGTCCGCCTGAGAGCTTGGATGCCACCACCAACGTTGATCTCTGCGGCAGCCTGACAGACCTCTCACGCCTGATCAAGCAAGGTGCCTTGCGGGATATCTGATG
>JBHIDP010000343.1:0-2150 GCA_046760185.1 Anaerolineae bacterium
CTGGCTCACCCCTGGCCAGGCATGCCCACTTCAGTCCGCTTGCTCTTTGTCCTCTCTTTCCACGACCCTGGCCGGATGTCTCCCGACGCGGCGCAGATGTTCCTCCGTGACGCACTCCGGGCAGATGACCTGTGCTACCCATTGATGGGTTGTGCCAATGGAGACCAGGGTGAGGACACAATCCCGGCCGCAGATAAGGCACTTATGCACCTCAATTCGAGATTCCACGTTGGCGCTCCCGTTCCTTTCCCTAAGTATAAACAACAAGGTGAACCTGAGTGCGTACTTCATAATCGTTTCTGCCCCGATGCAGGATTCCATTGAAGAAGTTCCTCTTTGCTTCCCAGGGCGATTTCGGCTAACGGGGCGCGGGTTGCCGAAGCCCTGGGCGGCGACCCGTCGGGCAAGCGACCAAAGGGAGCGCAGAGTTCAGCCGCCCCTCATGCGGTCTTTTTACGCCGTTAGCAAGCGGAGCGAGTTTAAATGGGAGGTTCGATCTCGATGGGGGCATTGTAATCGTAGAAGATCATCTCCATCCCCCCCATCTCTATCTTCCGCGGCAGGTTGTCGTCTACGCCGACGTAGTACCTTATAGCCTCGGCCTCCTCACCGAACCTGATCTCGTACACCTGGCATTTCACCCCTTCTACCGTCTCCGTCCCCACCTCCTCGATCTGCATACCAGCCGTGATCTCCTTCGCCATCTCTGTGATCTCAGGCATCTCTATCTCCGCAGCGCCGGGAGGTAGAGCCGGTCCGGCTTCTGTCTTCTGCCAGGGGCCGTCGCCTATCTTGGTGTAGGTGGTGTCACCGATGACGATGGTCTCCACCTTCATGCCCATCATCTCAGACTTGGTGTGCGTTTTGTCGGGCAGGACGTACTCAGCGAAGATCTCCATCCCCTCCATAACCATTTTGGTTCGGTAGGTTTTGACCTTGGCCATCGCCTCTCCCATAGCCAAAAGCTCCGGCGGTACGCCGGGGATGACCTCTGCCGGTGGGGGAGTTGGCTTTGGTGGAGTAGGGGTTGGCGTGGGTGGGATAGGTGTGGGGGTGGCTTCTACGGGCTTTGGCGTTGGGGTGGCCTCTTCTACTGGTGCGGCCTTCGGCCCACAAGCTGCCAGGGACAAGACTACCCCCAACGTTACCAACAAGAGCCATAATTTGTTTACCCTCATCGCAAAAACCTCCTCTTAAGTTTGTTAAAAAGGGCGCGAGCGAATCTCGGCCAACTCGGTTCATTCAGTTACGATTGGCGATCGCATCCTCGAAGGATGCAAACGTAAGGCTGCCCCTCCGGACAGCCTTCAATGGCAACGATATATCAAACAAGTCTGGCCAAAATCTGTGGAGGAGTGGAGCCGTTCGGCTGAGCCCCGCCCTGAGCCCCGTAGTGAGCGGGACGAACTGCTCACGACGAAGCCTCGACTCCCACAAGTTTTGGCCACGCTTATATCAAACTACGGTCTTCCAAGAGCCTACCCCCCAGCTCCCCTTGTACTGGCTCAGGCAGCGGTTTTGGGATGGGCTCTAGGCAAGCACGGCTTCTAGCTCGGCGCGGTCAATGGTCTCCTTCTCGATCAGTCTGCCAGCGATCTCAACCAGCTTGTCCTTGTGGGCGACCAGGATCTCCATAGCCCGCGAGTGGGCACTTTCAATGAGGCGCCGCACCTCTTCATCAATCTGCCGTGCGATCTCGTTGCTGTAGTTGCGCTGCTCACTGATCTCCCGTCCCAGGAAAACTAACTCATGCTTGTCCCCGAAGGTCATGGGTCCCAACTTCTCGCTCATCCCGTAACGGGTCACCATCTGACGGGCCAGGTTGGTTGCCCGTTCCAGATCGTCCTCCGCCTTGGTGGTCACGTCTTGGAAGATCAATTCCTCTGCTGCCCGCCCCCCCAGGATGGCAGCCAGGTTAGACTCGAATCTGGCTTTCCGGTGTAGATAATGATCGTCCTCGGGCAGGGATATAACATACCCCAGGTCTATGCCTCGGGCCACAATGGATACCTTTTGCACCGGGTCGCACAGGGGAAGCATCTTCTGCACCAGGGCATGGCCGGCCTCGTGGTGGGCGATGATCTTCTTCTCCTCATCGCTGATCAACCTGCTCTTCCGCTCCGGCCCGGCAATGACCCTCTCTATCGCCT
>JBHIDP010000344.1:0-2149 GCA_046760185.1 Anaerolineae bacterium
ATCATGCCCCGGTGGCGGAATAGGCATACGCGGCAGGTTGAGGACCTGTGCCCTTTTGGGCATGCGGGTTCGAGTCCCGCCCGGGGCACCAGCGCCCTATACGGATGTAAAAAGCTCAGGAGGTCTCCTGAGCTTTTGGGTTTAAGCGCTGCCACTTCACGTGACTACTACCAGTCACTCCTGAGCTAAGACTTCTGATTGTCCTGTTTCTGCTCGTACATTGATTTATCCGCCCGGGACAGCAGTTCATCAATGGAACAGGGGCGTTCGAAATCGTAGCGCGCTATGCCCATACTTAACGACAGTTTGTAGCGGAGGTCTCCTTCTGCGTTGCGGGCCTCCAGGTTCTCTTGCAAACGAGTGGTAAGGATCTTGGCGGGGGCCCCATCGGTTTCTATGGCCAGAACCACAAACTCATCCCCGCCAATGCGAGCAAGGATGTCCGACTCGCGAAACGTCTCTTTGAGGACATTGGCAACCTCGATCAATGCCTTGTCTCCCTCAAGGTGGCCAAAGGTGTCATTGATCCACTTCAGGTCGTCAAAGTCGGCAAAAAGCAGCACCATTCTCCTCTTCGCCCGGTCGGCCGTCTTCAACTGCTGTCGGCCCAGGGTTACGAATCCTCGCCGGTTGTACAGGCCTGTAAGTTCGTCAATCAGTAACATGGCGCGCAGCGCCTCCTCCATCCGCACCCGCGTAGTGATATCGGTGTAGACAACAACTGCCCCGATCAACTCATCCTCCACCAGGATGGGCGACGCGGCCACGATGACGTCCACGGGAGAGCCATCCTTCCGATAACGGACGGTCTCTGTGGGAGGCACTTCCTCCCCGCCCATGACTCTCTGCGTAAACCCGACCGCCCCCTCGAACACATTAGAGTTGGTGACCAGATCATCAATGTTTTGGCCGAGCACCTCCTCCCGTGAATACCCGAACAACCTCTCTGCGCCCGCGTTCCATTCCACGACCCGATGGTGGGCATCCAGGGTCACGATGGCGTCAGGGGCGGCCCCCAGCACTCCTTCCAGGTACATCCGGCGCTCTTCGATCTCTTCGAAAAAGCAGGCGTTGCGAATGGCAATGGCCGCCTGGGTGGCGAATAGGCCCAGCAATTCAGCATCGGCTGGAGAGAAGGTGTGCGGTGGGTCTGCCAGCACGTTCAACACCCCCAGGAACTTCTCCCCCCAGCGAACCGGCACGCCCACGACGGCCTTGGAGGGGTAGCCCTCGCAGATAGCCGCCTGTCCTTCCCATTGCTGGTAGTCGTCCACGATGAGCGGCTCGTTGGTCTCCCACACCCTGCCGGAGAGCCCTTCTCCCCGCCGGAGGATGGACCCTATGGGCACCAGGTAGGGACCGACAGCCGTCACCCACACCAGCGCGTCCAGGTCTGGCTGGTATAGGTAGATACCGCCCCCGGCTCCCCCCACTAGTTCAACCGCCTGCGAGACGATGGAGTGGAGAAGGGAGTCCAGGTCCAACTCGGCGGTGAGTTCCAGGCCCACCTGTCGCAGCGCCTCCAACTGGGCCGTGCGCTGCCGGATCTCCTCCTCCGCCCGCTTGCGCTCTGCTTCAGCGAGCTCTAGCTCCGCTATCCTCTCCTGCAGAGCTTCTATCTCTTCGATCAACTGAGCTTTCCCCATCTTTGAGTAGTCCATGATCCCCTCTACTTGTCCCTAACCAAAAAGCCAACCTTAAACGCACATGGGCGCTCCTGGCTGGCATGGAGGGTGGGCTTCGGGCACCCACGTATTGGATTTCAAATCATCTCAAGTATAACGTCAAAAGCAAACTATGTCAAGCCTTGCCCCGTCCGGGGTTATCCTCGATCATTTGGATTTTGGACTTTGGATTTTGAAGTTTGATTTATGGCCTCGACGATCTGGAGGTAGCCCGTACAGCGGCAGAGGTTGCCGGCTATGGCTTCCTCGATCTCGTCAGGGCTGGGCTGGGGGTTCTCGTCCAGGAGGGCTTTGGCCGACATGATCATGCCCGGCGTGCAGTAGCCGCACTGCACCGCCCCCTTCTCGATAAAAGCCTGCTGCAGGGGATGCAGTTCGTCGCTGTGACCCAGTCCCTCGATCGTGACCACCTCCCGTCCGTGGGCCTTCATGGCTGGCAGCAGACAGGAGAGCACCGCCTGGCC
>JBHIDP010000345.1:0-2143 GCA_046760185.1 Anaerolineae bacterium
ATGTCCCTCTTCAGGGCGCCGATGTCCTCCTTCACGGCGAGGACGTCCTCTCTGGTAGCAAGTCCCTTGGCGATTTCATCGCGGACCAGGAAGACGGTCCTGTCCTCAATGAAATGGAGCAGGGACTTGGCTTCCTGCTCGCCCAGCTTCGGCTTCAAAAGCTCATAAATCTCTACAGTATCGGCGGCAAGCACGTTTCTCCTCCTTCAAAAGGGAGACCTCTCAGCCTTTACTCAAGTATATCATCGAAGAGAAGGGTTGTCAAGGTCAAATCAGGGCCCTTCTAAATCCGCCAACGCCTTAGCGATTCTGGCAGCCACAAGCGCATTATTTTTTAGCAGGGCCATGTTGGCCCTCAAGCTTGCCCCCTTCGTGATGCGGTTGATCTGCGCCAGGAGGAAAGGTGTCAGCGCCTGGCCTGCCATCCCCTGCTCCTCGGCCACGGCCAACGCCCTCTCCACCGCCTCCTCCACGATCTCGGCCGGGACCTCTGCTTCCGTCGGCACGGGCACGGCGATGAGCAGGCCGCCCGGCAAGCCGATCTCCCACTTGGTCTTGATGATGCGCGCGGCCTCCTCGGCGCAGTCAACCCGGCAATCTACCGGCAGGCCGCTATCACCATAGTAGAAGGCCGGAAAGCGGTCGGTGCCGTAACCGAGCACCGGTACGCCATAGGTCTCCAACCATTCCAAAGTGCGGGGAAGGTCCAAGATGGCCTTGGCCCCGGATGAGACGACGGCCACCGGGGTGTGGGCCAGAGCCGGCAGGTCGGCCGATACGTCGAGTGGCTGATGGCTGCCAACTGGTCGGTGTACCCCGCCGATGCCGCCGGTGGCGAAGACTCTTATGCCGGCCCGATGGGCCACATGCATCGTAGCGGCCACCGTCGTCGCTCCGTCCAGCCCCTGGCTCACCACGAGGGGCAGATCCCTTAAGCTAACCTTGCGGACCCCCTCCCCTCTGGCCAACCGCTCCAGCTCCTCCCGTGCCAGGCCAACCCTGATCTCGCCGCCGATGACACCTATCGTCGCCGGTCTCGCTCCTTTCTCCCTGATCAGGTCTTCCAAAGCCCGTGCCGTCTCCAGGTTATGCGGATAAGGCAGACCGTGAGCGATGACCGTTGACTCCAGGGCCACGACAGGCACATTGCTGGCCAGAGCCTCTTGAACCTCTTCGCTAAGCCTCAGTTCCCTTATTTCCTTCCAGTTCCCCTGAGTTTCCTCAGATTTTATATCACCAACTGGTCGTACAACCTCTCCAGACTGAGGTCCGGGCAGACCGTATCCGCGCACTGCAAGGTCAGAGTGGCAGCCGAAACGCCCAAGCGCACTGCCTCGTCAACCGGGAAATCGTTCAGGAGCCCGAAGACTACCGCGGCGCTTAAGGCATCGCCAGCCCCGGTGTTATCAACCACCTGGCAGCGGATGGCTGGGATGCGGCCACTCTCGCCCGAGGTGGCGTAGCACAACCCCTCCTCGGCCAGAGTTATGATGGCCATCTTCACCCCCAGGGAGACCAGCTCTTGGGCGGCGTCCATAGGCTGGAAGCGATTTGTTATCTTCCGGCCGCACAGCACCTCCGCTTCGCTCACGTTGGGGGTGATGATGAAGAGGTCTTTCAGGTGTTTGCGCAGGCGGGGGGCCAGGTGAGTAGAGGTCGGGTCGGCGCAGACCGGGATGTTGTAGCGCTTGGCCGCGTTAACAGCGGAACGGATAGCTTTGGGCTGGAGGTTGGCGTCGAGGACCATCATGGCTGCCCCTTTGATATGGCGGCGACGGCGGTAGATATATTGGGGGGTGACCCTGCTCATGATGCCCATGTCATCTATGGCCGAGATGAGGCTCCCTTCTTCGTCCAGGATAGCCAGGTAGGTGGCCGTGCGATCTCCGCGACAGATGAGAACCTGGCTGACGTCAATACCGGCCCGGGCCGACGTTTCCAGGACCTGGGAAGCGAAGGCATCGTTTCCCACGGCGGAGAGGAGGGTGGTAGGCACACCCAGGCGGACCAGGTTCTCGGCGATGTTACGGCCCACCCCGCCGATACTGACCTTGACCCGGCCGGGATTGGAGGTGGCCGGCACCAGCCTCTTACGGGGCCGCCCCTTCATGTCAATAGAGGCCGCCCCGATGACGATGACGTG
>JBHIDP010000346.1:0-2089 GCA_046760185.1 Anaerolineae bacterium
CCCCGTTACGTGCAGGAGCGGCTGTTGGGAGAGCAGGACGAGATGGACTATCGGAGAATGGCCGATGCCTTCTTCACCTCGCCGGATAATCCCTTCCTAGAGAGTGAGGAAGTGCTCAGAACGGCCATCGCCGATGGGGTGCGGCAGCGCTTCTTTGGGCTGAAAGTGGGTGAGCAAATTTACTTCGACGAAGGCATCCTGTCTGCCCTAGTGAGCGACGGGGCACAAGTAATCAGCAAGGCAATCGCCGAGCAATGGAAAGAGGAGCAGCGAGCCCGGGAGCGAGAGGAAGAGGAACAGGAACAGGAAGGCTACGAGCCTAAGGAGGAGGAAGAGGAAAAAGAAGAGCCCGGCATTCGTGAGGAGATTGAGGGTTATCATGTCAAAATTGTCGCCGATGTCCCCTGGGACAAGCTGTCGGAGTTCGTGAGCGGCGTCCTTCTGCCACTGCAGAGCGCAGGGGCGGAAGTGGCCCTCAAAGTGGAACTGACAGCTCAGTCCCAGGAACCCATCGGTCCCAGCGTCCTCGACCTCAAAGTACGGGAGACGCTGCAGCAGATTGGGGCGGAGGTGGAGGCGTTTGAAGATTGAGAAGTTCCATGGGTTGCTATTAGCCCTCATCATCGTCACTTACCTCGCCCTCGGTACCCTCTATGCTCTCTACACCCCCAAATGGCAGGTGCCTGATGAACCGGCCCACTACAACTACGTCAAATATCTGGCCGAAACCGGTACATTTCCCGTCCTGCAGATGGGGGACTACCCCCACGATTACCTGGAGGAGCTCAAGAGCAAGAAGTTTCCCGACGATATGCCCATTGACCCTATCCGCTACGAGTCCCACCAGCCACCCCTCTACTATCTTCTGACCGCTGCCATCTACAAGGCCACCATCTTCCTGCCGTTCGATCAACAGTTCCTCACCCTTCGCCTTGTTTCGGTTGCCATCGGTGGTACCCTCCTGTACATCACCTATGGCATCGCCCAAGAGGTCTTTCCAGCCGATCCTCTGTTGCCTCTGGCTACGGCTGCCTTCGTGGCCACCGTCCCCATGCACGTGGCCATGACCGCAGCCATCAACAACGACGCTCTGGCCGAACTGATGCTGAGTGCTGTCCTTCTCCTGCTACTGAAGTTGCTCCGCAGCGATTTCACTCCCCGACAGTACGCCGGGCTGGGACTTCTCATCGGGTTGGGACTGATCACCAAGACGACCACCTATATCTCCATACCGTTGGCCATCCTGGCCCTGGTTGTTCACCAGGTTTGGCTCCCACCCACCGACAGAGAACCCCGAGGTGGGGGTCGCCCTTCAACCTCAGCCCTTGCCCGCCGATTACTCCTTGTCTTCGGCCTGGCTTTGGCTATCGCCCTGCCATGGTTCATGCGCAACAGCCTCACCTACGGTGGCTGGGATATTCTGGGCCTCGAGCGGCACAGCGCCGTCGTTATCGGCCAACCGAGGACTCTGGAACTGTTCCCCAACTACTGGGAGGCGGCCAGGGCCTTCTTTCCCATCCTGTTCCGCAGCTTCTGGGCGCAGTTCGGTTGGATGGGGGTACTGGTTGATTCGCGCCTTTATCTGGTTCTTCAACTGATCTGCGCTTTCGTCGCCGCCGGTATCATCATCTTCCTGGTCAAGGCTCTTTCCGGGAGGCAACCCTTGACCCCGTACCAGCGCTGGGGCCTGGCTCTTCTGGCCCTATCTTTCCTTTTCACCTTTTCCACGACCCTGTGGTACAGTTTGGAACTCTTTCAAGCCCAGGGGCGCTATCTCTTCCCCTCTATCGTCTCCATCGCCCTCTTCTTCGTCGTGGGCCTGCAGGAGATGCTAAAGATTCCCGGCGCTGTCCTGCGTCGGATAGGGAACCCCCCGGACTGGATCAATCTCTCGCTTCTCGAAGCCAGGAGATGTCAAGAGGTTGGGCTCTTGCTTTTTTTCAGCGGCATGGTTGCCCTAGACCTGATCTCCCTGTTCAAGTTCATTGTCCCCTACCTCAGCTAACCGGTTGAGGCATCGGTCAAGATGATCCACCTGGAAAAGCGATTCGTGGAGGAGATGATCGCCCACGCTCGGGCTGAATCGCCC
>JBHIDP010000347.1:0-2046 GCA_046760185.1 Anaerolineae bacterium
AGCCTGCCTGAAAAGCGGCCTTGCGGCCGCACTCCACCGACTTTCACACCAGAAACCAGCTAACGTCACATGAAGGGACAGAGGCATATGAAAGTTGACTTCCACAACCACTTCTATCCCCCACAGTACCTGGCCGAGTTGGAGAAAGGGGATACCCGGGCCAAGGTCGAAAGAGATGAGCACGGTCAACTCCTGTTGTTCTACGCCGGGGATTACAACGTCATCGTACGAACTCACCGCGATGCGGAGGAGCGCATCCGAGAGATGGAGCGATGTGGGGTGGATATGCAGGTTTTGACCCTCACCACACCAGGGGTGCATATCGAGGAGCCGAAACAGGGGGTGGCCCTGGCCCGGGTGGTCAATGATGCCTTCGCTGCCATGATGGAGAAGCATCGGCAACATTTCATGGCCCTGGCTGCATTGCCCCTCCAGGACCCGGAGGCGGCCACGGCCGAGTTGGAAAGGGCGGTCACGGAACTTGGGTTACCGGGCGCCGTGCTCTTCACCAACGTCAACGGTCAGCCTTTGGATGCGCCCCACTACCGGCCCCTGTACGAAAAGGCTGCGGCTCTGGATGCCCTCCTCTTTATCCACCCCACCAGTCCTGTGGGCGTGGAGGCTATGGAGGACTATCGTCTGGTGCCTCTGGTCGGTTTTCCGCTGGATACCACTCTGGCCATCAGCCGCCTGGTCTTCAGTGGCTTACTGGAGACCTTTCCTGACCTCAAGTTTGTCCTGGCCCACCTGGGAGGAGCGGTTCCCTACTTGGCCGAAAGGATAGACCGGGGCTACTTCGCCTACCAAGAATCCAGGGCCAACATCTCCAAGCCGCCCAGCGAGTACTTCAAGAAGGTCTACATGGACACCGTATCCTTCGATCCGGCGGCCTTGCAGTTTGCCCTGGCGTTCGCTGGCCCCGAGAAGCTTCTTCTGGGTAGTGACTATCCTCATCAGATCGGGGACCTTCAGCGGTCGGTGAGGGTCATCGAAGGGCTGCCCATTCTTGCCGAGGACAGGGAAAGGATTCTGGGGCGGAACGCTGTGGAACTTCTGAAGCTCGAAGTCTGATACGCTTCAGCTCTCTCCCCCTGGGAACGGAAGGATGAAGTATTTGGAGCGATTTGGGGAGGGGACATGAGAGGAGGCCCGCGACTACCGCGGGGGACTCCATCCAATGCCAGATATCCTATCCCCCCACGTCTATTCTTGGCTGAGGTGTGGTCAATCCTGAGGGACAAACGGCGGTCGCTGAGCCAGGACGTAGCTTCTGCTTTGTCCATAGTGCGCCCACGGCCACAGGTGTGCCATGCTCACCACATTCCCGCTGACGGACCATTTGCCGTAGTGATGAACCACTACTGTCGAGAGGGGTTAGATGTCTGGTGGTCGGCGGCCTTGGTCACCTGGGCCATCTACCAGCAGAGACCGGGGGGTGAGGAGGTACGATGGGTTATGACCAGCGAGTGGTTCTTTCAGAACCCCCTCCGTCGCTGGTTCCAGACACCTCTGACCCGCTGGTTCTTCAACGGTATCGCCAACATGTACGGCTTCATCACCATGCCACCGATGGTCGCCGGGAGTGGGCGGGTGGGTGAGAGGGCTCAGGCGGTTCGCCGCACCCTGGCTGAGGTGGCCAGGAGGGGTGGGGTCATAGCCTTGGCACCCGAGGGTGGAGATGTAGATCATATGGGGCTGACCAGGACTCCACCGGGAGTGGGTCGGTTCATGCTTCTCCTTTGCAGAGCTGGCCTGCCGTTGCTACCGGCGGGCCTGGCCGAAAGGGAAGGAAGGTTGGAGGTCAGCTTTGGACCTCCCTTCTTCCTGGAGGTTGAGCCGGGCCTTAGCAAGGAGGAGCGTGACCGGCAGGCAAGTGAGCAGGTGATGGTGGCTATAGGGAGATTGCTTCCGCAGGAGCTGTGGGGTGAGTATGCTCAGGAGATTGCTCGCGCTGTGGACGATGGCCCTTGTTCTCTATCGTTGTCTTAGGGTGGTGGCTGAAAAGCCCTCTCCTTCCCCCCGCCTCGCTCCGCCCTTCGACAATCT
>JBHIDP010000348.1:0-2014 GCA_046760185.1 Anaerolineae bacterium
TGTCCGCTTCAGGTTATCTCGACATTGTTAAATCCCGTCAGAAACCAGGTTTTTTGCGTCCAAAATCAGGAGATATGGCTGTTCCAGTCGCGTTCACTGGCTCGAACTCTACCTAATTCAGAGAAAAACCTGGTTTCTTTGCGGAACACATCTCAAATCTAACAATGTCAAATTGGGGTCTACACCCCGTACTCAAGAGGATGAGGTATAATATCTTCGAAGAGAGTGTAGGAGGTGTAGCCCATGAAAACACGGTTGCCGGCCGAGCGGCTCCAAGAGAAGTCAGTGACGACATTGGTAGCGAACCATTTGCGACAGCGTTATCATTTCAGCCCTGTCGTGGCCGAGGCGCTCACCGATGATCTGCAACTTCTCTCCCAGCAGATCAATGGTTCGTCCCAGTTGGCCGAGGGCCAGATCCTGTACCCGGCAGTGAAGGCCGACGAACCAGCTGGGAAAGCCCTCAAGGACTGCCAGTACGTGATGGTCCGTCTGACGATGTTTGCCAAGAGCGACATCGCCTTTCAGCAGCAGCATGGCCTGAGGGAGCTCAAGAAGCGCATCCTGCATCGCATCACTGAGGAAGCCGAGGCCCAAGGCGGCGTCTTGGCCTATGAGGACCTGTCTCGGCTCCTCTTTGCCGATCGCAAGACCATTGGCCAGTACATCCGGGAATTGCGGGCCGAGGGCAAGACCATTGTCACTCGGGCCACGTACACCGATGCTAGCGCCACTATCTCCCATCATCGTCCTATCGTCAGGCAATACCTGCTCAACTACACCGAGACCGAGATTGCCCAACGTCTCAACCACACCCTGAGCCGGGTGGAAGGATACATCAAAGACTTCCTGCGCATCTGCATCGCCCATCGCCAGGGGTACACCCTGGAAGGGATTCGCCACCTAACAGGCTTGTCCAAAGGGGTGGTTGAGAAACATCTGGAACACTACGCCGAACTCAGGGCCTCGCCTTTTTGGAGAGAGCATCTGGAGCGCAAACTCCGATTCCATGAAGCCAGCATCGACGCTGGTCTGGCTAAAAAGGGGGTGCTGGCATGAAAACCTCCGGTCGCCTGCACAAGAAAGCTGTATACGGCCCCCTGTGCCAGCAAACCCTGGAAGCGGTGCTCAAGCGGGAGTTGATGACCAACTTCGGCTTCGAGAACATGGGAGTGATCGCTGACGTCTTGATTCAGCGTTTCCTGGCCATCATCGAAGAGTACGCCCCGCTCCAGAAGCGGCTTCGCCCTTATCAGACCTTGGTGCTGGCCGTAGACAAGAATGAGAAGTTCGGCTACGGCAAGCGGATGGAGAGTTGCCGGCTCGTGCCAGTGATCATCACTCTCATCACCCCTGAGGAATTGCAGGAAGTGGCTGATGGTACTCCATTGCGGGAGTTGAGACCCAGAATCGCTGCCCGCATCCTGAAAGAAGCCTATGATCAGGGCGGCGTGCTACCCTTCTCCACTGTGGGGCTGCTCACCGGGTTGTATGCTCCCAGCACAGTGAGTGTGGCTGTGAAGCTGTTCTATGAGCAGAACCCCGATGTGGTATTGCCCCATAGCGGGACCGTCTTCGACTTAGGCCGCACCCTGACCCACAAGAGAATCTCTGTGCTGCTCAAACACCAAGGCTTGTTGACCCAGGAGATTGCTCGTCGCATCAATCACCATCCCAGAGCCGTGGCTCGCTACAACGACGATGAGGAACGCGTGGGTCAGCTATGGGAAGAAGGTAAATCGGTTGAGATGATCAGTTACCTCACCGGCCTGTCTAGGGAAGTGGTTCAAGAGTACATTGCCATTCGTAAAGAGCTTCAGCGGGAGGCCAAGAAGGAAACCTAATCCCGCCACACCGTCCTCTACCGTCGCCCAAGGGGTTTGACAAAACCAGGGTTGTCAGCTATACTGCTGATACCCCAAGGGAGACGGGAGAGGGCAGCGGTTTACCGTCGCTTTCTCCCGTTTCTTCGTTCACAGATCGAGTATGGGGCGTACGCCACAACAGGAAGTTA
>JBHIDP010000349.1:0-1988 GCA_046760185.1 Anaerolineae bacterium
CACCACCCCCGCCAGGGGGCTCCAGGCACCTCTGGTGTAATCCATTCTGCTGCCTTCGTTTTTGAGTTGAATGAGTGGGGGACACCCCCACCACCCCCGCCAGGGGGCTCCAGGCACCTCTGGTGTAATCCATTCTGCTGCCTCGGTGTTCTAGTTAGATGAGTCATGCATTTCCTTCTCAATGTTGCCCATGGAAATACCTTCTACTCTGTGACCTCAGCCCTCTGGAGTTCAGCATTACGTTTGACCAGATCGGACAACAGCGTGTTCTCCAGCCTGTCATTGAGTTCTGTTTGAGCTTCGCACCAGAGATCGAGCATCGGGCACAGCGAATGCCTGGAACAATTCTGGGGATGAAGGGAGCAGTGGTTAAGAGCTATGGGTCCCTCTACAGCTTCGATGATCTGCCTCAAATTGATCTCTTCTGGCGGCTGGCCGAGCGTGACCCCACCCGACACACCACGATATGTTTGGAGCAACCCAGCCTTGGCCAGCCTGGGAACGATCTTGGCCAGGAAGATTGGCGGGATATCCTGACGACTGGCTATGTCAGGGATGACCGCCTTCATATTCGGCGGCAGGGTGGCAATCTCCAGCATAGCTCTTATACCATACTCTGCTCTTCTGCTCAGAATCATCCTACCCTCACTTCCATTGAAGTTTAAACAGGACGTTTTCAGTCATAATATATCACACTCAGGTGAAAATTCAGTCCTAGAAAGGTCAAAATCTGGTCAAAGATCTAGTTACCGGACTTTCTGAGGCGGAAGGTAGACCTTCGAGGTTTTCCTCAGTGCCCTGACAAGCTCCTTCGCCAGTTTATCACCGAAAGCTGCCTCCAAATCTTGGCCTCAACTCAAACCTCGGAGGTCTTCTCTCCATAGGTCAAAGATAGAGCTATTGTGGCATAGCGAAGGCCAGACCTGCATCTTGCCTGACCGGTTTCGACACGGGCTGGCCCACTGCTCACTGCATCATCAACATTTTTCGACAGAGTCCTCAGACCCTTGCCCTGGCTTTGCCCTGAGCTAGCTTTTCTCTGCCGCCCTCTTGGCCGCGGTCAGGGTGTTCTTCAGAAGCATGGCGATGGTCATGGGGCCCACACCGCCCGGGACCGGTGTGATGGCTGAGGCTACTTCCTTCACCTCATCAAAGGCCACATCCCCCACCAATCTGTACCCTCGCTTGGCCGAAGGGTCGTCCACCCGGTTGACGCCGACATCAATAACCACTGCCCCTGGCTTGACCCAATCGCCTCGTACCATCTGTGGCTGGCCGACCGCTGCCACCAGAATGTCTGCCTTCCGCGTGACGGAGGGAAGGTCCTTAGTGCGGGAGTGACAGACCGTGACTGTGGCGTTGGCGTGCAGGAGAAGCATGGATACCGGCAAACCAACTATGTTGCTCCGCCCCAGAACGACCGCCTCTGAACCTTCAATAGTGGCTCCGCTCCGTTCCAGAAGAACCATCACTCCGTGGGGAGTGCAGGGGATGAACAAAGGTTCCCGTCCCTTCATGGACAAGCGGCCGATGTTGATCGGGTGGAAACCGTCCACATCCTTTTCCAGAGCGACCGTGCCTAGGACCGCCTCCTCATTCAGGTGTTTTGGCAGGGGAAGCTGAACCAGGATACCGTGAATCTTCGGATCGGTGCTCAGTTCCCGCACGAGTTCCTCGACCTGCTCCTGGGTTGCATCCTCAGGGAGCTTGTGCCCAAAGGATTCGATGCCCGCTTTCTCGCAGGCTCGCCGTTTCATACGGACATAGGTCTGAGAGGCCGGGTTTTCACCGACCAGGACCGTGGCCAGACCGGGGGTCAAGCCGTATCGGGCCCGCATGGCCTCCGTTTCTTTGGCTATCTCCTCGCGGATCTCAGCAGCGATAGCCTTGCCATCTATGATTTTCGCTACCATTCCTCTTCACCCTTTCAATACGTAGCACACTGGTAGTGAAGCGGCTGAAGCCGCCACTACGTTCTCTTCTCCTTC
>JBHIDP010000350.1:0-1976 GCA_046760185.1 Anaerolineae bacterium
CGCACAGGTGCCAGGGAAAGCCTCTACTCCAGTCCCCAACGTGAAATGCTCCCCCGATGTGACGGCGGGGCTGGGAGGCACCCTTTGCGGAAGTATCTGATCGTAGCCGTCGTTTCAGCCTGGCTCTTGTTGAGCGTAGTTTGTCTCCTCTCCTGGCTGCCCATCGTTGATCAGATAGCTTTTGCCGAACCCACCTCTACTCCCACCCTGACCCCAACCCCCACCAACACCTCTACCCCCACCCCGACACCGACCCCTACCGTCACACCTACAGCCACCCCCACTCCGACACCAACCCCACCCCCGCTGGCCATCAGCCTGGAAGTAGACCCGCCTGCGGTGGCTCAGGGCCATACCCTGGTCATACGGGTGAGGGCCAACCGGGCGGTGACCCTGACCGGAACGCTGGACGACCGCGCTTTGACCTGGGCGGAAGGCAGCGGAGATTACTGGGCTTTGCTCGGTTTCACTCCCCGAAGCCCGGTAGGGCCTCGTACCCTGAGGGTGGTGGCCGTTGATGAGCTTGGGGAGACGGTAGAAACAGCGGCTACCGTGGAGGTTACAGCCACCGACTTCCCCGTCGAGCAGATCAACCTGCCGCCTGACCGTCAGGCTCTTCTGGACCCAACCATCCTCAAAGCCGAACGGGAACGCCTGAAACCTATCTGGGGCCACTTTGGGTCGGAGAGGCTGTGGGAGGGGGTCTTCCTGGTGCCGAGTGAGGGGGAGGTGACGTCGGCCTATGGCACGCGACGCTCCTACAGCGGGGGGCCACCGACCGGCTATCACGAGGGGTTGGACCTGGGGGCGGCGGAAGGAACGGCGGTGGTGGCTGGCAACAGGGGGCGGGTGACGCTGGCTGAGCCTCTGCAGGTGCGCGGCAACGCTGTCATCCTGGACCATGGCTGGGGGGTGCAGACCGGTTACTACCATCTCTCGGAGATCAAGGTGCAAGCGGAGCAGGAGGTAGCCAAAGGGGAACTAATCGGTCTGGCGGGCAGCACCGGCCTGGTCACCGGCGCCCACCTGCACTGGGACTTCCGAGTGGGAGGCATAAACGTGGATCCCCTGGAGTGGACGGAGAGGGAATGGGGTATGGACCTGGAGTGAAAAGGGAGGGATTGCAGAGAATGGATAGAGCGGAAGAGATCGTGGGGGAACTACTCAAGGCACGGGGCCTGACTCTCTGCCTGGCCGAGTCTTGCACTGGCGGCCTTCTGGCGCACCGCGTGACAAATGTCTCGGGCAGTTCAACCTATTTCCTGGGCGGTGTGGTGGCCTATGCCAACCAGGTTAAGGAGAACCTCCTGGGTGTGAGCGGGGTGACCCTCCAGCAGCACGGCGCTGTCAGCCGGGAGACGGCCATCGAGATGGCGCAAGGGGCCAGGCGTGTCCTGGGGGGTGACGTGGCCCTCTCGGTGACCGGTATCGCCGGCCCCACGGGAGGTACTGTGGAGAAGCCGGTCGGCCTGACCTACATCGCTCTGGCCGCCAAGGGGTATGAGGAATGTGAGAAGAACCTGTGGCAGGAGGACCGGCTGGGGAACAAGGAATGTTCGGTGGATGCAGCCCTGGAAATGTTGATCAGGTATCTGCGTGGTGTGGAGAGTTAGATGGAATTCGTAGACGTTCCCACCGAGGTGGAGGCCCATTTTTCCGAGGATGGGAGGGTAACCCCCCGCTCATTCACCTGGCAGGGGGAGACCCTTCACATCAGCGCGGTGGGGCGAAGGCGGGTGGAAGAGGAGGGGGCTGAAACTGTGCACTATTTTCTGGTGATGGTTGATGAGCGGTGGACCTTTGAATTGCGTCTGGAGCCCAGCAATCTGTGTTGGCGCGTAACCAGAGTATGGGGGCAGGACAAAGGCGACCACGCCCTGGTTTGATTTGAGCGTGGCCAAAACTTGTGGGAGTCGAGGCTTTAGCCGGTTTTATCCGCCTGAAGGCTCCACTCCTCCACAGATTTTAGCCAGACT
>JBHIDP010000351.1:0-1948 GCA_046760185.1 Anaerolineae bacterium
CCGCTGGATTAGACCCCGCAGCTCCACCGGCTAGCAAGCGTCCCTGTAAGCTCCACTACCCACGGACGATGGGTAGTTTTGCCCCGCATTTCTGACACTGATCTCCTTCCAGATAGATGGTGGTGTGGTAACCCCATCTCCCGATTACTGTCTCACCACATTGCGGACAGTAGGTGCTCTCGTACCGGTTGCCTGGAACGTTGCCGACGTAGACATAGTTCAACCCGGCCTCAAGCCCGATCTGACAGGCACGGTTCAATATGCCCATCGAGGTGGCGGGCGTGTCGAGCATCTTGTAGTTCGGGTGGAAAGCCGAGATGTGCCAGGGTAGGTCGGGACTAACTCCGACCAGAAATTCAGCAATCTGGGCCAGCTCGTCAGGGGAATCGTTCTGACCGGGAACCACCAGGGTGGTGACCTCCACCAGGATACCTTTCTGATGCATCAGCTTGATGGCCTCCAACACCGGTTGCAGGCGGGCCCCACACAGTTTGCGGTAGTACCGGTCCGAGAACGATTTGAGGTCAACGTTGGCGGCATCAATCACCCCAGCCATCATCTCGATGGCCTCCGCCGTCTGGTAGCCATTGGTCACGAAGACATTCTTTATCCCCTCTTCGTGGGCCAGTTTGGCCGTCTCATAGGCATACTCGAAGAAGATTGTCGGTTCGGTGTAGGTGTAGGCAATGGTGGCGCTGTCTGTCCGAAGGGCCTCTGCCACCACCTCCTCCGGGGGGAAGTATTGCCCCGTGACCTGCCCCGAAGACCCTTTCGAGATCTGGGATATCTGCCAGTTTTGACAGAAATCGCACCTGAAGTTGCACCCGGCCGTGGCGATGGAGAGAGAACGGGTGCCAGGCAGGTAGTGAAAGAGGGGCTTTTTCTCGATCGGATCAACATGGACGGCAATGACCATGCCGAAGACGAGGGTGTGGAGAGTTCCATCCCGGTTCTCTCGGACGGCGCAGATGCCCTTCAGCCCCGGTCGAATCTTGCAGCGGTGAGCACACAGGTCACATTGTACCTTGCCGTTATCCAGCTTGCGATAGAGCATCGCCTCGTACATCGTCTCCCTACCCTTTCTCCAGAATCTCCCGAATGGCATTGGCGTAGCTCTCACTCTCCGCATCGTCGGTCACTAGCTCGATCCCTTCCGCTTTGCTGATTCCCAACCCCAACTCCACAGCGCGAGCAATCTGGTCCTGTTCGAAAATGGCTCCACGGCTGACTTCCGGCGTGGTGCCGAAGTGCCGCAGGATAGCCACTCCCACGGCATCAATGGCCACCCTGTCTGTCCCGGCCAGAATCACCTCCGCCTGGACCTTTTTGCCTACATCAGGTCCCTGGTTGACGAAGGCCTCGACCCCATCCAGAACTATCAGGGAGGGGGAATAGGCGGAGTTGATCTCGGCGATCATTTGACGCTGATAGGGGGAGCTGTGTAGCTCACTCATGTAGTTGTAGCTGCTCCCTGGTACAGTCTTGGCCACCAAACCGACCGAGTTCTTGAGGGAGAGGGTAAAATGCCCTCCAAAACGGTGGGTCTTCAGGCAGCAGGTCTGAACCACAACCTCGGCGTCTAAGCAGGGCCTGGCCATAGGGAACCCTTGCCTCCAGTGGCTGTCCTCCAGGCTGACTGTTACCCACTGTCCTTCTTCCAGCTCATCGAAGACAACTGTGTCGAAACCAAGCTTTTCACCCAGGCTGAAGATCCCCTTCGTCTCCATCACCTGGCGGGTCTGGCCCATGCCACTTCGGTCCCCAACGGTGATGTGGTTGGCTCCCATCTCCTGCATGTTGATGACCAGAGCACGGAGGGTATCATTGTGGGTAGAGCCAGGCGTGGGATGGGCGCTGTTGAAATTGGGTTTGAGGAGGACCTCTTTGCCTTTGACCGGGTTAAGGCCCAGCAGGTCGAGGGCTCTGCCCACTCCCTCAGCGCGATCCT
>JBHIDP010000352.1:0-1930 GCA_046760185.1 Anaerolineae bacterium
ACTGCGGGGCTCACTACGGGGCTCAGGGCGGGGCTCAGCCGAACGGCTCCACTCCCCAACCTATTTTAGCTACACTCTTTTTGTTTGCTCTTGACCATAAAAACCTTTACAAAGCTGCTGTTGTGTGTTACAATGTCAATGAGGTGATGCGTTCTGCAAAGTGGGAGGGACCGATGGCCAGGATAGAGTACGAGGACTTCGAGATCAAGATTCAGCCGAAGCGGGATGATGTCTACCCTGTCATCGTGCTTCGCTCGCCAGCCGGGGAGGGAAGCGGTGAGTTTCATCTGCCCTTCGCCGAGGATGAGATCAGCAAAGTGTTCTCGCAGGTGGGCTGGGCGGTGAGGGGGGCCAGGGCCGCCCTGGCCCAGGAGGTTTCAGCAGCCGAAGAGGCCATGACTTTGCCCCGATTAATCGGGACTTTGCAGGAGTTCGGGGGGAAGGTCTTTCAGGCCCTGTTCAGCGGGCGGGTGCGCAACCTGTACGATATCAGTCTGGGCATGGTGTCCGCCCAACGACACAAGGGGCTGCGCATCAAGCTCCACCTTGATCCGGAGGTGCCCGAACTGGCCAACCTGGCCAGCTTGCCCTGGGAGTACCTCTATCAACAGGATACCAGGGATTTCCTCAACCTCTCCCGGCGCACCCCTGTCGTCCGCTACCTGGATGTACCGCGCCCCGTTGCCCCTCTCACGGTGAAACCCCCTCTATGGGTGCTGGTGGTCATCTCCGCTCCCACCAACTACCCACCGCTGGACCTGGAGAAGGAAAAGGGCCTGATAAAAGAGGCTCTGGGGGAGAGGGATGATGTGGAGGTCCAGTTCCTTGAAACAGCCACCATCTCCGCTCTGGAGCAAGCTCTGTCGGAAGGAGACTTTCACATCCTGCACTTCATGGGACACGGGGGCTTCCACGAGCAAACCGGTCAGGGGGTGCTCCTCTTGGAGGACGAAGCAGGGAAGGGGCAGGAAGTCAGCGGTGAGAACATAGGGCTCCTCCTGGATGATAGCACGGTGCGGTTGGTTTTCCTCAATGCCTGTGAGACGGCGCGGGTGGCTGAGGAAGAGGGGCGGGACCCCTTCGCCGGGGTGGCCACGGCTCTGGTGATGGAGGGCCTCCCCGCTGTGGTGGCCATGCAGTTCCCGGTATCCGATACGGCGGCCATCGTCTTCTCCCGTGAGATCTATACCTCGCTGGCTAAGGGGTATCCTATTGACGAGGCCGTGACCCGGGGGCGGCGGGCCATCAAGTTTATCGAACCGGGCTCGGTGGAATGGGGTACCCCTGTGCTTTTCATGCGGGCCCGCGACGGTGTCATCTTCAACGTGGTTGAGGAGCCCGAGGAGAGACCGCCAGAAGAGGTTAAAGAGGAGGTGGTCCCCAGGCCCCAACCTATGCCTGCCTGGGTTTGGTTGGTGGGGGTTGCCCTAGTGATCGGCCTGCTGGTCGTTGGAGGAGTGGTGGTAATGGGCGGTAGATTCTTTGGCCCTCAAGTGACACCTGCACCGACTGTGGCTGTGGCAGCGACTGGCACCCTCTCTCCCACTCCCTCACCATCGCCTTCACCCTCACCTACTGAGGCCGTCCTGACCTGCAAGACAGAACCGATCGAACCCTTTGCAGCCATCTGGCATGACGACCGGTTGCTCCGCCAGAGGCTGCGCTGCCCCATTGCTCCGGGTCGGACGGTGATGATGGCCGAACAGTTCTTCGAAGGGGGCCTCATGTACTGGGTCGAGGACGTACGACGTATCTACGTTTTGAATTCGCGGGAGCGGACCTGGGATATATTTCAGGATACCTTTGTAGAGGGGGTGGACCCGGAGTGGGTCGGGCTCTCTCCGCCACCCGGCCTTCTGGAACCCAAGCGTGGTTTCGGGAAGGTCTGGCGTGAGGAGCTAGGGGGAGCCGATAGCGCCATCGGTTGGGC
>JBHIDP010000353.1:0-1920 GCA_046760185.1 Anaerolineae bacterium
GTCGTGAGCTCAGTCGAACGAGACCTTCGCCCATCGGAACGTGAATAGTTACATCGAGGAAGTAGGTAGAGGTGCCAGGGACGAAACGCTATAGAACCTTCAGTCAGTATCTGAAGGAGACCTTCGGCGAGAGGGTGCATAAGGTCACCCTTGATGCTGGCTTCACCTGCCCCAACCGCGATGGCACCCTCGCCACCGGCGGCTGTATCTATTGCGACCACCGCGGTTCAGGGGCCCCCTCTATTGACCGTACCCAGTCTGTCACGGAGCAGTTGGAAGCGGGCATGGCTGCCGTGCGGCGGCGCTACAAGGCTGATAAGTTCATCGCCTATTTCCAGGCCTTCACCAACACCTATGCCCCGCTGGCAACACTTCGCAGATTGTACGACCAAGCTCTGGCCAAGGATGGAGTGGTGGGCCTGGCCGTTGGCACCCGCCCTGACTGCCTCCCTGATGAAGTGCTGGATCTGTTAGAAGAATACACCAGGGACTATCGGGTATGGTTGGAGATCGGCCTTGAATCGGCTCATGACCGCACCCTGGAGTTGGTCAACCGGGGGCATGACGTGGCCTGCTTTGCCGACGCGGTGAAGCGTGCTCAGGGCCGCGCCCTGAGCCTCGGGACGAAGGGCGGGACGAAGGGCCGTGGACTACGCCTCTGTGCCCACGTCATTCTGGGTCTGCCCGGGGAAACGAAAGAGGAGATGCTGGAGACGGCCCGCACCGTGGCCGGGCTGGGGCTGGACGAAATCAAGATCCATTCCCTCCATGTCCTCAGGGGGACAAAGCTGGCCAGCATGTACCGCAGCGGTGAGGTGAGGCTCATGACCATGGAAGAATATGTGGGGCTGGTCTGTGATTTCCTGGAGCTATTGCCGCCGGATATGGTCATCCAGAGGCTGATGGGAGAGGGCGCGCCTGACCTGCTTATCGCGCCGGATTGGTCGCGGCAGAAGATGGCCGTTCTGGAGGCCATTGACCAGGAACTGGAGCGCCGGGACTCGCATCAGGGGATCAAGTTCGAGAGAGGCTAGCGGAAGATGTTGCCAAGGTACGGGTTTGTTGGCCTGCTGATCATACTTACGGCCAAACCCCTCATGTTTATGAGGGTGGAGCCGGTGGCCACCTGGTTCACCCCTATCGTCTGGACCGGGTACATCCTCTTCGCTGACAGCCTGGTACTCAAGTTAAGCGGGCGCTCGTTGATCGTTAATCAACGACGCCAATTCCTGATGATGATTCCCCTCTCCGTGGGCTTCTGGCTGATCTTCGAATACTACAATCTCTACCTGCGCAACTGGTACTATGTCAACCTGCCAGAGCAGTTGTGGCTGCGAGAGATCGGGTTCTTCTGGTCCTTCGCCACCATCATGCCCGGCCTGTTTGAGACGGCCGATTTGTTGAAGGCCCTTGGAACCTTCGCCGGGGCCTCCATGAAGAAGGTCTCGCTTACCAGGAGCAGGCTCTACGTCTCCATCGCTGTGGGCCTCATCTTCTTGGCAGGGCCACTTTTCCTTCCCTACAGCGTGCGACCCTACACCTTCGGTTTCGTCTGGTTAGGGTTCTTCCTCCTCCTGGCTCCGGTCAACTACATCCTGGATGGGCACTCATTGCTGGAGGACTGGGAGAGGGGGAATTGGGAGCGGACCTACTGTCTGCTGGCAAGCGGTCTGATCTGTGGACTTCTGTGGGAGTTCTGGAACTACTGGGCCACGGCCAAGTGGATTTACGCCGTGCCCATCCTCTCCGAGGTGAAAATCTTCGAGATGCCGCTGCTGGGCTTCCTGGGTTTCCCTCCTTTTGCCTTGGAGTACTTCGAAATGTACAACTTTGCAAGCAAATCGCTGAAAGGGTTTTGCCATTCTGGCTCGGATGTGTTACAATAGGCATAGTTGGTCAACTACCCCGCCCCTTTCCATC
>JBHIDP010000354.1:0-1898 GCA_046760185.1 Anaerolineae bacterium
AGCTCCTCAGGGATAAGCTCAAGGCCAGCTGAATAAATGATCATGGCGAAACCGACTCTGAACCACACCGATCCCAGTATGAGAGCCGGTAAAGCAGTATTGGGGAAGGCCGTCCACGTCCTGGTGAAATCTCCAAGTCCCACAAATCTGAACAACCCGTTTGTTATGCCAGCGGTGTCATCGAACATGAAGCGCACCACCACCCCGCCCACGATCATAGGGACCACCATCCCGACAAGAACCATGGATTTTATCACGGATCCGCCCCGCACATCCCTTAGCAGAACCGCGAAGACAAGGCCCAGCATGGCAACCATTGGGAGGTAAATCACCATCCATATGAGACTGTGAATCAGGGCACCGTAGGGAGGACTCGAAGTGGGGAACCGGTCTGGATTGAAGAAATCCTTTCTCGCAAAAAGCTCAGTGTAATTGCTCAGCCCTGTGAAACCGGTCATGTCGCGGCCTTCCCATGACCAGAAGCTCATGCGTATGGCTTCCGCTGTAGGATAAAATGCAAAGACTATTAATAATATCAACGCCGGCAAAAGAAAAAGAACTCGACGCTTCACAGGGTACTCCTACAATCAAATGTTTCCACCTGCCGAGATTGGCAAGCTGGACAAGAAAGAGCCGATGAGACTAAACTGGCTGGCGAGCAATGTTCACCAGGAGGTCATGCTGCGCCTCAACATGAGATCGACCGCCTGGGCCGCTTGAAGCAGAGCATTACAAAGATGGGCAGCTCCCAGCGAAGCCGAGAGCTGCCCACATATCCATAACCCCTACTGTGACTCCAGCACCTTACCACCCGCAACCGGAAGCATCAATGTAAACACCTTCTTCCAGTTACCTGAGCGGTGGGAGGGTTAGGTGAGCTATGGCACCGATGCCTCTATGGCTTCCAGCACTTCATCAAGCCTGCCCGGCTCGGTCCAGAGAAGTGTGACCTGATCAGGATACACAATCGGGAATTCCCCACCGATAGCAGTATCGCTAACTCCCAAGAACCTCTTCCCTACCATGGCCTCGGCCGACTTCCTCTCAATGGGCGAGGGATAGATTTCGACCGGCACCTCGAGATTTGGAGCCGTGTAACCGCCCCGCTCAGCCCATATCGTTTGGGCCTCAGCCGTGGCAAGGAAACCGACCAGTTCTCTGGCTGCCTCCGGATGCTCCGTAAACTTGGGTATGGTACAGAAGTCTACGCCACCCCTCAATCCTTTAGTTTCCGGGAAGGGGAAGAAGTCTATGTCCTCCGGATCGGGGACCATCCCCGTTATCCAGCTACCCATGACGTACAGAGCGTACTTTCCTTCCCCAAACTTGTCTACTTGCGCCGCCCAATCAGCGGGGACACTGAAGTAGCCCGCTTCCAACAGCTCAACTAACTCTTCGAAGACAACCTTGACCTGCGGGTCGGTCCATGCCAGCTCACCCGCCAAGAGGCTGGAGTATAGATCCGGACCGCCACGGGCAAGTAGAAAGTCGTCTAGAAAGTTCCCGATTGGCCATCCCGCACCGCTGGCTATTGGGGCCTCGACCCCCGGTATCTCTTTGATGTCGGCCAGCAAAGTCTTGAACTCCTCCCAGGTCTCGGGCACGGTTAGACCGTGTTCCTCGAAGAAAGAGGGTATGTACCAGAAGCCAACCCACATCCCTGTCTTGAACGGCACCCCGTACAGTGCGCCATTGACCGTCACCCAATCAAGTTGATCTGGGGAAAACTCACTTTTGTCAACCAGGTCGGTGACCTCCATGAGAAAACCCTCTCCGGCCAGATCTCTGATCCAACCTGCCCAGGGTGCGCAGACCACGTCGGCTGGCGCCGTTTCCGCCATGAACGCCGCTGGTAGAGCTACCTTGAGCCCTTCGCTGGTCTGGGCCACGTTCTTCAC
>JBHIDP010000355.1:0-1895 GCA_046760185.1 Anaerolineae bacterium
TTTTCATTTTAACT
Organism: Anaerolineae bacterium; assembly: GCA_046760185.1. GTDB lineage: Bacteria > Chloroflexota > Anaerolineae > JBHIDP01 > JBHIDP01 > JBHIDP01. The sequence continues at coordinate 15 of JBHIDP010000355.1, forward strand.
GAGATATTGTATAATCGAAATCATGGATCAAGACCGTATCCGCAACTTCTGCATCATCGCCCACATTGATCACGGTAAATCAACCCTTTCCGACCGCCTGTTGGAGCGCACCGGCACCATCAACCCGCGTGACATGGCTGAGCAGTTCCTGGATCAGATGGAGTTGGAGCGCGAGAAAGGGGTGACCATCAAGGCCAAGGCGGTGCGCATGATCTATGAGGCCGGCGACGGTCATCAGTATGAGCTAAATCTGATTGACACCCCTGGCCATGTTGATTTCACCTACGAGGTCTCCCGGGCGCTGGCTGCCTGTGAGGGAGCGGTGCTGGTGGTGGATGCCTCCCAGGGGATTCAGGCCCAGACCTTGGCTAACCTGTACTTGGCCCTGGAACATGGCCTGGTTATCATCCCTGTGGTGAACAAGATTGACCTGAGCGCCGCCCGTCCGGAGGAGGTGGCCGCTGAGATCGAAGAGCTGTTGAGCATCCCCTCGGGTGAGGTGATAATGGCTTCGGCCAAGGAGGGGATCGGCACTGAGGAGGTGCTGGAGGCAATAGTGCAACGTATCCCTCCTCCGCCCGGCCAGCCTCAGGACCCCTTGCGAGCCCTCATATTCGATTCCCACTATGATCCTTACAAGGGGGTCATCGCCTACGTGAGGGTGGTGGATGGCAGCCTGGCTCTGGATAGAGAGCTGACGCTCATGGCCCGGGGGAAGCGCCTGGAGCCTATGGAGGTGGGCATTTTCCGCCCAGCCATGATACCCACCGACGGACTGTCAACGGGTGAGGTGGGGTATGTGGCCACGGGCCTCAAGAACGTCAAAGATGTGGCCGTGGGAGACACCATCACCTGGGCTCAGAACCCCGCCCGGAAACCCCTGCCCGGCTATCGGCCGGCCAAGCCGATGGTCTTCGCCGGTCTGTATCCCGTTGATGGGGAGGACTATTCCCTCCTGCGGGAAGCGCTGGACAAGTTGAAATTGAACGATGCCTCCCTCTTCTACGAACCGGAAACCTCTCACGCTCTGGGCTTTGGCTTTCGCTGCGGGTTCCTGGGCCTCTTCCACATGGAGATCGTTCAGGAACGCCTTGAGCGCGAATATGGGCTCAATCTGATCGCTACCGCCCCCAGCGTCGAGTATCACGTGCTCACCACCGAGGGAGAAGTGCTGGAGGTAAACAGTCCGGCCGAACTGCCACCTCCCTCCCAGGTGGCTGAGATTCAGGAGCCGTGGATGTCCATCCAGATCTGGACACCCGATGAGTATATCGGCCCGGTCATGGAGTTGGTAACGAGCCGCCGGGGAGAGTTCACCAAGATAGAATACCTGGACAGCCAGCGTGTCCACCTTGCCTACCAGATGCCTCTGGCCGAACTGATCGTTGATTTCTACGACCAGCTCAAGTCGCGTACCAGGGGATATGCCTCCCTGGACTACACCCTGGCTGGGTACCGTCCGGGCGACCTGGTGAAGATGGACATCCTCGTCAACCGGCAGCCGGTGGATGCCCTCTCCCTGATCCTGCACCGGGACAAGGCCTACGAGAAAGGGAGTGCCCTGGTCAGCAGGTTGAAGAAGGTCATTCCCCGCCAACTCTTCTCCGTGCCTATCCAGGCGGCCATAGGTAACCGGGTCATCGCCCGGGCTACGGTCAGGGCCTTGCGCAAAAATGTGCTGGCCAAGTGTTACGGCGGTGATGTGACACGCAAACGGAAGCTACTGGAGAAGCAAAAAGAAGGGAAGAAAAGGCTAAAGCGGATCGGCAACGTGGCTGTGCCTCAGGAAGCGTTCATGGCTGTGCTGAAGCTCGGGGAGTCTTGAGTTAGATGAAATTGCGTATGTTGGGGGGTGAAGAGATATGGCCAGAAAACGGAAAC
>JBHIDP010000356.1:0-1889 GCA_046760185.1 Anaerolineae bacterium
TGGTTTCACGCATAATTATACCAGAGATTGGCTAAATACGCCAATTTGAGAACACCTGTTGGGGTGTAGGCCCCGTACTGAGGCGATAAGTAAAGAAACGAGAGAAAGCAGCGGTGGACCGTTGCCCTCTCCCGTCTCCCTTGGGGTATTGAGAGTATAACCGAATGTCCTTGTTTTGTCAAACCCCAAGTGACGAGCAGAGGGCAACGGCGAGTTCAAGTTTGCTCTTTAGTTCTCCGTTGAAGTTCTTGGCGAATCTCGATGTACTGTTGAACTACGCTCAAAGAGAGCCCAGTGATGAAGCTGATCATTTCGACTGATTTGCCTTCTTTCCATAGTTGTCCGACCCGTTCGTCATCGTTGTTGTAGCGGTCAACGGCGCTGGGATGGTGATTGATGCGACGGGCAATCTCCTGGGTCAGCAGGCCCTGATGTTTGAGCAGCACCGATGCCTTCTTGTGGGTTAGAGTAGGCCCCAGATCGAAGATAGTTCCACTATGGGGCAATACTACGTCGGGGTTCTGCTCATGGAACAGAGCCACAGCTTGACTCACCGTTCCAGGCGAGTGTAGGCCCGTCAGCAGGCCAAGGGTGGAGAAAGGAAGCACACCACCTTGGTCATAGACCTCTTTCAGGATGCGGGCGGCTATCCTGGGCCTCAGCTCCCGAAGAGTAGCCCCATCGGCACGTTCTTGCAGTTCCTGAGGCGTGATCAGGGTAACAATCACCGGTACCAGCCTACAGCGCTCCATTCGCTTGCCATAGCCAAACTTCTCGTTCTTGTCCACGGCCAGCACTAATGTTTGATAGGGACGAAGCCGCTTCTGGAGTGGGGCGTATTCCTCAATGATGGCCAGGAAGCGCTGGATCAAGACATCAGCAATGACACCCATGTTCTCGAAGCCGAAATTGGTCATCAACTCTCGCTTAAGCACCGCTTCCAGGGTTTGCTGACACAGAGGTCCGTAGGTGACCTTCTTGTACAAACGATCACTTTTCATGCCAGCACCCCCTTTTTCGCCCCATCGGCACCGATGCTGGCTTCATAGAATCTGAGCTTGCGCTCCAGGTGCTCTTTCCAGAAGGGGGAGGCATCGAGCTCAGTATAGTGGGCCAGGTGCTTCTTGACCACACCTTTAGTCATGCCGGTCAAATGGCGGATACCCTCCGGCGTGTAGCCTTGACGGTGGGCAACAGCAATGCGCAGGAAATCCTTGATATAGCCTTCTACCCGTGTCAAGGTGTGGTTCAGGCGTTGGGCGATCTCCGTTTCCGTGTAGTTGAGTAGAAAGTGTTTGACAATGGGCCGGTCGTGAGAGATAGTTGCACTGGCGTCGGTGTAAGTGGCGCGGGTGACAATCCGATGGCCTTCAGCACGGAGAGCTTGGATGTATTCACCGATTGTCTTTCGGTCGGCGAAGAGCAGCCATGCCAGGTCTTCGTAGGTCAGGGGAGCGCCTTGAGCATCAGCCTCGTCGGTGATACGTAGCAGGATGCGTTTCTTGAGTGCCTTGAGGCGATGCCGCTGACGATAAGCCAGATCACTTTTGGCAAACAGCGTCAGGCGCACGACCACATACTGGCAATCCCGGAGGGGTTTGCCAGCCGGCTCGCTGGCCTTGACCGCTGGGTACAGTATCTGGCCTTCACCCAACTGGGACGAGTCGGTGACCTGATCGGAGAGAAGCCGCAGATCATCTGTCAAAGCCTCTGCTACGGCAGGGCTGAAATGATAACGCTGCCGCAAACGACTCGTCATCAGCGTGGTGATCGACTTATCTTGAAGCCGATCTGAAAAGGAACGGGTTTTCATGTCTACACCTCCTGTACTCTTTTGGTTATCGGTTATTATACCACCTTTTGAGTACGGGGTGTAGGCCCCAATCACG
>JBHIDP010000357.1:0-1863 GCA_046760185.1 Anaerolineae bacterium
GCTGCTGGGTTTTCGGATAGGCTCTTAGTGTTCTTGCTGGTGACGAAGAGATATGGTAGAATGGCCAGGAGGCAGGGCAGGATGGAGCGAATACTGTTTATGGGCACGCCAGGCTTCGCTGTACCGAGCCTGGAGGCTCTCATAGAGCGTTATCAGGTGGTGGGGGTGGTGACCCAACCCGACCGTCGGGTCGGGCGAGGCCGAAAGTTGCTTCCTTCGCCGGTCAAAAAGGTTGCCTTGGGCCACGGTCTCGATGTCCTGCAGCCCAAAACGCTCCGTCGCCCGGAGGTGGTCGAGAACTTACGAAGCCTGGAGCCCGAGGCTATTGTGGTGGTTGCCTACGGCCAGATTCTGCGGCCGGAGGTGCTCTCCATCCCTCCTCGGGGCTGCCTCAATGTCCACGCTTCCCTCCTGCCCAAGTACCGGGGCGCTTCCCCTATCGTCGCGGCCCTCCTGGCCGGTGAGAACGAGACAGGGATCACCATCATGCTCATGGACGAGGGGATGGACAGCGGGCCGATCCTGGCCCAACGGTCGTTGGCCGTTCTCCCTGATGACACAGCCCAGTCATTGGTCGAAAAGCTGGCTCGACTGGGGGCCGATCTCCTGGTGGAGACACTTCCAGCCTGGCTGAGGGGTGAGATTGAACCCCAGGTCCAGGACGACAGCCGGGCGACTTACACCAGGCTGGTCAAGAAGGAGGATGGGTTGGTTGACTGGTCTCTGTCGGCCGCGGAGATAGCCCTTCGCTCTCGGGCCTATTACCCCTGGCCCAGTGCTTACACCTATTGGCAGGGCAAGCTTTTGAAGTTGCTCCGCACGGAACCCCTTTCCCGCTGGTCTGGCTCTGAGAAGCCAGGGGAGGTGCTAGGGCTGCCGGAGGGGGTGGCTGTGGCCACTGGACAAGGAGCCTTGTTGCTGAAGGAGGTGCAGTTGGCCGGCCGGCGATCAATGGAGGCTGAGGAGTTCGTGCGGGGCCAGCGTGGGTTCGTGGGGGCGCAGTTAGGTAATGAGGCGCAGACCGGGTAGTGACCGCCGCAGAAGCAAATGGTCGTTGCTGTTGGATCTGGGACTGGAACCTTATGAGTCGGCCCTGGCCTGGCAACACTGGCTGGTTGAGGCCAAAAAGGAGGGGTGTCTCGACCAGGATGTATTGATCCTTGTGGAGCACCCGCCGGTCATCACCCTGGGGCGGCGTGGTGATGAATCCCACGTTATCGTCTCACAGCAAGCCCTGGCCAGGCTGGGAATTCAGGTGTACCGGGTGGAGAGGGGGGGTGACGTCACCTACCATGGCCCTGGACAGATAGTAGCCTATCCCATCCTTGATCTGGGAAGGTACCGCAAGGATGTGGGCTGGTACGTGCGTTCCCTGGAGGAGGTGATCATCCGTTCCCTGGCCGACTTCGGTATAGAGGCAGGATTGAGGGAGGGGTTGATCGGTGTCTGGGTCGGGGAGGGCAAGATCGCCGCTATCGGGGCACGCATCGAGCAATGGATCACCTATCACGGTTTGGCCCTGAACGTTGACCCCGACATGCGCCACTTTGACCTCATCGTCCCCTGCGGTATAGCGGATAAGGATGTGATCTCCATGGCTCAGGTGCTGGGCTGTCCTGTGCCCTTGACCCAGGTGCGGCGCTCGTTGGTCAGGCACTTTGCCGAGGTGTTCGACACCCAACTTGAGGAGGTGTCTCTGTCTGAGTTGGAGGCCCGGCTTGAAGGGGGATGATGGTAACTTGTACTTGCGAATTCAGAGGGTATTTGTTATAATTAAGGAGAGCGGGGCGTAGCGCAGCCAGGGAGCGCACTTGAATGGGGTTCAAGTGGTCGCCGGTTCAAATCCGGCCGCCCCGACCAAAG
>JBHIDP010000358.1:0-1852 GCA_046760185.1 Anaerolineae bacterium
GCTTCGCGCCGCCGCCATACCTCCTTCGCCCTGGTGGAGGTAATGCCGGCCGTTGATGAAACTATCAAACTGGACATAAGTCCGGACGATTTGCGCATAGACACATACCGTTCCAGTGGGGCTGGGGGGCAGCATGTCAATAAGACCAGCTCGGCGGTGCGCATCACCCATCTCCCCACCGGGACGGTGGTCACCTGTCAGGACCAGCGCTCCCAGGCCCAAAACCGGGAGGCGGCCATGCGCGTCCTGCGTGCCCGGCTCTATGAGCTTGAGCGCAAGAAGAGGGAGGAAGAGCAGGCTCGTCTCAAAGGGGAGCATGTGGACGCCGGCTGGGGCAATCAGATCCGTTCCTACGTCCTTCACCCCTACACCATGGTCAAGGACCATCGCACCGACCACGAGACCGGGAATGCGCAGAGGGTGCTGGATGGGGACCTGGACGATTTCATGGAGGCCTATCTGCGGCTGTGGGTCGGTGGGGAGAGGTAGGGGAGGAGAGGGGGCATGGCTGAAGAAAGATACAGACCGAAGGAGGTAAGGCAGAAACTGGGGATTGCCTCTTCCACCCTGCGCGCCTGGGCCAAACAGTTCGCCTCTTCCCTCTCGCCGGGAGCAGCCAACCCACCTCGCCTGCCTGACGGCCGTATCGGCAGCCGTCTCTACACTGCCGAAGACCTGGCCACCTTGCAACGGGCCAAGGAGCTGCTGGCCCAGGGGCTGACCTACCGCCAGGTGGCCGAGGTGTTGACCAGGGGCATGACCACTGCTGCGGTAGGCACCGCTGCTATTCCACCCTTAGCTCCCCTGGATGAGCTGATTGATGTGCTGCACACCATAGCTGACCAGAGTGGACGGCTGGATCGGCTGGAGAGCCGCCTGGATGATCTGGAGAAGTGGCTGGCCCGGAGCGATGGGCGTGGACGTATTGTCCTCCACAAAAGCAGACGCACGGGGCGTTGGAGCCGTTATCAGGTTTGGCGAGAGGGCGGATTGCTTTTTCAGTTCTACCTGGGCCCGGCTACTGATAAGGAGATAGATGCGTGGTTGGAGCAATTTATCGAAGGATGAAGCTGGCATCGCTATGTGCTCTCCTGATCTTGGCCTTCACGTGGGGCCTTGCGGGTTGTGCCACCGGTGGTCCCTCCGTCCCGACCCCGATAAATCCGGTGGTGACACAGACGCCAGTCGTGCCCCCACCCGGAATACCGTCTCCAGGGGTGATCCTCTTCGTGTCGGACAGAGATGGTAGCCGGAAGCTGTACATGATGAATGTTGATGGCTCAGCCCAGGCTCTTTTCAACACCACAGAGCTGGGCCCTGATGGTGGGGAGGCTTCCCTATCCCCCGATGGGACGAAGCTGGCCGTTCGCTCAGCCGAGGGGGTCGTCGTCATGAGACTCCAGGGAGGGGAGCCTACGGTGATCCATCGTGGGCCGCATATTACTGGGGGACCTTCCTGGGCTCCTGACGGCCGCATAGCTTTCAGCCAACAGGTAGATGTCTACGGGAACGGGACAATTGACGAGCAGGACCCTTCTCGCGTGTTTGTGATTGATGAAGATGGTGGTAATCTGGAAGTATTGCCCGGTGACTTCTTCAACGTGCAGGGCCTGGCCTGGTCTCCCACTGGGACCAGACTGGCTCTCTCTACTAGAGTGGACGATGCTCAGTCTTTGATCACCATCAGCCGCGACGGCAGCAACGTGATGAACCTGGGGGCACCGGCTCTGGGAGCGATTGACCCCGGTTGGTCGCCTGATGGCAGTCGTGTGGTCTTCTCCTCAAACTTCAACATCCATGTGGTCAAGGCTGATGGGAGCGACATGCACCAACTGCTCAGCAACGCTGCCCG
>JBHIDP010000359.1:0-1849 GCA_046760185.1 Anaerolineae bacterium
TCAGCTCGCTGATCGGCACCTCGATAGTGATCTCATTCTCCAGCTTTACACTCACTGTCTCCTTCAGGACATTAACCGCTGTAATGTGACCAGGGCCATAGGCGGTGGTCACCTTCTCTTTCAGTCTGGGTAGAGCTTCCTTGACCTGACGATAGTATTCATTCTCAAAGGCGAGGCAGCAGCGTAGGCGTCCACAGAGACCGGAAACCTCCATGGGACTCAAAGGAAGGTCCTGTGTCTTAGCCATGTTGATGGATACAGGACTGAAATCAGTGAGCCAGCTTGAGCAGCAGAGGGTCATACCGCAGGGGCCGATCCCTCCCGATATTTTTGCCTGATCACGCACGCCGATCTGTCGCATTTCAATCTTGGTGCGGAGGCTCTTGGCTAGGTCTCGTACCAGGTGCCGGAAATCAATGCGCTTCTCCGCCGTGAAGTAGAAGGTCAAACGACTGCCGTCGAAACTGTATTCAGCCTTGACCACTTTCATGGCCAGCCCAGCCTCGGCTACTATCGAGCGGCATTTCTCCAGAACCTCTGCTTCGCGGCTACGTAGACGCTGCATCTGGAGCAGATCTCCCGGCTCTGCAATCTTCAGGATAGGCTTTGGAGAGGAAGACAACTGTGCTTCTGGCACGTCCTGAGGAGGGATGATTACTCTTGCAGCCTCCTTGCCCCGTGAAGTCTCAACTATAATCCAATCACCAGCTTCCAGAGCCTCGTATCCCGCTGCATTGAAATACTTTATCTTGTCGGCCCGTTTGAATCGAACTCCTACCACTACTGGCATCTGTAAATTCTCCCTATCCTGGCATCGGCAACTGAAGAAGGAGCGTCTCCAGGGCTAAGCGGGTATTGACGTTCTGTTTCAACTGCCCGATAGTCTGTTCAATGGTCCTGATATACCCCTTGATCCGGATCAAGCTATGCTGGTCAGCCTCGCTCCTTAAAGTATCCCTGTAATCCACGTTGACGATCAGTTCCTGGCAGCCGCTCTTTATCAACAGGAGGTCCCGCCACCAACCCAGCCACAGGTTCAGAACCTCCGGGAGCGCCTCGGGCTGACGGCTGAGGCGCTGAGCATAGTCAAGTCGGAACACTCGCCCTCTCCGGCAAGCAGCTACCATCGCCTCCAAAAGTTGCTTCCGTTGACGCAGGTGGCTCTCGTCCCGACCGGCGTTGAGAGCCCACCCTATCCTGCCTCCGGCCAGTCTGGCCAGAAGGGCGGCTGGGGCTTCCTCCAACCCCCATCTCTCCTGGAGTGCTCTCTGAATCAAAGCAGTCGGTACAGGACGGAGGTTCAGCACCTGACAACGGGAGACGATGGTGGGGAGCAGGGTGTCAGCCAGGGGTGCGGTCAGGATAAGCACCACGTGGGCTGGCGGCTCCTCAAGGGTCTTGAGCAGGCAGTTGGCTGCCTCGTCGGTAGCCTGCTCAGCTCTGCCAATAATGTAGACCCGCCAAGCTCCCTCATAGGGTGATAGGACCGCCTCTCGTCGTATCTCCCTGATCTGGTCTATCTTGATCGTACCCCCCTCGCTCACCACCAGTTGAACATCTGGATGGCAGTGGCCGTCAATCTTGCGGCAAGCCAGGCAGGTACCACAGGGAGGAGATTGACTGCTGCAATTCAGGGCCTTGGCGAATTCGAGGGCCAAGGTCGTCTTGCCTATCTGGGACTGTCCCGTCAACAAGTAGGCTTGGGCCATAAGCCCGTGACTCAAACCGCTTTGCAGAAGTTGCACAGCCCAATCGTGTCCTACTATCTGCCACATCCGGCCCCCTCCACTTGGTTCCAGCTAAGCTGTGTTACTGATTTTATCACAAAACAGGCCCATGTTCAAGGGAC
>JBHIDP010000360.1:0-1839 GCA_046760185.1 Anaerolineae bacterium
GGCCAATCTCTGTTTCTCCTTTGACAGTCGGTGGGTCATTGACCCTCTGGTGAACGCCGTCGGACGTATAGCCAGGCTCCTATCCGACCTCCTCTTCAACGTTTTCGACCTTGGAGTTATTGATGGTTTCATCAACGGGTTAGGGAACCGACTGGTGGCGGCAGCCCGCTCGCTACGTCGCTTACAGTCGGGGTATGTGCGTAACTATGCCCTCTCCATTCTGGTGGGGGTTGTCCTGATCGTCGCCTTTCTCATTCTGAGGTAGCTGATGGAGATCCTCCTTCCCGCCGTTGATCTATCCGTTATCGCGCCCCAACTGGTGATTGTGGTCACCGGCCTGGCAGCCATGATCGCCAGCTTCCTGATCGTCGAGGAGAGGCAGTACCTGATCGCCTATCTCAGTCTGCTGGGGGTGGTCATCGGCTTTGTCGTTGTCCTGGCTTTCTGGGGCGGGCCACAGGTCAGCTTCCAGGGGATGGCTCTGGCCGACGATTACGCCACCTTCTTCCATCTGGTCTTTCTGACCATCGCCGCCCTTACCATCCTGATCTCCATCAAGTACCTACCCCGGGCGGGGATAGAGCGGGGTGAGTACTACATTCTGATCCTCTTTGCCACAGTGGGCATGATGCTCATGGCCTCCGCTGGCGACCTCATCGTCATCTTTCTGGGGTTGGAAATCCTCTCCATCTCTCTCTACATCCTGGCTGGACTGGCACCGCGCCGGCCCCCCTCCCATGAGTCCGCTCTCAAATATTTCTTGCTGGGAGCGTTCACCTCCGCTTTCCTGCTCTACGGTGTGGCTTTAACCTATGGGGCCACCGGTACCACAAACCTGGCCAGGATAGCTGCCTTCCTGGCCGGGACCCAACCGGAGCGTGATCCTATGGCCTTTATCGGTCTGGGTCTGCTCCTGGTGGCCTTCGGTTTCAAGGTAGCCATGGTCCCCTTCCATATGTGGGTGCCTGATGTCTACGAAGGGGCCCCCTCCTCGGTCACGGCCTTCATGTCGGTGGGGGCCAAGGCGGCCGGCTTCGCCGCCTTCCTGCGGGTCCTTCTTGGGGCCTTTCCAGCCATGGGAGCCCAGTGGTCCTTGACCCTGGCCATCCTCTCTGCCCTGACCATGACTGTTGGCAACGTGATAGCTATGGTTCAGACCAGTGTCAAGCGTTTACTGGCCTATTCCGGTATCGCCCATGCTGGCTACGTCCTCATCGGCTTGGCCGTAGCCGATGAGTGGGGGGCGGCCGCAGCCCTTTTCTACCTCTTCGCCTACACCTTCACCAACCTGGGGGCCTTCATGATCGTCATCACTCAGGAGCGCCGTGGTTGGGAATATCTAAAGCTGACTGACTACGCCGGTCTGATTAGGCGTCAACCGGTCCTGGCCGCGGCTATGACCTTCTTCCTCCTCTCCTTGGCCGGCATTCCGCCTACTGTTGGGTTCGTGGGCAAGCTCTTTATCTTCAGCGCGGCCATTCGGGCTAACCTCCTCTGGCTGGCCGTTATCGGGGTCTTGAACAGCGTCATATCCGTCTATGTCTACGTGCGGGTGATCGTAGCCATGTTCATGAAGGAACCGGAGGAGGTACTCCCCCCTGTCCCCCTTTCTTTCCCTTCCGGCCTTGCTCTGGCCATTGCCTTTACGGGCACCCTCATCTTCGGCGTTTTTCCGGCTCAGGTAGTTGATCTGGCCCAACAGGCTGTTACCATCTTCGGCCAGTAAGCCCCGCTACTGAATTGAGTCTAGCTAAACCAGGTTGGGGAGTGGAGCCTTCAGGCGGAAAAACCGGCTCACCTGTCCTGGCGCACAGGTGCCAGGGGAAGCCTCGACTCCAG
>JBHIDP010000361.1:0-1818 GCA_046760185.1 Anaerolineae bacterium
CTTACCGTTCGCTCATTTTTCAGGGGTCGGGAGGAATTAACCACCGGGGCACTGGTTCAGGTTCCGCATGATAGATGGTCTGCGCGACCTCCATCAACTCCAGGATACGCACCTGCAGGGGGGACAGGGGGGTGATCTCCTCCTCGATGTGCGCCTCCCGATGATGGCGATAGAGAGTGATCCCCTGAAAGGCCGAAAGCAGCTTCTCTGCAGTGGGCCGGCTGGTAGCCCGGCGGGGATTGCCGTCATACAACCCAGCCAGTTCCTCGTTTTGGACCTGGAGGCTGCGGCGGACCACGAATTCCATCAGGGTCAACACCCGCAGGGCAATGCCCAACAGCAGCATCAGTCCTCGGATACGGGCGTCGTCCTGAAGGTAAAGCGGCAGTGCGGAGAGGCGCCCCCGCTTGAAGCGATGAAACCCGCGCTCGGGCTGCCACTGAGCACGGTAGTGGCGGATGGCCCCAACCAGGTTGAGCCGCTGCCGACCGGCGTTGGTCGCATAGATGCGCCAGCCGGCCAGTGCTTCGGCCTCCCCGATAGCCTGGGGACGCCGCCGGAGGGTCACCGTCAGCCTTCGGTGCTCCACCTGGCGCCGGGGTCGATCAGGCCCGGGCCTGCCAGGGCCAATGAGGCGCTCCTCCACCCAGCGCTTCTCGTTGACCGTCACTTCCAAAAAGGCGGCCACAGTGTGACGGTGGAGGGTCTCCTCGATCTTGCCCTCAAGCTTGACCCGGTCGTCCCCGGGCCGGTTGGCCAGCCTCTGGAGCGCCTGCTCGGCCCGACAGAGGCGCCGATTTAAGGCCTGAAGCTCTCGGTGGGCCAGGGCTTGGCTCCGAAAGACAAACAGCTGCTCCATCCAGCAGACCCGTTGCCCGGTGGCCGGATCTGTCCACAGCTTGCCCAGCTCAACGGTGAAGCCCTCACCGATTGGCTCTGAGTCGGCCTCGTCCAAAAACACAGGCTGGGGGGGCACCGTCTGATCTCCCACCCAATCCCGCAGGATCTGAGGCCAGTTCCCGGTCATCGGCAGGGGACAGAGATAAAACCCCCCTTCCCTCTGGAGCCGGGCACGATTCTCCAGGCTGGCCAGTTTGCAGTCGCCCACCAACAGGAAGTCCGGCCGGCCCACCTGGGCTGCCATCCTCTTCCAAAGCGGGAGATAGACCCCATCATCGGCTGTGTTGCCCGAAAGCGTGGCACTGACCAGGGGTATCCCAGCCGGATCAAGCGTGCCCAGCGCCTCGATGAACTGCCGCAGATCAGGCCGGTGTTCCTTGCTGTGGCCAAATTGCACCAGGGAGGACTCAGTTTCCCCCTCCCCAGCGCTGTGGTAGACCGAAAAGCTGGTGGTGTCGATTCGGGCAAGCTGGGTGGGCAAGGCATAGGCCCGGATCACATGGCGTCCCAACTGCTCCTCGATGCGGGCAGCCGGCGGGCAAGTCTCCAAATCCCCGACAGCCCCCAGAGCCGAGAGCAGATCCTCCAGCCGGTCGTCGGTGGCGTCCTTGTCCCCAATCGCCCAGCCGGTGGCCTCCTCCAGAGTCTGGGGATGAGCCCTCACCCACTCCTCCACCGAACACATCCGGTGGTCATACTGGGTGAGGATATAGGTGAGAAACAACACGGCCAGTTGGCCGTAACTTAAGCCTTGCCGATTGCCGTGGGGCTTGGGCAATACCGCATCGATGATCTCGGCCACCTGCATCTTCAGGAGCCAATACACAATCAACGGGAGATCATCGACGCGCTCTGATGTGGTATGTCGTTCTTCTGGCATCACGATATCCCTCCTGAAATGGTGTGTGCCAGAAAATA
>JBHIDP010000362.1:0-1814 GCA_046760185.1 Anaerolineae bacterium
CCAAACCCGGCCGCTACACCGTGCGGCTGGTGGGCGGGCGACCGTCGAAACTCGTCACCCCCGAGGGCCGCGAGGGGCCGGTGATACAGATTTCGTATCCCCTGCCCCAGGCTGCGCGCCGGCAACTGCCCTTCCAGGCCGCCCACACCCTGATGGAAAAACCGGATGTCCTTGGCTTTGTGGCCGTGGATGCGGATAACGCGGTCCGGGGGGTAGTCCCGGCTGAGAGGCTGCGCCGACTCATCGTGCGGGCTATTGAAGCCACGGCTGAGGAAGCTCAAAGGGAGGTAGCCGCCGATCTCGGTCTGGAGGAGAAGCTGGCCGCTGAAGTGATTAGAGAAGTTGCCAGCCTGCGCGGTTTCGCCTTCATCCCCGGCCCACCCGGCCCTGCCATACCGCCGGTGACGCTCTACGTCTGCCCGCAGGAGGCCTGTGACACCGCGTTCATCCCCCAGCAGGAGGGCGTCCCCATCCCCGATTGCCCGCACCACAAGTGCGCGCTGATCGAGAAGACGCTGGGAGGCTGACCATGCTCCAAGGTCTGTGGAAAGAACTGGGCGAGGGCTTCGGCAAACGCTGGCTGCTGACCGTCTTCGGGCCGGCACTGCTCTTCTGGGGAGCTAGCCTATTGGTGTACACGGACATGGTAGAGTGGGGCGTCGCGCTGACCTGGTGGGAGGCACGGGCCACCTCCGCCCAGACTGCGCTCATCGCCGGGGCGCTGGCCCTGGTGGTGTTCACAGCCATCCTGCTCGAGCAGTTCACCACCACTATCGCGCTCCTGTTCGAGGGCTATTGGCCCTGGCCCCTCCGCAGGTTGGCTCTCTGGCTGAGTCGCCGCCGGGGGAAGGATCTCAGCCGGAAACAGCAGCGTTTCAGCCAACTGAAGCTCAAAGAGCTGCAAGGCCAGGCGACCGATGAGGAGCGGGCGGAAGCCTTGAAGCTGGACGCCGAACTGGGGCACCGTCCTCCCGATCCGGCCCTGGCCATGCCCACGGCCCTGGGGGACGTGCTGCGCGCCGCCGAGGACTATCCGCGCCGGCGCTACGGTCTGGACCCGGTGGTGACCTGGCCCCGGCTGTACCCCAGCTTAGGCGAAACACTGAGGGGCGCTCTGGCGGAGGCGCGGAGCAACATGGACGCTTTGCTGCGCGTGACCACCCTGAGCCTGATCTTCACCCTCGTATGGGGTATATGGCTGAGCACTGCTCGTTACACCCTGTTGCTGCCGTGGGTAGTCATGGGAGGGCTGATTATCGCCCTGCTGAGCTACATCGGCGCGACTCAGGCTGCGGTGACGTACGGCGACTTGCTCAGGTCGGCCTTCGATCTACACCGCTTCGATCTGTACAAGGCCCTGCACTGGCCGCTGCCGTCCAGTTGGGAAGCGGAGAGACCTGCGCCCACAGGTCAGGCTCCCACGCACGGACAGGCGCTCAGCGAATTCCTCTACCGTGGCCTGGGTGTGCAGGATGTGGTGTACAACCATCCCAAAGACGCCAAGGGCTAACAACCAGCGGAGCGCTTTGGGTGCCACGTTGGTGCGGTGGTGGAGGCGAGCACTCCTCTACCACCAAAGCAAGCCGATATATGGGAAACGATAGGCGAAAACATGGCTCGACAATTAGGAGATAAAGAGATGCGACAAGTGATCATCTATCCAGGCGAAGATGGGTACTGGGTGGCGGAATGCCCCAGCCTACCCGGTTGTATCAGCCAGGGCAAGACCAAAGAGGAAGCCATTGCCAACAGGAAGGAACTGTCAACGGATTATTAGAGCGGATTGAACGGATTCAGAGCCAGTTCAGACGAAA
>JBHIDP010000363.1:0-1811 GCA_046760185.1 Anaerolineae bacterium
TGCCTGCGGTGAGCAATAAAGAATTGTTCGAACAGATGATCCAGAGCATTATTGACGGTGAGGATGAGGAGGCGGCACGGTTAGCCCAGGAGGCTGTCAGCCGCGGCATCTCTCCCCTGGAGGCTATCAATGAGGGGTTCTCCAAAGGTATCCTGGAGGTTGGAGAGCGCTTCGCCAAGGGGATATTCTTCCTACCGGAGATTGTCATGGGAGCGGAGGCTATGAAGGCCGCCATCTCGGTCCTGGAGCCTGAGCTGTTGAGAAGGAAAGAGGAGCGTCAATCCCTGGGTTTGGCAGTAGCCGGAACCGTGGCAGGGGACATCCACGACATCGGCAAGAACCTTGTCTGCACCCTGTTGACAGCCAGCGGTTTTGATGTGATCAACCTGGGGGTTGATGTCTCCACTGATACCTTCGTCAAGGAGGTTCGGGAGCGCCAGCCTGACCTGCTCCTCCTCTCAGCTTTGATCACCACCACCATGGTCAACCAGCGGTCGGTTATCCAAGCCCTGAAGGAGGCCGGGATACGGGATAAGGTGAAGGTCATGGTCGGGGGTGCTCCGGTTACGTCATCCTGGGCTGAGGAGATCGAGGCTGACGGCTACGCCGAAAACGCTACCGAGGCGGTTAAAGTGGCCAAATGGCTGGTCGGAACTGAGGTGTAAGGAAAGAGCGGTATTCCGATGGTTGATGAAATAAGGCTTGCGCCGATCACCATCAATGATGTGACGGTGAAACCCAAGAGTAAGTTACATCACCGCAAGCTGGAAGCCCTGCGGGTCTTCATGGACAGGCTTGGGCAAAGCCCAGCATGGGAGCGGGTTGCCAAAGCGTACCTCTTCGGTAGCGTATTGGATGGTGATGTCGAGGAGGAGAGTGATGTTGACTTACTCATTTTTGGCACTGAGGCCGTAGCTGGTTTGCAGGAAGCGTGCAGCGACCTTTCCTTCGACACGATGCTTGAGACAGGAGAGAAAGTCGAAGCGCTTGTCTATCCCCTGAGCGATTTCTATGAACCTGACTCCTACTTTGTCTTCCAGACCCTGAGAGAAGCGAGGGAGGTCTACTCGATGAGCGAAAAAGCCCTGGTCAGTAAGGCCATGGAGAATTACTATCTGCTGGCTAAGGAATATCTGGAGTCGGCCAAGGAAAGCAGAAAGGGAGAACGCCTTCGGCTAGCCATAGATGGTGCATACAACGCCGCCGAGTTGTGTGCCAAAGCCTTTTTGTTGGGCAAGGTGGAGAAGATGCCCAGTAAGCATGGTAGCGTCATCCGACTTTTCAGCGATTTGTACATCAAAACAGACGTATTCCCGCTGCGAGTGGGACGACAACTCAATCGCACCTTCGATTGGCGCAACAAAGCCCGCTACGAATACGAGGTGGAAATCACAGCCCAGATGGTGGAAGATACTATCAGTTTGGCGCAGGAAATGCTGGGCTTGCTGAAGGACCACATGGCTCAGGAACAGGCTGATGAGACAGGGGAGAAGTGATGAAGATCGGGGTCATCCCTGACACGCATGGCTATTTCAACCCTAGAATCAAAACGGTCTTTGAATCTGAAATAGTCCGTCCTGGCCTCGGCTGGAGCGCCCTGGCCATGGTTGCCATTCTCACGACCATCACAGTGCTGCCTGCCCTATCTTCAGCCGGGCCTGCCAGTTCCGGCCTTTCCTGCCAGAACCTCTTGATCAACGGTGGTTTCGAGAGGGAGGGGGGCTGGGTTATAGGAAACACGCCAAGACCGGTATCCTTCACCACCACGCAAGTCAAAGCCGGCCAGCAAGCAGCCCGCCTGGGGATCACCA
>JBHIDP010000364.1:0-1809 GCA_046760185.1 Anaerolineae bacterium
TCGAAGTAGTAGGCTGGCATCACTTTTCCCCTCTGTTTTCGAGGATGATTTGCGAAAGTGGGGGCTCGAAAGATTGCTCTACCAGCTCGCGACGCACTGCCTCGTAATCAATGTCGGGGTCAATCATTTGCCGCAACTCTTCACTCAAGGGCCGTGCTAACCCGGAAGTCCGCAGCGCCTCAATGACCCGCTCCCGCTCGCTCTTAGCTTCCGGAGCCAGCTCCTTTTGCAGAATCCGCAGGGCCGCCTCTTGTAGCTCCTGTCCTCTTTCTGAAGCGCGCTTTTGCAGAAGCATCAGCAAATCCTTCGGTAATTTCAAGGTTAAAGTGGCCATGTTTTCACCTCCGCGCTGGCTCGGTGGGGCGTGGTCACGCCCCGCCGAGCAGTTCCTCAGTTCAAAGCAAGCTCTTCAGCGGCCGATACTCCAGTCCGTGGGCTTTGGCGACGGCCTCAAAGGTGATGTGTCCATCGTAGGTGTTCACCCCCATGGCCAGGGCGGGATCGCTCTTAACCGCTGCCACGAAACCCAGGTTGGCCAGCTTGATGGCATAGGGCAGGGTGACGTTGGTCAGGGCATAGGTGGAGGTGCGGGGGACAGCGCCCGGCATGTTGGTAACGCAGTAGTGGATCACGCCTGCTTCGACGTAGATGGGATCCGTGTGGGTGGTAGGGCGGCTGGTCTCGCAGATGCCACCCTGGTCAATGGAGACATCCACAATGACGCTACCAGGCCTCATCGTTTTGAGCATCTCGCGGGTGATGAGGATGGGCGCCCTCGCTCCGGGGGTGAGAACCGCGCAGACCACGACGTCGGCGTCCCTCAGAACATCGGCGAGGGCGTGCGAGGTTAATTTCAGCGTGGTCAGGTTGCCAGGGTGAACGATGCCTAAGGTATGGACGAGGTGGTGCAGCCTCTCGATGCCCCGGTTCAGGACGGTGACGTTGGCCCCCATGCCCAGGGCCACCTGGGCCGCGTTCCAGCCCACCGTGCCAGCCCCTACGATCACCACATTGCTAGGGGCTACACCGGCCACCCCTCCCATCAGAACACCCCTCCCGCCATAGGTCTTCTCCAGGAAGTGGGCAGCCACCTGCACGGCCATCTTGCCCGCTACCTCGCTCATGGGCTCCAGCAGGGGCAGCATGCCGTCGGCTAACTCGACCGTCTCATAGGCCACGGCGGTCACCCCCGCATTCATCAGCTTGCGGGTTAGCTCCCCCAACTCTGGATTGGCCAGGTGGAGGTAAGTAAATAACAGCAGATCCTGGCGGAAAAACCCATACTCCGGCTCGATAGGCTCCTTTATCTTGAGCACCATCTCGGCTCCCCAGGCGTCGGCGGCGGTGGGCACTATCTCGGCTCCGGCTCGTCTGTACTCTTCGTCGGAGAAGCCGCTACCCTCACCAGCCCCCTTCTCGATGAGAACCTTGTGCCCCGCCTTGACCAGCATGTCCACCCCGGCTGGTGTGGCGCCGACCCTGTTCTCGGCGGTCTTTATCTCCTTCGGTACTCCGATGATCATCTTTGATCCTCCTTGTGTGTTTGATTTCCATGATCGGGCATCGCGGCCGCGCTAGGCCGTTTGCAATAGGCTAAATGTTCTTTTACTACATCACCTCCTTCAGGTTCCATTTGTCCTCTGTCTCGTCATAGGCCAATTCGTAGGTGCCGCCTTCTTCCGTCTTCACCAAAAAGTGCAACCCCTCTGGCGTGCGCCAAACTCGTTCCACCGCCTGTACGACCTGGCGCTGGCCATGCCGGACGAAGGCGCGGGGTTCCTGGGCGTAGGTGTGGCCTGAATAACACTC
>JBHIDP010000365.1:0-1789 GCA_046760185.1 Anaerolineae bacterium
CGAACTGCACCCGCGTGCGCAGTTGGTTGGTGATGCGCGTGTTCAACAGGTCGGCTTTGAAGTCCTGCCCGGCCAAGACCAGGGTGATGCCGTACTTGCGGCCTCGCATGGCCAATTGCCCGATGAGCCGGTAGAGGTCGCTGTGCTTGCCGGCCTCGTCCATCAGGGCTGTGAACTCGTCAAAGACGGCCACGATCCAAGGGAGCAGAGATTGGAGATTGGAGATTTGGGAATGGTACTCAGACAGTTTCTCCGGGAAGCGGCCGCTGGCCTGGTACAATGCTGCCCGCCGCTCCATCTCCTGCACCAATCGGAAGGCGATTTCGGTGGCTTCCTTCACGCTCTCGGCGACGGGATACGCCAGTTGGGGGATTCCCTCGAAGACGGCAAAGGTCAGCCCTTCCATGTCGGTCAGGTAGAGTTCCACCGGCAAGGGCTGTTTGACGAGCTGATAAAGCAGCGAGCGCAGGAAAGCCGACTTGCCCGAGTCGGTCGAGCCGGCCACGACGATGTGACGCAGTTTCTCCAACGGTTTCCATACTTCCCCTTCCCGCGAGAGGCCAAAGCCGATCATGTAATCACCTACTGGGCGGTGGGCCAGGTCCAGTTCTACCACCTTCGGAAGTCGGCCTCTGGAGATGCCTCCTACAGGTTTGAGGACCACGCAGTAGGTCAGCCCGGTGGTGTTGAGGCGCTTGACCGGCCTGCCCACCACGGCTGTCAGGTGGTGGAGGGTATCGGGGTGCACCAGTTTGGGGATACTCACCCGGGGTGGGAGGCGACGGGTGTCCACCTCCACCAGGGCGTAGGCGTCCTCCACAAATTGCACGCTGGCAAAGCTGACCTCCACCAGTCCGCCGTCCCTGGTCTGGTAGCAATGCCCTAACTGAGTCAGCCCCTGCCGGATCAGGCGAGCTGCTTCTTTGGCTTGGGTCATGACGTCATCCATCCTCCCTTACTCCTTACGTCTTACCCTTTATTCTTCACCTCTTGATCGCTGAAGGTCTCCTGACCGAAGGCGGGAGGGGGCTCGGTGAGGACACCTTCGCCCATCGTGCATGTTTGACTGCTCACTCTTCGCTCGTCTCCCCAGCCTCCAGGAGCAATCTCTCTACATGGGAGACCTCCCAGGGTGAGGGCTTTGGCTCCGGGATGGGCAGCACGGAGTGTCGCTGCCTTGGCAGCCTCACCGCACGGCCAGGCGGCACATTGGACAGGTGCCAGCCCAGCACCCCGGCCAGCCGCCGCTCCTCGGAGATCTCCCCCGGCTGTTCCGCAGCCTCCAGCGGGGTGACCGCTGAGGGCACGACGTTGGGGTTGACCACCTTGCCCTCAATCAGCCGGGGGGCAAAGCCGCGTTCGGTGGGGGCAAAGTCGGTCCGCGCCCGCTCGATGGACACCTCCCTATCCCGCAGGTTGAGCTTGAGAGAGCGCAAGAGATACCACAGTCCTATCGCTCCGGTCAGGGCGACGAGGGCCAGCGGAAGGAGGCAATACAGAGTTGAGATTGGAGAATGGAGAATGGAGTCGAACATGGCCATTCCGCCCCGGTAGACTACTGCTCCTAAGGCGATGGCTATCGCCACGAAAACCAGCAACATTCCGCCGTACAAGCATCGAGCCATATCTTTCCCCCCTTCGACACGCTCAGGACAAGCCCTTCGATACACTTCGCTACTCAGGGCTAGCTCTGCGTGCAAGCGAGTTCTCTAAATGCGATGGCCTCCTGAATAGAACATTTGTTCTAGCAATGGGTATTATACAACAACAGGCTGTCTAATGCAAATTA
>JBHIDP010000366.1:0-1723 GCA_046760185.1 Anaerolineae bacterium
AGGGAAACCCCCCGCTACTCCCGCCACCCCCATCCGTTAATCCGCTAAACCATCCGCTGACAAAGTTGCCATCAAGGGGCTGCGCTGGTATAATGCTGTAAAGGAAGGGAAGGAGAATGTCGTGAACCTATTGGACTTGCCCCCCATTGGCACTCTGCGGCGGAATCATGCTCTGGAGCACGCCACCATGCATCTCTTGACCCAGCGCCATCCGGGGTTGCGATTGGTTGCTCATGCCACCCTTAGTGGATTCACCCTCTACGGCGAGGTGGACACGCAAGAGGTGTCTTCGGCGGTTACGGAGGCTATATCGCGCCTGCAAGGAGGGGAGCACCACCTGGCAGTACATCCCCGCTGTGGTACCAACATCGCCACGGCCGGCCTTCTGGCCGGATTGGCTACCTTCATCGTCATGCGCGGTAAAGGCCGCCTCAGAAAACTCCCCCGAGCACTGCTGGCCAGCGTGGCTGCCCTGGTTGTGGCTCAACCGCTGGGCTTGGGGATCCAGGCTCGCCTGACCACCTTACCTGACCTGGAGGGGGCCTTTATTGAAGAGGTAACACGCCAGCAAATGGCTAACCTGATTGTGCATCGGGTGAAGGTCTCAGGATATGCCTGAAAGACAGAGCCAGGAGCCAACTCCGGAGCGGGGTTACTACTATATCTTCTACGGCGATGACGAGTTCAGCCGAGCTGAGGCGCTGGCCGAAATGAAGCGCATCCTCGGTGATACGGCAACCGCTGGCCTGAACACGGTGACCTTTGAGGGGAACACCGTCACATTGGAGGAACTGACTTTCGCCTGTCAAACAGTACCGCTTCTGGGAGAACGGCGCTTGGTGGTTGTGGAGGGATTGTTGACCCGGCTGCAGCCCAGGAGAGACAAGAAGGGTGGAAAGGAGAAACCGTCCCGGACTGAGACAGAGTTTGTGGAAGGGCTGCGGAATCTGTTGCAGCGGTTACCAGCTACAACCCGGTTGGTCTTCCTGGAGAAACGTGACCTCAAAAGAGGTAAGAGCCCTTTCCTGGAGTTGGTCAAAACTGACAGGTACGGCTTCGAAAAGGAATTCGATTCACGTAAGGAAGAGTTGGTGGATTGGATCGAGAGACGGACGGGGGAAAAAGGGGGTGAGATTGAGGAGGAAGCGGCCCAGGAACTGGCCGCCTTTGTGGGCACCGACAAGCGCCTGCTGGACCAGGAGATCGAAAAGCTCGTTATCTACGTGGGGGGGACCAGGCCCATCAGTGGCAAGGACGTGCGACTGCTGGTTAGCTAT
Source organism: Anaerolineae bacterium (assembly GCA_046760185.1). Classification (GTDB taxonomy): domain Bacteria; phylum Chloroflexota; class Anaerolineae; order JBHIDP01; family JBHIDP01; genus JBHIDP01. Next base: position 1,278 of record JBHIDP010000366.1, read on the forward strand.
GCTCAGGAGGCCAATATCTTCCACATGGTGGACGCCCTGGGGCAACGTCGAAGGCGCTTGGCCCTGACAATGCTTCACCGCCTCCTGGAGGACGGCGAAGCGCCAATTTACCTGTTGTACATGATCACCCGGCAGTTTCGCATGATGCTGCAGGCCAAGGAGATGAACCAGGGGGGCGCTTCTGTGGCACAGGTGCAGAGGATGCTGGGTGGCCCACGCTTTGTAGCCGAGAAGGTGCTCGCCCAGGCCAGAAACTTCACTTTCGAGCAGTTGGAGAGCGCTCACCGTCGCCTGCTCGTGGCCGACACAGAGATCAAGACCGGGCGCACTGACCCGGTCCTGACCCTCGACCTGTTGCTGTTCGACCTGGCCCGGTGAATGACAGTACCTGCCCAGCATTCAGGTAGCTACCTGTCGGCCAGGCCGATCCAGAAGTGGTTGGGTAG
>JBHIDP010000367.1:0-1688 GCA_046760185.1 Anaerolineae bacterium
CAGGTGAGTCTCCACCCGATAACGGGAATAGGGCACCAGGCCCGGCGGCAGGTTGGTGAAGGTCTTCTTGTCGCACAGCGGGTTGCGACAGTAGTAGCGGTACACCTCCACCGTCTGCAGATTCCCCTCCGCGTCATAGTACTTCTTCAGGCGAGGCTTCCTGCTCTTGCGTGCCACATGGGTCGAGCCGCAGTAGGTGCAGCGCACCGTCCCATCGGTCACATCTTCCCAGTGGCCAAATACCACCCTCTCCACCCGCATCAGCCAGGGGAGAGCCTTGAGCGGAGGCTGGGCCTCCATCCCTGCCTCGGCGATCACGCCCTGCAGATCGGCCACCGCAATCTGCTCCTCTGGCGTCAGCCCCTCCCCAGCCTCCAGTTTGGCCAGCAGGGCCTCCACCAGGGCCAACAATTGCTCCACCAACCAGTTGTCCCGGGGGCGAATGCTCTCCGCCGTCAGGTGGTAGCGCTTCACCAACTCCTGGCGCAATTGACTCCAACCGCTCTGCTCCGCTGCCTGACGCACCTGGCGCTCACTGACCGCCACCCCTTGCTCCCGCAAGTGCTGGTAGACCTTCTTCACCCCCCACCAGGGAAAAGTGGCAAAGACAGCTACGATACGGGCCATCAACTCCCCCGTCAACACCTCAGCCGTCTTCAGGCTCAGCAAATTGGCCCAATCACCCTCCAACCAGTACTTCTCGATGCGGCTGATGTCGGGTTGAGGCATCTTGAAGGAGGCCGCCAGCTTCTCCTGGGCGATGAAGGGAGTCCGTCCGTCGCGGGTGCGGCGTCCGCCCCGCTGAGGGCCTGGCACTTCCAAAAGCCGCAGGAAGAGCATCAGCAATCGTATCCGAAAGGGGTGATCCCCAGCCACGTGAAGGGTGAAATGGCCGCAGATGGTGGCAGTGTAGCTCCCATCCTCTTCTTGCACCACTTCAGCCCAGGACTCTTCCCGACCGCAGAAGGCGCAGCCCAGGCCCATCATCCAAAGGCCGAAACCCTCCTCCGACCTGCCTGGCAGAGGGAAGGTCATCCATTGACCTCTCAGCAGTGCACCCAGACTAAGCCCTGTCAAGGCGACGATCACCAGGGGCTGAGCTTGCCTCAGCAGCCAATGCACCGCCTGCCATTCGGGCTGATGGAGCAGCCAGGGCCACAGCATCCCACTTCCCTGCCACAGCCACTGCACCCAGGGGATCAGGCTCACCCACGCCGACCCCTCTTGTCCACTGAGATGCCACAAGCTCCCCAGCAAAAGGCTGCGCAGGAAAGGGATGTGCCAGGTGCGGGACAGATACCGCCGACAGGCAGCACCGGGATGGGCCCCGCTACACCTCAGGCACTTACGCTGCCCATAGCGTCGGCCTCCTGGGGCCATCGCCACCTGGGGAGGACAGGTGATCCAGCCCGCCTGACTTTCGGGCATATGGCCGAGGACAGCCAAGACAATGATGCTGAGCACCACCAAGGCGTGCAGACGAAGCTGGAGCAGTTGAAGAATCGGGAGTTTTGTGATATACTTCATGAGAGCCAACCTCGCGATCTTTATGGGATGAGTACATTGTACCTCATTTCGCGGGTTGGCTCAAATCCATTATGGGCAGACGCAGGCCCCTTTTTCGGCTCTATTACGGAGCTCAAGGGCCAGTTTCAGCTACCTGTATGTCCCCAACATGATACGCTCAC
>JBHIDP010000368.1:0-1654 GCA_046760185.1 Anaerolineae bacterium
GTCTGCCTCGTCACCCTGGCCTCATGCTCCACATCGGGATGGATGAGATAGCTGTCACCAGCCTTAAGCACCCGGCTCTCCCCCCCGATGGTCATGGTCAGCTCCCCTTCAAGCACAAACCCCAGTTGTTCGTGGGGATGGCTGTGCAAGGGGACCGTCGCTCCTGGCTCCAGGGTGACATGGATGAGCATCGCTTTCTGGCCATAGGTCAGGGTTCGCCGGAAGACACCCGGCACCATCTCAACCGCCTCAACCTCAGATAATGTAACGAACATCAGATTGTCCCTCCTGTCTAAAATCGAATTCCAGGGATCTTGATCTGGCCCTTGCCTATCATGGGCCCCAGTTCTTTCATCAGGCGCTGCATCTGGCGAAACTGGCTGAGAAGCTGATTTATCTGCTGCACAGTGGTACCGCTGCCCCGGGCGATACGTCGCTTCCGGCTGGCGTTCAAAATGCGGGGGTTCCGCCGCTCCTCCGCAGTCATGGAGTTGATGATGGCCTCGATAACCTTCATCTGCTGGTCAGTGACCTCCTCTGGAATCTGCCCCTTCAACTGGGAAAAGCCGGGGACCATGTCCAGGAGCTGGCTTAAGGGGCCCATCTTCTTTACCTGCTGAATCTGTTGGCGGAAATCCTCCAGGTCGAAGGTGGCCGTGCGCAACTTCCGCTCCATGACCTCGGCCTGCTCCTGGTCGAAGGCGACTTCGGCCCTCTCGATGAGGCTCAACACATCCCCCATGCCCAGGATGCGTGAAGCCAGACGATCGGGGTAGAAAGGCTCTAACGCGTCCAGCTTCTCCCCCACCCCCATAAACTTGATGGGCACACCGGTCACCGAACGGATGGAGAGGGCTGCCCCTCCTCTGGCGTCACCGTCAACCTTGGTCAGGATCAAGCCGGTCAAACCGACGCGCTGGTTGAAATCCTCGGCCACCCGCACGGCATCCTGGCCAGTCATGGCATCGGCCACCAGAAGTACCTCCTGCGGCGAGATCCTGGCCTTGATCCGCTCCAACTCCTGCATCAATTCATCGTCAATGTGCAAGCGGCCACCGGTGTCGAGCAGGACGGAGCTGTAGGCTGCTTCCTTGGCCCGCTTGACGGCATTGGCACAGATATCCGGTGGATTGGCCTCGACCCCCTCGCTGTGGACCGGCAGGTCCAACTGCTCACCCAGCACCTCGAGCTGGGTAATGGCCGCTGGACGACGCGTGTCGGCCGCCACAAGGAGAGGCCGCTGTCCGCCCTTGCGCAAGATGAGAGCCAACTTGGCCGCCGTGGTGGTCTTGCCCGAGCCCTGAAGGCCGACCAACATGATGACGTGGGGCGGGGAGCCGGAGAGGTCTATCTTGCTTGGCTGACCCAGAAGGTGGATCAGTTCCTCATTGACGATCTTGACCACCTGCTGGGCCGGGGTGAGGCTTCTCATCACTTCGGCCCCAATGGCCCGTTCCTTGATCCTGGCTACGAAATCCTTTACCACGTGATAGTTGACGTCGGCCTCCAACAGGGCCAGCCGTACCTCCCGCAGGGCAGCATCCACGTCCTTCTCACTCAGCTTCCCTTTGCTGGCTAGCTTCTTGAACACAACCTGGAGCTTGTCGGTCAGGTTCTCAAACATTGTCCCCCTACCAGAAGACTAATCCCTAAT
>JBHIDP010000369.1:0-1644 GCA_046760185.1 Anaerolineae bacterium
GCCATCCGCTCCGCTCCCGGCGTCCAGCGCCTGGCGGCCAACCCTCTGCTTCTGACCATCCTGGCCTTGATCTTCTACCAGGGCACCCGTCTCCCCCAGCGCCGGGTGGAACTCTACCGGCTGTCGGTAGAGGCCCTGGCCCAGACCTGGAACCTGGCCCGCAGCCTCTCCGGGCGGCCCATTGACCTGCAACTACGTGGGCGACCCCTGGACTCCCGCTACGTGGTCAACCTGTTGGCCCCTATCGCCCTGTGGGTGCACGAGACCAGGCCCGGTGGTCTGGTGGAGCGGGCCGAACTGGAGGAGCGTCTGGCCCATCTCTTTATGGAGCAGGAGGGGGTGAGTCGGGAGGAGGCCACGAGGTTAGCCACGGATTTCACCGACCTGATCCGGGAGCAGAGCGGGCTCCTGGTGGAACGGGGGTTAGGGCTCTACGGCTTCATGCACCTCACCTTCGAGGAGTACCTGGCGGCCAGGGCCATCGCCGACCTGGTCGAGGAGCCGGAGGAGGTGATCGGGGAGTACCTGTACGACCCTGGCTGGAAGGAGGTCATCCTGCTGGCGGTGGGGGCCTCCCCGCGGCGGGAGGCCACGCGTCTGGTGCAGTCCATCCTGGAGGCCCCGGCCGAGGGTGAGGAACGGGGCAAGAACATCGTTCTGGCCGGCCAGTGCCTGGTGGACGTGGGCCGGGACGGGGTCACGGGGCGGCTGTGGGAGCGGGTGGTGGATGAACTGGTGGGGGTGATGCAAGACAGTTCTATCATGCCCCGCACCCGTGCCGAGGCCGGACTGTTGCTGGGAGAGCTGAATTGGCTGCCTGAGGACCTGGATGCCTGGTGCAAGATTCCGGCCGGCAGAGTGACGATTGAGGGTAAAACGAAAGAGGTAGAAACTTTTTGGATTGCCAAATACCCGGTGACCAACAGCCAATTCGCCCGCTTTGTCGAAGCCGGTGGATACAGCCAGGAGCGGTACTGGTCGAGAGAGGGGTGGCATTGGCATCGTGGGGCTCAGGCGGTGCGGCCGAGGTACTGGGACGACGCTCGCTTCAACAACCCCTTGCAGCCGGTGGTGGGGGTGTCTTGGTATGAGGCTGAGGCATATTGCCACTGGTTGACGGAGAGGTTGGGCGAAGCAGGTAAGCTGGCCGAAGGGGGGAAGGTGCGTTTGCCCACCGAAGAGGAATGGCTGTTGGCCGCGCAGGGGCATGAGAGCCGGAAGTACCCCTGGGGTGAGCGATTCGACCCGGCTTTGGGCAACACTGCTGAGAGCAAGTTGGGTCAAACTACGCCAGTCTGCATGTACCCCGACGGGCTCAGCCCCTATGGTGTCTGGGACATGGCCGGGAACGTCTGGGAGTGGACTGGTTCCTGGTACGACGAAGAGACGAAAGAGGCCCCGGTGCTGCGTGGGGGCTCGTGGGGCCTCAATCGGGGTAGCGCGCGCTGCGCCTCCCGCTTCAGGGGCAAGCCCGCCTACTGGAGCACCGACATCGGGTTTCGTTGCGCCAGGAGCTTCTCCTCAAAATAGCTCCTCTGTTCCCTGTCTTCTGTCCCCTGTAGGGGGGCTTTGTCCTGAGCGCAGCCGAAGGGTCTGGGGGGACATACGTCCCCCCAGTCGCGGGCGGAGGATAAGGGATAGACG
>JBHIDP010000370.1:0-1640 GCA_046760185.1 Anaerolineae bacterium
GCCAGGCGCTGCATAATGTTCTGAGCCTGTTCCTGATCCTGCCACAGGTCGGGATCGAGCGATTTGGCCTCAAGACCGCTTATCTCCTTCTCCTTTTGGACGACGTCAAAGATGCTCCATAATCTTGGTTATGCGCTGGTTCAAATCTGCCAGTTTGCTTTTTAATTCCTCCATAAGTTAACTCACCTCCAGATTGCAGTTATGATCTTTTGTCCTAGAAGCCCCTGCGCTTCAGCCCTGACTTTCACCCACATCTCCGAGGCCCACGCCGTGAGGCCTGTCCTGAGCCCTTCGACCCTTCGGCAAAGCTCAGGACACGCCTGCCGAGACGTGTGGAGCATCACAGCTTACCCAGGTGACTGTTCCCCTTCGACTCTGCTCAGGACGAGCTCAGGGCAGGCCTGGGCAAGCTGTGACAACTCCCGTCGGCTGACGCCGAGGGCCTCACACGCGTTTGCTGGGATGTGGGTAAAACACTGCGCTTTCGGTTTCCCCGAAGGAGAGGGGCAAGCCCTCTCCCTACGCAAACAGGCCCTGCACGAACACTTCCGCCTCGAAGGGGGCCAGGTCATCCAACCCCTCGCCCGTACCCACGAACTGGATCGGTATGCCCAACTCGCGCACGATGGCGAAGGCGATCCCACCCTTGGCCGTACCATCCAGTTTGGCCAGGATGATGCCTGTCACCCGAACGGCTTCCTTAAAATATTTGGCCTGGGCCAGAGCATTCTGACCGGTAGTGGCATCCAGCACAAGCAGGGTCTGATGGGGAGCCTGATGGACCTGCTTGTTGGCCACACGGTAGATCTTCTTTAGTTCCTCCATCAGGTTGTATTTGGTATGGAGGCGACCGGCCGTGTCTACGATGAGCACATCAGCCTTGCGGGCGCGGCCTGCCTGGATGGCATCGTAGACCACCGCCCCGGGATCACCTCCCGGCTGGTGGCTGATCACTTCTGTTCCGACCCGCTCGCCCCATATCTTCAGTTGGTCAATGGCTGCGGCGCGGAAGGTGTCAGCCGCGGCCAACAGCACCCTCCTGCCACGATTCTGATGGTAGCGGGCCAGCTTGGCGATACTGGTGGTCTTCCCCGAGCCGTTCACCCCCACCACCAGGATGACGGTCAAGAGATACTCCCCTGAGCCATCCGGCGGGATCTCCTTGAGAATCTGAACCAGTCCCTCCCTTAGCATCCCCTGCACCTCGTCGGCGCGGCGAACCCCCTGCCGTCTGGCTTCATGCCGCAGGTTCTCAATCAGGTCTGTCGTGGTGGCCACTCCCACGTCGGCCAGGATGAGCAACTCCTCCAGCTCATCCCACAACTGGTCGGTCAGCTCGTTCGCTCCCAAGAGCCCGGTGATACGTCCAAATATTGACTGGCGAGTGCGGGCCAGACCTTGATGGATATTGGCTCCCCTTCCTAACATCGTTCCCTTCCACTCCTAAACGTTCGGATAAGACCTCGGAGGTTTCAAGCGGGACTTCACAGCAACAAAGTTAACCGCATTCACGGACAACTCTGCTGTGTTAAGTCGCGTGGAGGAAACCTCCGCGGTCTGATAGCCCTCTAACCAACTGTTACTCCTAAGTACCTATCCGAAAACTAGCTGGGCTGGCTCCCACGCCCGCCCAGTGAGGG
>JBHIDP010000371.1:0-1637 GCA_046760185.1 Anaerolineae bacterium
ATGGAAGGAATCTCAGGGATTGTGGATGGCTCCCATACCGATCCCAGCCACAAGGAGTACGAACGGGGACGCAAGTTCATGACCGGCGATGTCAACGCCGCGGTGGAAGGGGCCCTGGCTGGCGGTGCCACGGAGGTTGTGGTCAACGACTCCCACTGGACGATGCACAACATCCTCATCGAAGAGCTCCACGAAGCAGCTCAACTCATCTCCGGCGCCCCTAAGCCCTTCTCCATGATGCAGGGCCTGGACGACAGCTTCGACGCTGTGTTCCTCATCGGCTACCATGCTCAGGCAGGCACGGCCGAGGCCATTCTGGACCATAGCTACACCGGCTTCGTCCATCAGATCAGCCTGAACGGTCAACCGCTGGGGGAGCCAGGTTTCAACGCTGCCCTGGCCGGATACTACGGTGTGCCGGTGGTTCTCGTCTCCGGCGACCGGGCCATGGTGGAGGAAGCGCGAAGGCTGTTTGCCCCGGCTGAGAGTGTGGTGGTCAAGGAGGCCTGCGGGCGTTCTGCGGCCAAATGCCTGCCCCTGAAGACAGCGCGGAACCGGATCAGAGAGGCAGCGGCGCGGGCCCTGGAAAAGGGGGGAAAGCCTTTCGTCTTCGAGCCACCCATCACCTTGACCATCAGATTCAGCAAGAGCTCCCAGGCAGACATGGCCCAACTGGTGCCCGGGGCCAGGCGGCTGGACGGCTATAGCCTCGAGTTCACCGATGACGACCTGCCTACCATCTACAAAGCGCGGGGAGCCATGATCTCATTGGCGGGCCTGGAACGGTGAGGGGACAAGGACAGAGTATCAAGCCCTACGCCGTCCTTCTTCTGGGGGTGACCTCGGTCTCCTTCGCCGCCATCTTCATCCGTCTGGCCGAAGCTCCCTCTTTGATCATCGCTGCCTACCGGCTGAGCATCGCCTCGATGATCCTGGTCCCGACCGCCCTGTGGGACAAGCGCCAGGAGCTGGGCAGCCTCTGCCGTAGTGACCTGGGCCTGGCCCTCCTTTCCGGCTTCTTCCTGGCCCTGCATTTTGGGTTTTGGATCACCTCCCTGGAATTCACCACCGTGGCCAGTTCGGTCATCTTCGTCTCCACCTATCCCCTCATGGTGGGGCTAATCTCCCATTTCTTCACCAGAGAGAAGGTGGCAGTTCCCATGTTCCTAGGAATCGTGGTGGCCGTGGTCGGGGGGATGATCATCGGCTTTGACGATATCCAGTTGGCAGGGCAGGCCCTGTGGGGTGATTGGCTGGCATTTCTGGGGGCGGTGACTGCGGCCGGTTACTTCCTCATCGGTCGCCGCTTGCGGGCTAAGCTTTCCTTGATAAGCTACATCTCAGTGGTGTACCTGACTGCGGCCGTCCTGCTGGTCATCATGGCCCTCGGGGCGGGGCACAGCTTCACTGGTTACGGTCCGAGGACCTATGCCATGTTCCTCCTGCTGGCGGTGGTGCCCCAGATCCTGGGCCACTCCTCCTTCAACTGGGCCCTGCGCTACCTGTCGGCCACTTTCGTCACGGTGACCATCCTGGGGGAGCCGATAGGCTCGACCATCCTGGCTTACTTCATCCTCAAGGAAGTGCCCACCCTGTTGAAAATGGTGGGGGGAGGATTGATCCTGGCCGGCATATAC
>JBHIDP010000372.1:0-1612 GCA_046760185.1 Anaerolineae bacterium
GCGCCGAAGTCTTCAGGGTAATCTGCCTCTGCAATTCTGAATTCTCCTACAGCGCAGTCACCCATGATGTTGATTCCCGCTTCTCCCTTGATCACACGCCCTACCGCTTCGTTCCAGGTTAGGGCAGCGTGATCCGCATTGACGTAGTCCAACATCTTGTTGAGCTTTTCCAGCGAATCCACGAGTTTGGGGTTGCTGGCATCGGTGACCTTTCCGTTGATGAAGTCTTCGTAGTAATCTATCCCCTCGCTGGCGGTGAGTGCTCGGAAGATATACGTCAGTGGCCATGCGTTTTTGTCTCCCAAGGCGATGGCATCCACTCCCTCGGCCTTCAAGGTGTCACATGCGGCCCAGAACTCGTCCCAGCTCGCAGGTTTGGAAAGACCGTATTCCTCGAAGAGGGGGGTGTTGTAGAAAACAACGCCTGCCTGCTGAATACCGGCCGGAACGGCATAATAGTGCCCATCGGGCATCTTGCACATGTCCTCTACGACGTCCGGGACGGCGGCTTTAACCTCTGCGGTCCAGACCTCGTCTATCGGCTCGAGCATGTCGGCTTCCCAGTAGGGTACCAGGCCGAACGGATAGCTCTGGAACGAATCCGGCGCTTCCCCAGCGAGCATCAAGGTGTGGATGACCTCTCTCATCGCTATCCCGCCCCCGCCGGCTACTGGACTCTCCAGCACGATGGCGTCGGGATATTTATCCATGTAAACGGCGACGAGCGCATCCATGGCCGCCTTTTCTGACCCTGACGTCCACCAGTGGTAGATCTCGAGGATGGGTGACGTGGGGGCGACCGGGGCCGCTGCTTCTTCAGCACCAGGGATGAGGAGCTTCCAGCCAGGCTGGATCAGACTGGGGTTCTCGATGTGGGCGAAGCTGGGATCTGCGCCATGTTCGGCATTGGTGGCATCAACGATGGCCCAGTAGGCCGGGCCGTTGCCCAGGTACTTCTCCGCCAAGGCCCAGAGGGTGTCCCCCAGCTTAACCGTGTAGGTCAACTCCTCCTGCTGCGGCGGGGCAGCGCTGACTGCGCTGGCCGCCAGCAGGCTGACCACCATCACCACCGCTAAGGCAACGTAAGCTACTTTCTTGGTAAACATGTCTCCTCCTTAATTAGGTGTACTCAAGTTTTTTTCCGAAACTCCAACCGATCTGGCCTGCAAGTTTGTTGATTCATCCCCCCTTTCGCAATCACTAAAATGCCCTTCCCCACCTCGTCGCCACCCCGATCGGTGGCGACTTAAGTCATAATGTAATGTTGTAATGACAAAGTTTGTTATAATTATACTCCAGAATGAACAGTTTGTCAAGGGGGAATTTCCAGCGCCGGGAGGGTCTATCCCAGCGGACGGTCGGTCAGAGCACTGATGATCTCCGCTGCCTTCCTCACCGCCTCATCAACAGTCATCTGGTCGGAGATGGCGTTCTCGATCATGGCTCGCAGTTGCTCCGATACCCTGGCGTACTCGGGCGTGAGGGGTCTGACGCGAGCACTGTAGAGCATCTTTGAGGTCTGATACAAGAACCAATCCCTCTCCGGATCGAGGGCTTTGTAGACAGAGATGCGAGGCGGGTTTTGGCCCGTGGCCAGACAGAACTCCTTCAT
>JBHIDP010000373.1:0-1610 GCA_046760185.1 Anaerolineae bacterium
ATCTCAGGACGCTGCTCGGCACCCCCTTCCTCTCCCAAATTTGGGAGAGGAAGGGGGTTGGGGGGATGGTGAGGGCCTACTACGATCCCTTTTCAGACAGCCTATTAGGAGGTGGCTGAGTGACTATCACCGTGGTGGGGCTAGGCCCTGGTGATCCTCAGAAAATAACCGTGGAAGCACAGAGGATATTGGAAGAGGCTAAGGAAATCTATCTACGCACCCGACATCATCCGGCAGCCGAGGCGCTACCTGAGGGGGTTACAGTCCATAGCTTCGATTACCTCTACGAGGAGAAGGAGACCTTTGCCGAGGTCTACCAGGCCATAGCCGAACGGTTGCTCACCCTGGTCCGGGAAAGAAACGAGATCATCTATGCCGTGCCTGGCCATCCTCTGGTGGGGGAGGCGTCGGTGCAGCTCATTCTGGCCGGAGCCGAGGAATGGGGGATAGAGGTGAAGATTGTCCCCGGGGTCAGCTTCATCGAGGCGGTTTCGACCAGCCTCGGCCTGGACCCCCTGGATGGGTTGCAGGTGATAGACGCCACCGCACTGGCAGCTCACCATTACCCTGGCCTGAACCCCGATGTCCCCGCCCTGGTGGGTCAGCTCTACGACCGCACTCTGGCCAGCGACGTCAAGTTAATCCTGATGAACCTCTATCCGGACGAGCATCCGGTCACTTTGGTGCGTTGGGCGGGCACAGATCGGGAGGAGGACATCACGATACCCCTCTATGAGCTGGATCGGCAGGACAACATAGATGATCTGACCGCTCTCTACATCCCACCCCTGCCTCAACCCACTTCCATGGCTGCCTTTCAGGACCTGGTAGCCCGTCTGCGCGCCCCCGATGGCTGTCCCTGGGACCGGAAGCAGACCCACCGATCCCTACGCCCTCATCTGCTGGAGGAGGTATACGAGGCGCTGATGGCCCTGGATGCCGACAACCCTGACCGGTTGCGGGAGGAGTTGGGTGACCTGCTGCTCCAGATCGCCCTTCATGTCCAGATAGCGGCTGAAGCAGGGGAGTTCACCCTGGCGGATGTGATAGCTGGCATAAGCGAGAAGATTATCCGTCGCCACCCCCATGTCTTCGCCGGCCTGGCCGTGGCTGATCCCTCTGAGGTGGTGCAACATTGGGAAGGAATCAAGCGAGAGGAGAAGGGGGAAGGGGCCGAGGTCGCCTCCTTCCTTGAAGATATTCCAGCTACGCTTCCAGCGCTGGCCCAGGCCCAGGACATTCAGGAGCGAGCCTCACGGGTTGGGCTCTGGCCACGAGGTACTGCTGTTGCGAAGGAGAGAGCGGTGCAGCAGGTGGTGGAGGTAGTGGCTCAGGCTCCTACTGCCGAAGAGAGGGAACGGTGGTTGGGAGAGGTGCTTTTTGCTCTGGTAGACGTGGTGCGGGAGCTGGGGCTTGACGCCGAGAGTGCCTTACGCCGAGCCTGCCTGGAATGGCGGCAAAGGTTGGCCGGGGAAAACCAGAAGCCACCCTAAATTGCCGCGCCAGCGGCCAAATCCTCATCTCTCCCCGCTCCTTCCACTCCCGCACCCTGCCCCTCAATTCACGCCATTTGAACGCCCTGTTTAGCTTCCGGTTACGGCCGAAACGGC
>JBHIDP010000374.1:0-1579 GCA_046760185.1 Anaerolineae bacterium
CAGTCGTTTTGTGGCTGAGGTGGCAGGATACTGCGGCAAAATCCTCCTCTTCGGCTTCCTGCTTCTGGGGCTGATCCTTTTCTTTGGCTTGCCGCTCTCTTTTTTCATAGGGTTGCTCACCTTCGTCAATCAAACCGTATCATCCCTTCTGCTGATAATCCTTTGGATGTTGGGCATACTGATCTCATTCTATCTCGTTTTCGTGGTTGACGCCATCGTCATCAGTCGGGCGGGGGCGTTTCAGGCCATCTGGAACAGCGTCAACGTGGTACATCGCAACCTGTGGTCTACTTTGGGCCTGATCCTGGTCACTAACCTGCTCATCGTCGGTCTGGGCCTGATATGGCGGAAGCTGGGTGTCAACCCCTGGGGAACTGTGGCTGGAATAGCAGGCAATGCCTACGTGGGGAGCGGGTTGGTGGCAACCAGTTTCATCTTCTATGGCAACCGATACGCGGCGTGGCAGGAGAGCAGGAGCCAGACCGGAAATAAGGGGAGCACAGCGATACAGTAGCTATCTGGAGGTTTTCAAGGGTGACAGAACAAGTACTCAAATATGATGCCGCTGATATTCAGGTTCTGGAGGGGCTAGAGGCTGTAAGGCGGCGGCCAGGGATGTATATAGGAAGCACCGATGTGCGGGGCCTCCACCATCTGGTTTACGAGGTAGTTGATAACTCCATAGATGAAGCTTTGGCCGGTGCCTGTGATACCATCCAGATCACCATCCATGAAGATAACTCCGTAACCGTGGTGGACAACGGACGGGGCATCCCGGTTGATATCCATCCCCAGACCGGCAAGCCGGCCTTGGAGGTGGTGCACACCATGCTCCATTCGGGAGCTAAGTTCGGTGGGGAGGGGTACAAAGTAGCCAGCGGTCTTCACGGCGTTGGCGTGTCCGCGGTCAATGCTCTGTCTGAGTGGCTTGAGGTGGAGGTGAAACGGGACGGAAAGGTATACCGGCAGCGGTACGAAAGAGGTGTTCGAGCCGGTCGGGTCAAAAGGGTGGGCAAGGCTAAGACGACAGGCACGACAACTACCTTCATGGCCGACCGGGAGATTTTCCCTAGCATAGACTACAAGTTCGCACCCCTGGCCCAGCGCTTCCGCGAGATGGCCTTCCTGACCCGGGGCCTGAAGATTACCTTCAGGGATGAACGGGAGAAGAGAGAGACCTCTTTCTACTTCGAAGGGGGCATCAAGTCTTTCGTGCGGTACTTGAACAAGAACCGCAAAGTCCTCCATGACAAGCCGGTCTACATCGAAAAGGAGGTAAATGGTACTCTGGTGGAGGTGGCTATCCAGTACACCGATAGCTACGCTGAGTCGGTCTATGCTTTCGCCAACAACATCAATACTGTGGACGGAGGCACTCACCTGACTGGCTTCCGTTCGGCCTTGACCCGCACCATCAACGACTATGCGCGCAAACAAGGGTTGTTGAAAGACAACGAACCAAACTTCGCTGGCGAGGATGTGCGGGAGGGCTTGACCGCCATCCTCAGCGTTAAACTCAAGGAGCCCCAGTTCGAGAGCCAGACCAAGGGTAAGCTGGGCAACGCCGAGGTCAAGGGGC
>JBHIDP010000375.1:0-1557 GCA_046760185.1 Anaerolineae bacterium
TTTTCCCACGGGCGCTTATGGTGCGTCCGATATACACCCCTTTCGGGCAATTGAGTTGGGTGACCGTTACAGCCGTAATCCTCGCCATCCTGGCCCACATTCTCCTACATAAAACGGTGCTTGGATTCAGAATAGGGGCCGCCGGGGAGAAGCCAGAAGCCGCCGACGTGGCCGGGGTGAGGGTTGATCTGATCAGAATCTTCACCGCCACCCTGGGGGGAGCGCTGTGTGGCTTGGGCGGGGCTTTTATGCCCTTGGCCTGGTTTGGAGGCGTCACAAAAGAAATGAGTGCCGGCAGGGGCTTCATCGCCCTGGCCTGCGTCGTATTCGCTGGATTGGAGCCCTTGTTAGCCCTGGCTGCCGCTTTCATTTTCGGCTTCGCCGGAGGCTTTGCCTATTCCGTGGCGGTGACGCCGGGAGTCAAAGAGGTCATCCCCTTCTATTTCGTGAACATGATCCCCTACATCACCACCCTTCTGATTGTAGCTCTTGTCATCGGCAGGGTGACATTCCCCGCTGCCATCGCCCAACCATACACCAGGGAATAGCGAGCCGAACCGAAGTGGTATGCTTGGGTTGAGTAGCCGCTTGGGTAGAGTAGCCGAAGGCGTATCGAAACCAAGGCATATCGAAACCATGGATCGTCTCCCCACCGAGCCCGCCGAAGTGCGGGTTTTTCTTGAAGATCACTATGGCCGGCCAGAAGCTGTCCCCATCGCTCCGCGCCAGCGGGTGGAGATGGCCCTGCGCCACGAGGAGCCTGATCGAGTGCCCTTCGACTTCTGGGCCGTGCCCGAGGTCTGGGATGCGCTGCGGGGATATCTGGGCGTGGAGGCCGAGGAGGATGTCCTGCGCCTGCTGGGCGCTGATTGCCGTCTGGTCGCCCCCGACTACGTGGGCCCCGCGCCGCGCCTGCAGCCGGACGGCACCTACTACGACGCCTGGGGCACCCACCGCCGTCGGGTGTCCAATCCCTTCAGCACCTACGAGGAATATGCCTCTTTCCCCCTGGCCGAAGCCCAGACCGTGGCTGAGGTGGAGACCTGGGACGGCTGGGCCAAACCGGAACATTGGGACGTCACTAACCTGAAGGACAAGATCCGAGCCCTGAACCGGGAGACACGGTACCACATCCGCTACGAGGTGGGGGGCATCTTCGAGTGGTCGTGGGGCCTGTATGGGTTCGAGCACTTCTTGATGGACCTGGTACAGCGCCCAGAGGTGCCCTGCGCTATCATGGATTGCTTCACCGACCTGTACATCGCCAATGTCACCCGCGTGCTGGAGGCAGCGGATGGCCTCATTGACATGGTCTACACCTACGATGACGTGGGCATCCAGACGGGACTGATGATGTCGGAGGCCATGTGGCGGGAGTTCATCCTGCCTCGTCACCAACGCCTCAACGCAGCCATTCGCCAGTACCCCGCCAAGATCATGTACCACTCCTGTGGAGCTGTCTATCCCCTCATCGGCGCCTTAGCCGGTGAGATGGGCATTGATGTCCTCAACCCTTTGCAGCCCCGGGCGGCAGGGATGGATTTGGCCCGCATCAAA
>JBHIDP010000376.1:0-1544 GCA_046760185.1 Anaerolineae bacterium
GGCAAAATCCTCCTCTTCGGCCTCCTTCTTCTGGGGCTGATCCTTTTCTTTGGCTTGCCGCTCTCCTTTTTCATAGGGTTGGTCACCTTCGTCAATCAAACTGTATCATCCCTTCTGCTGATAATCTTCTGGATGTTGGGCATGCTGATCTCATTCTATCTCGTTTTCGTGGTTGAGGCCATCGTCATCAGTCGGGCCGGGACGTTTCAGGCTATCTGGAACAGCGTCAACGTGGTACATCGCAACCTGTGGTCTACTTTGGGTCTGATCCTGGTCACTAACCTGCTCATCGTCGGTCTGGGCCTGATATGGCGGAAGCTGAGTGTCAACCCCTGGGGAACTGTGGCCGGGATAGCCGGCAACGCCTACGTGGGGAGCGGGTTGGTGGCAACCAGTTTCATTTTCTATGGCAATCGGTATGCGGCCTGGCAGGAGAGCAGGAAACCAGCCGGGAATGAGGGAAGTACAGCGATACAGTAGCTATCTGGAGGTTTTCAAGGTGGCAGAACAAGCACTCAAATATGATGCCGATGATATTCAAGTTCTGGAGGGACTGGAGGCTGTAAGGCGGCGGCCAGGGATGTATATAGGAAGCACCGATGTGCGGGGCCTCCACCATCTGGTTTACGAGGTAGTTGATAACTCCATAGATGAAGCTTTGGCCGGTGCCTGTGATACCATCCAGATCACCATCCATGAAGATAACTCCGTAACCGTGGTGGACAACGGACGGGGCATCCCGGTTGATATCCATCCCCAGACCGGCAAGCCGGCCTTGGAGGTGGTGCACACCATGCTCCATTCGGGAGCTAAGTTCGGTGGGGAGGGGTACAAAGTAGCCAGCGGTCTTCACGGCGTTGGCGTGTCCGCGGTCAATGCCCTGTCTGAGTGGCTTGAGGTGAAGGTGAAACGGGATGGAAAGGTATACCGACAGCGGTACGAAAGAGGTGTGCCAGCCAGTCCGGTTAAAAGTGTGGGCAAGGCCAAGACGACAGGCACTGAAACTACCTTCCTGGCCGACCGGGAGGTTTTCCAGAACATAGACTACAAGTTCACACCTCTGGCCCAGCGCTTCCGCGAGATGGCCTTCTTGACCCGGGGCCTGAAGATCACCTTCAGGGATGAACGGGATAAGGGAGAGACCTCTTTCTATTTCGAAGGGGGCATCAAGTCTTTCGTGCGGTACTTGAACAAGAACCGCAAGGTCCTCCATGACAAGCCGGTCTACATCGAGAAGGAAGTAAATGGTACTCTGGTGGAGGTAGCTATCCAGTACACCGATAGCTACGCCGAGTCGGTCTATGCCTTCGCCAACAACATCAATACCGTGGACGGAGGCACACACCTGACCGGTTTCCGGTCGGCCTTGACCCGCACCATCAACGACTATGCGCGCAAACAGGGGTTGTTGAAAGACAACGAACCAAACTTCGCTGGCGAGGATGTACGGGAGGGTTTGACCGCCATCCTCAGCGTTAAACTCAAAGAACCCCAGTTCGAGAGCCAGACCAAGGGTAAGCTGGGCAACGCCGAGGTCAAGGGGC
>JBHIDP010000377.1:0-1517 GCA_046760185.1 Anaerolineae bacterium
TTCGACTGCGCTCAGGACAAGGCTCAGCACAGGCCTGACGAAGTATAGGGATATTTATTTGAGTCTGGCTAAAATCTGTGGAGGAGTGGAGCCTTCAGGCGGATAAAACCGGCTAAAGCCTCGACTCCCACAAGTTTTGGCCACGCTCTATTTATTTCTGCACGAGTGCTTTACGTAAGTCCTTGAATCTCCTGGCCTTGAGGGTGTATCTAGGCAGACTGTTGTAAGGATGGAACTCAATATTATAACGCAGATTGGTCTTCAAGCGCAACTGGTCGGCCAGCCTGGCTTCCACACTCTCGCGGTCACCCTCTCGCCCCGGCAGCAACTCCACCTTCAGGGTGATGTCATCCAGGTCGCCTCTCTTGGTCACGATCACCTCGAATTCGTCTGACAGTTCGGGAATCCCCCTGACCACTTCCTCAATAGCCGAAGGGGCCAATAGTACCCCTTTGACCTTGGTGATGTCATCGGCCCGCCCGATGACGCCACCCTTGGTCAGGCGGAAGGTGCGTCCACAAGGGCAGGGTTCCGCAGCCCATTCGGCGATGTCCTTGGTATCAAAGCGGATGCAGGGCTGGGCCTCCCGGTCCAGGGTGGTGATGACCAGCTTGCCCCTGCGCCCTGGCGTGGTGATGAGCTCTCCTGTCTCCATGTCCTCAAGCTCGACCAGAAAGAGGGCCTCGTTGACGTGCATGCCTCCCGGTTGTGCGGTGCACTCATAGCTCCAGCCGCCAACCTCTGTCGCTCCTACATGGTCATAGACCTTGGCCCCCCAGGCCTCTTCCATCCTCTTTTTGGTGGTGGGGATGCTGGCCCCGGGCTCGCCAGCGCAGAGGATCTTCTTTATGTGCAGGTCCCTGGCCGGATCAATACCCAGTTTGTGGCGAGCCACATCGGCCATGCCCAGCATGTAGGTGGGGGTACCCATCATGGCTGTGGCCTTCAACTCCTGCATCTTGAGGATGCGCGCCGCCGTGTCCAGGCCACCGCCAGGAATCACCTCACAACCTATCTTCTCGGCCGCGTAGTGTCCGGCCCAGTAGGCCACAAAAATGTTGTAGCCAAAAGGAATGAAAACCCGATCCCTATCCCTGAAGCCCTGAGCGTAGAGAATGTAGGCCCACGACTCCGCCCACCACTCCCAGTCCTGCCAGGTGTCCGGCTGGTAGACCGGTTGGCCGGTGGTTCCGCTGGTCTGGTGAAACTCGGTCACCTTCTCCAGGGGAACGCAGAGGGCATCACCGTAGGGGAAGGGCTCTTTGGCCTGGATCTCCCGCATCATGGCCTTCTCCACCTTGGGCACCTTGCGGACATCCTCAAAGGTCTTGATGTCCTCCGGCTCCAACCCCGCTTCGCGGTAGAGCCTACGATGGAACCTGGAATGGTCGTAGGCCCAGCGCACAATCTTCTGAAACTTCTTCAACTGAAGTTGTCGAAGCTTTTCCAGAGGCAGGGTCTCCAGGATGGGGTTCCAGTAGAGATCGGGCTCTTTGGCCATGGTCAAAACCTCCATG